>NZ_JAMYBY010000018.1:0-116335 GCF_024126555.1 Pseudomonas sp. VE 267-6A
TTGGTTGCGGGAGCCGGATTTGAACCGACGACCTTCGGGTTATGAGCCCGACGAGCTACCAGACTGCTCCATCCCGCGTCTGTGGAGTGGATTCTACAGATATCTCAGAACGTGTCAACCGCTAAAATCCAGAAATCCTTTTTTGTTCAATTGCTTAGCGTTTGTGATCTGGCTGCGGGCGCGCTAAGGCGGGGGCTGCAGGGCATTTGCCCGGGGTGACGGGTGCAGGGTGCAGCCGGTGGTGACGAGTGAGATACTGCGCGTACGAATCAACGGTGTTAACGGTCATCCATGTCCCAACGCAAGATCATCCACATCGATTGCGACTGTTTCTACGCAGCCATCGAGATGCGCGACGACCCGCGGCTGGCCGGCAAGCCTCTGGCCGTGGGTGGCTCGGCCGACCGGCGCGGGGTGATTGCTACCTGCAACTACGAAGCGCGGGCCTTTGGCGTACGCTCTGCGATGTCGTCGCACCACGCGTTGAAGCTGTGCCCCGACCTGACCATCGTCAAGCCGCGCATGGATGCCTATAAGGAAGCCTCGCGGGAGATTCACAACATCTTCCGCGAGTACACCGAGCTGATCGAGCCATTGTCGCTGGATGAAGCCTATCTGGACGTATCCGACAGCCCGAAGTTTTCCGGCAGTGCCACGCGCATTGCCGACGACATTCGCCGGCGGGTGTCCCAGCGCCTGCACATCACGGTATCGGCGGGGGTGGCGCCCAACAAGTTCCTGGCCAAGATTGCCAGTGACTGGCGCAAACCCAACGGCTTGTTCGTGATTACCCCGGCACAGGTGCAAGACTTCGTCGCCTGCTTGCCAGTGACCAAGCTGCATGGGGTTGGCAAGGTCACGGCTGACAAGCTGGGGCGCCTGGGCATTGTCGATTGCAAGGATCTGCGCGAGTGGGACCGCCTGGCCCTGGTCCGCGAGTTCGGCAGTTTCGGCGAGCGTCTTTACGGGCTGGCGCGCGGCATTGACGAGCGGGTGGTGCACAACGACAGCCGGCGCCAGTCGGTGAGCGTCGAGAACACCTACGACAGCGACCTGCCGGACCTGGCCAGCTGCCTTGAAAAACTGCCTGAACTGCTGGAATCGCTGGGCGGTCGCATGGCCCGGATCGACGACAGTTACCGGCCGGGCAAGCCGTTCGTCAAGGTCAAGTTCCATGACTTCACCCAGACCACCCTGGAGCAGGCGGGGGCGGGGCGTGATCTTGAAAGCTACCGGCAACTGCTCAGCCAGGCTTTCGCGCGTGGCGCCAAGCCGGTCAGGTTGCTGGGAATTGGCGTGCGGTTGCACGACTTGCGTGGGGCGCATGTTCAGCTGGAGCTGTTCACGCCCGAGTGAAACGCCAGGCATCGTGGTCGATGCCTGGCGTTCATGGTGCTGGAGCTACTTCGCGCCGGGGTCTGCCACCAGGCGGCCGGCATCCCTGGTCAGCGCCTTGAGAAACTCCTGTTGCAGCTCCGGATCATTGCGGGTCAGCTCGATCAGGCTCTGTTCCAGCTCGCTGGCTTCCTCTTCCAGGCCGAGTTCGGACAAGCGCTTGACCCGGTGCACCCACTCGCCCACCTCGTCGTCTTCAAGGTCGTCGTAGATCAGCTCATGGGCTTCGACCAGTTTGCCGCGCAGCGTTGGGCTGAGCAGCAGGCTGGCGTCGGCACGCACGTTGTTTTCTTCATCGGCCACGGCCAGGTGCAAGGTGCCCACCTGGGTCAGGTTCTGTTCGGTGAACGGGCTGTCGAGCAGGTTCAGGCGCAACACACCATTGCGGTCGGTGGTCAGCTCGTGGGTGAGCTTGCCAGCCTTGACCTCGACCGGGCGTTCGCCCCACGGCAGGCTGGTGTACTCCTGGCGTTTGTCCTTCTGCACTTCGCTGATACTGGCCAGGTTCTGTTGTGCGCGGCCGTTGGACTGCACGTTCATGAACGGGTTGAGCCCGGCCACGCCATAGCTGAGCCAGTCATGGGTCACGCTGTCGGGCAGGTTGCCCAGTGCGAACACATTGACCACATTGGCGCCGATACCGGCAACCACGGCCACTGCGCCCAGCGGGATCTCGTAGATTTCGCGCCAGGGTTGGTAGGGCGTGTAGCGATCATAACGACGGGTCACTTCGAATTCGGTGACTTCGAAGTTCTTCTGTTCGTGAACGCGCACGCGCCGTTGCGGCAGCTCGAGTACCTTGGGCTCTCCGACATCGATCTGCAGGCTGTGCTCGAGCAGCTTGCGCTCGATCCGCTCCTCATGCTCGCTGCGCTGGGACATCTGGTTGGCGCAGCCGCTGAGCAGCACGGCGCCGCACAGGGCGGCGCCTCCGAAGGTGATTCGCTTGAACATGGCTACTCTTGTGTTGGCTATCAGCGACGAATACGGGCTTGCAGGAACGACAGCACCTCGGCCACGGGCAAGGCCTGGGCCTCGCTGTCCTTGCGGTACTTGTATTCCAGGTTGCCTTCGGCCAGGCCCCGGTCGCTGACCACGATGCGGTGCGGGATGCCGATCAGTTCCATGTCGGCGAACTTGATCCCCGGGCTGGTTTTCTTGTCACGGTCGTCCAGCAGCACTTCGAAACCGGCGGCGGTCAGCTCGGCGTAGAGCTTGTCGGTGGCTTCGCGCACTTCGGCGGTTTCGTAGCGCAGCGGTACCAGGGCGATCTGGAATGGCGCGAGGCTATCGCTCCAGATGATGCCCTTGTCGTCGTAGTTCTGCTCGATGGCAGCGGCGACCACGCGCGAAACACCAATGCCATAGCAGCCCATGGCCAGGGTCACCGGCTTGCCGTTCTCGCCCAGCACCTGGCACTTGAGTGCTTCACTGTACTTGGTGCCCAGCTGGAAGATGTGCCCGACTTCGATGCCGCGCTTGATCATCAGCGTACCCTTGCCGTCCGGGCTCGGGTCGCCGGCTACCACGTTGCGCAGGTCGGCGATTTCCGGTACGGGCAGGTCGCGCTCCCAGTTCACGCCGAAGTAGTGCTTGTCGTCGATGTTGGCACCGATGCCGAAGTCGCTCATGAAGGCCACGGAACGGTCGATGATGCACGGCAGCGGCAGGTTCAGCGGGCCCAGGGAGCCGGCGCCGGCGCCGATGGCGTCGCGCAGTTCGGCGTCGCTGGCCATCACCAGCGGGCTGGCCACCTGTGGCAGGTTGGCAGCCTTGATTTCGTTGAGTTCGTGGTCGCCACGGACGATCAGGGCAATCAGCTTGCCTTCTTCGGCGGCATGCACGATCAGGGTCTTGACGGTGCGCTCGATCGGCACGCCGTAGTTTTCGACCAGGGCGGCGATGGTTTTCGCGTCCGGGGTATCGACCAGGCGCAGCTCCTCGGTGGGGGCAGGGCGCACGGTTTCCCGCGGGATCGCTTCGGCCTTCTCGATGTTGGCGGCGTAGTCGGAGCTGTCGCTGAAGATCACGTCGTCTTCACCGGACTCGGCCAGCACGTGGAATTCGTGGGACCAGCTGCCACCGATCGAGCCGGTGTCGGCCTGCACGGGGCGGAAATCCAGGCCCAGGCGGGTGAACACATTGCAGTACGCCTGGTGCATGCGGTCATAGGTTTGTTGCAGGGACGCCTGGTCGGCATGGAAGGAGTAGGCATCCTTCATGATGAACTCGCGACCGCGCATCAGGCCGAAGCGCGGACGGATCTCGTCGCGGAACTTGGTCTGGATCTGGTACATGTTCAGTGGCAGCTGTTTATAGCTGCTCAGCTCGTTGCGCGCGAGATCGGTGATGACCTCTTCGTGGGTAGGCCCCACGCAGAACTCGCGACCATGGCGGTCCTTCAAGCGCAGCAGCTCGGGGCCGTACTGCTCCCAGCGGCCGGACTCCTGCCACAGTTCAGCGGGCTGAATGGCCGGCATCAGCACTTCCAGGGCGCCTGCGGCGTTCATTTCCTCGCGTACCACGGCTTCGACCTTGCGCATCACGCGAAGGCCCATCGGCAGCCAGGTATAAAGGCCGGATGCGAGCTTGCGGATCATGCCGGCACGCAGCATGAGCTGGTGGCTGATGACGACCGCGTCGGAAGGGGTTTCTTTCTGTGTGGCGAGCAAATATTGACTGGTGCGCATGGTAGGCCGTTGTCGGTTGCTTAACTGAAATGACCCCGCATTGTACGGGGGCGATTCGGTGACGTATAGGATGGTGGCGCGGGAAACTGCGCCAAGTGCATCAACACAAAAGAAAAAGCCCGGCAGGGCCGGGCTTTTTCGAGCTGGGGTCCGTGAGCCGGAAGGCTTACAGGATGCTCAGCGGGTACTCGACGATCAGGCGCAGTTCGTCGATCGAAGGCGACGAGTTGTTGTACACCGCATCGCTGGAGCGGTAGGTGGCCTGGCGAACGCGGAAGCTCAGGTCTTTGGCCGGGCCTTCCTGCAGTACGTACTTGGCTTCGATGTCGCGTTCCCACTCTTTGCCGTTGTTGCCGGAGGAAACGTTGGCATCGGTACCACGGATGTAGCGGGTCATGAAGCTCAGGCCCGGTACGCCGAAGGTGGCCATGTTGATGTCGTAGCGAGCCTGCCAGGATTTCTCGTCTTCGGAGTTGAAGTCCGAACGTGCCACCGAGTTGGCCAGGAACACGGTACCGCCGCCGTCGACGCCGTAGGCGTAGCCGCCGTCGCCGCTGATGCGCTGGTGCGCCAGGGTGAAGGTGTGCGCGCCGATGGTGTAGGCGGCGGACAGGCTGAATGCACGGCTGTCGATCTTGTCGCCGTCGTAGGCTTTTTCCAGCGCGGCGCCGGTGCTCTTGGTGTTGTAGAAGTTGAAGTCGAACACCAGGCCCTGCTCGTCGTTGATCGGCAGGCTCCAGTTCACGTTGGCGTAGTATTTGCGCCAGTAGTCTTCGACCTTGGAGTAGTAGAGGCTGGTGCTGAGCTCGTCGCTGAACGCGTAGGTGCCGCCCAGTACGTCGGCCTTGGTCAGGTGGATGCCGCCGTCACGGTTGGTCTGGTCTTGTGCGGTGATGCTGGTGAAGCGACCGGCGTTGAGCGTCAGCCCCTTGATTTCGTTGCTGGTGATCAACGCGCCCTGGGCCATTTCAGGCAGCAAGCGGCTGTCGTCGGTGGCCAGCACTGGCAGCGAGGTGAACTGGTCACCCACTTTCAGGACGGTGTCGGAAATCCGGAACTTGATGGCTGCGCCGCCTTTGGAGTAGTCGTCCTGCGAGCGTTCGTCGGAGCCGGTCGGGAACAGGCCGGTGCCGGCAGTGCCCTTGCCGCCGTCCAGTTTCAGACCCAGCATGCCGATTGCGTCGACGCCGACGCCGATGGTGCCTTGGGTGAAGCCCGATTCGAAGGTGCCGATGAAGCCTTGGCCCCACTCTGCAGCGCGGCTCTGCTCGGTGTTGGGGACGTTGCGGTAGTCACGGCTGAAGTACAGGTTGCGAAGTTTGACGTTCAAGCTGCTGTCTTCTACAAACCCCTTGGATTCATCCTGAGAAGACGCCATGGCCAGCTGCGAGGTGCCTGCCGCTACGGCCAGGGCGATTATGCTCCACTTCATCACGCGCATCGTGATTTGCTCCTTTGGTTTTGGAAGATTACGGCCTTGCCCCCTGGTTTTTTTATGGGGCGGCTCTTTCTTTTTTGAGTCGGCGAAATGTATATCACGCTGACTGTCGTTGGCGATACTTGCGAAAGGAACCTTTCATTAACTTTATGGTCCCGTCGCAAACGGTTAAATCCCTGTCGCAAATTACGCCCCGGCATGACCGGTGCGTTCAACTACAGCGCTGTTTCGCAGAGCAGCAAAGGCAGCGCAATCACGCCAAGCCTTTGATGCCAAAACTCCCTGGTTGCCCCTGCAGCTGTTGTTATTTGTCGCACTTGGCTTGCTTATGCAGGCGCCATGCCGACGTTGGGCAGAGATGAATGCAACAAGCGTGCTCAATTGCGCGGTGCGTTGATGAAATTTTCACATTTCGTTGGCCAAAGGGCGCGTGGTGCCCGAAAACCGGGGGTGTACAGATCTTTTGGTTTGAGGGTCGATGCCGTCGCGGAATAAGCAAAAAATCGACTTTGAAGTCAAAACGTTACCGGCTTGTAGGACAAGTGAGTAGTTTTCGGTAGGAGGCGGTGCTGATTGTGTTCGCGAGGCGCTATTTTGGTGCGAAAAGTAGCGTTTTGTTACCGGCGTGAGCGGACCTCCTGCGTGCAGTGTGGTCTGCCTGCCCCGGGATGGAGCGCCATGTACTCATGCCTGTGACTCCAATCGGGAGTATCCTTGCGTCAATCACCTGCCGGGTGCAGGTATCGGGATTGAAAGGTGCGAGGAGATTGTTCTGTGTTTGCTCTTGATTCACGTTTGCAACAAGACACGATTGCGTTGGGGGACTTACCTCTTTGTCGCTTGTTACTTAGTAAGGATGCTAACTATCCGTGGTTCATTCTGGTGCCGCGGCGTCCTGCTGTCAGCGAAGTATTCGAACTTGATGAAGAGGCGCAGCAGCAACTCTGGCAAGAGACCACGTTGCTGGCCAAGTTGCTCGACGGGCTGTTCGATGCCGACAAGATGAATGTCGCGACCCTGGGCAACGTCGTGAGCCAGTTGCACATGCATGTGATCGTGCGACGCCAGAGCGATGTGGCATGGCCTGGCCCGGTGTGGGGGCGCGTGCCGGCGCTGGTTTATACAGCCGAGGCGCTGGCTCATGTGCGCCGCATCGTCGAGCGTGAGCTTGGTGATTATCTTCAACCGATCGAGGCTTGAATCATGACCCTGGAAGCACGGGTAACCGAGTTGGAGAGTCGTCTGGCATTTCAGGACGATACGCTGCTGGCGCTGAACGATGTGCTGGTGGAGCAGCAGCGGGTGGTTGAACGGCTGCAGCTGCAGATGGGCGCGCTGCTCAAGCGTTATGAGGAGATGGTGGGGCAGTACGAGTCCAACGAGGAAGAAGCGCCGCCCCCGCACTATTGATGCATGCGCCTCGCGCAGCGGGCTTAAAGGCTCAGTGCAGATCGACAGCAGAGC
Organism: Pseudomonas sp. VE 267-6A; assembly: GCF_024126555.1. NCBI lineage: Bacteria > Pseudomonadati > Pseudomonadota > Gammaproteobacteria > Pseudomonadales > Pseudomonadaceae > Pseudomonas > Pseudomonas sp. VE 267-6A. The sequence continues at coordinate 6,988 of NZ_JAMYBY010000018.1, forward strand.
AGGGCGGGTGAGTAGGCGTAAAAAAACCGCGATCGGCCGAGTGGCCGTCGCGGTTCTTCACGCTAGGATCAGCGACGCGGTGCCGCAATCACATCCTCGGCCTGCAGGCCCTTGTCCCGGTTCATCACCGAAAACTCCACACGCTGACCCTCCACCAGCACCCGGTGACCCTCGCCACGAATGGCCCGGAAGTGCACGAAGATGTCATCGCCGGAATCCCGCGAAATGAATCCAAAGCCCTTGGACGTGTTGAACCACTTCACGGTGCCCGTGTCGCGGTTGCTCATGTCGTAGGCAGGTGCCTGGCTGCGCGCACGGCCAACCTTGGCCAGGCCCGCCACCAGATGCAGCAGCACGGCCAGCAGGGCGCAGACCATGGCCGCGACATTGCCCAGCTCCGGGCGCAGCAGCACAGTGACCGCTTGCAATACCACTGCAAGCACCAGCAGCGCGCTGGCAGTGTGTTGCAGGTACTGGCGCGCGCCGCGGTAGTGCATTGGCAGCACAGGCACCAGGATCAGGTTGAGCAGCCCGAACAGCGCCAGGTAGATGGCATCGGGTTGTTGCAGGAAAGGGACAGCTTCGCCCCTCAGGCTAGGAATCAGGGACAGCAGCAAGGCAGCTGCGCCCGTCAACAGGTGAACGATCTTGAACATGGTGGTTTGGCTCACATTTTATTCAGGCATATCACAGGAAGAGCTGAACCCACGGTGCGCGGTTACCGATGAGTCGCCAAAGCGTGGCTGCAGCCTATGCGCCATTGCACAAAAAATGCGCAATGACGGCACAGTGCCTATTTAACAGCAAAGCCGGGTGCTTCTCAAATCAGCGGGCCAAACGGGCCGCGCGGCTGCAGCCCTGTGTCGCACGCCAGACCGGCAATCGGAGCTGCAGGCACGCGCAACTCTTGGTACAGTGCTTCCAGCATGTTGAACTGACATCACAGGAAGGAAATGTACATGGCAATTGATATTGGTATCAGTGAAGAAGATCGCAAGTCCATTGTTGACGGCTTGTCGCATCTGTTATCGGATACATATGTACTGTACTTGAAGACCCATAACTTCCACTGGAACGTGACCGGGCCGATGTTCAATACACTGCACTTGATGTTCGAAGGCCAGTACAACGAACTGGCCCTGGCAGTCGATGCCATCGCCGAGCGAATTCGTGCACTGGGCTTCCCGGCGCCGGGTACTTATTCCACCTACGCCAAGTTGTCCTCGATCAAGGAGGAGCCAGGTGTGCCGGCGGCTGAAGAGATGATCAAGCAACTGGTCGATGGCCAGGAAGCCGTGGTGCGTACCGCGCGCAGCCTGTTCCCGTTGCTGGACAAGGTCAGCGACGAGCCGACCGCCGACCTGTTGACCCAGCGCATGCAGGCCCATGAAAAGACTGCCTGGATGCTGCGCTCGCTGTTGGCCAAGTGAGTGTTCGGCGCCTGTAAAGGCGCCTGTTGAAAGACGCAAGCCCGATTCTTCCTTAGAGGAATCGGGCTTTTTAATGGGTACTTCCTGCGTGCTGCGGCCGGCGTGGAACAGTTTCAGCAGGTGTGGTACATGAACTCAACTAAAAGGTTATTCCTACGCTGCGCAGGCTCGCGGTCTGCTGGTTGCAATACGATGAACAGCGCTTCATAGGCAGGTACCTGGATAGCAAGTATCCCGGTGATGAACTTCCTGTCAGTCAATGCGTGGGATGAATATGTCGCGAGTCGTGAATGAACGTGCATGCACCGCCGAGCAACTTCGTATGGCCCCTGGTGATCCTTTTCAGGCAGATTTCAATATGGGCCTGGCGCGCCCGCTGTCGCGTTCGGTGCGACTCAACGGCTTCGCCACCTGCTTGCGCCTGGAAGAGGTCTACTGGAAAATCCTCGAGCGCATTGCCGCCGCCAACCGGTGTACGGTCAATGCGGTGCTGTCCCATGTGGACCGCGAAGTCCACCTTCGCCACGGCGGCGTCAAGAATTTCAGCGGCCTGGTGCGGGTGATCTGCGTGGTCTACGTGCTGGGGGGCGGCGCCAAGCCCTGAACCATTCGTGCGCTGGCACGGCGGGCGGGCTGCACAGCCCCGGTTAACCATATATAATCCCGCTTTTTGCTGCGTGGCGCGGCCCGCGCAGTGGTCAACGAGATACGCCAATGCCCCTGTACGACTATCAATGCGGTTCCTGCAGCCACCAGATGGAAGTTCTGCAGAAGATCAGCGCAGCGCCGCTGACCGATTGCCCGGCCTGCCAGGCACCTGCCCTGAAGAAGCTGATTTCTGCCCCGGGCTTCCGCCTGGGCGGCACCGGCTGGTATGAAACCGACTTCAAGACCGGCACCAAAAAGAACCTGGCGGGCGCCGACAAGGCCGACTGAGTTGAACTGTACTGCCAGGGTCTTGCACTATGGGCCCCCTGGGGCCGGCAAGGCCCACACCCGAATTCACGAATGACGAGAAGCGAAACCACCATCATGATGCGCAGCCACTATTGCGGCCAACTGAACGAGAGCCTGGAAGGTCAGGAAATTACCCTTTGCGGCTGGGTCCATCGTCGTCGCGACCACGGCGGGGTGATTTTCCTCGACATCCGTGATCGCGAAGGCATGGCTCAGGTCGTGTTCGACCCGGACCGCGCAGAAAGCTTTGCTGCCGCCGACCGCGTGCGCAGCGAGTACGTGGTGAAGATCACCGGCAAGGTGCGTCCGCGCCCTGCAGGCGCAGTCAACGCCAACATGGCCTCGGGCGCCATCGAAGTGCTGGGCTACGAGCTCGAAGTGCTGAACGAAGCGGAAACCCCGCCGTTCCCGCTCAACGAGTACTCCGACGTGGGTGAAGAGACCCGCCTGCGCTATCGCTTCATCGACCTGCGTCGTCCGGAGATGGCCGAGAAGCTGCGTCTGCGCTCGCGCATCACCACCAGCATCCGTCGCTTCCTTGACGAAAACGGCTTCCTCGACGTCGAGACGCCGATCCTGACCCGCGCTACCCCGGAAGGCGCGCGTGACTACCTGGTGCCAAGCCGTACCCACGCTGGCAGCTTCTTTGCCCTGCCGCAATCGCCCCAGCTGTTCAAGCAACTGCTGATGGTGGCCGGTTTCGATCGCTACTACCAGATCGCCAAGTGCTTCCGCGACGAAGACCTGCGCGCCGACCGCCAGCCGGAATTCACCCAGATCGATATCGAGACCAGCTTCCTGGACGAGACCGAGATCATGGGCCTGACCGAAAGCATGATCCGCAAACTGTTCAAGGAAGTCCTGGACCTGGAGTTCGGCGAATTCCCGCACATGACCTTCGAAGAGGCCATGCGCCGCTACGGTTCGGACAAGCCTGACCTGCGCAACCCGCTGGAACTGGTGGATGTGGCCGACCAGCTGCAAGCGGTCGACTTCAAGGTGTTCAGCGGCCCGGCCAACGACCCGAAATGCCGCGTTGCCGCACTGCGTGTACCGGGCGGGGCGAGCATGCCGCGCAGCCGTATCGACGAGTACACCAAGTTCGTCGGCATCTACGGTGCCAAGGGCCTGGCGTACATCAAGGTCAACGAGCGCGCCAAGGGCGTCGAGGGCCTGCAGTCGCCAATCGTCAAGAACATCCCCGAGGCCAACCTGAACGTGATCCTCGATCGCGTGGGCGCGGTCGATGGCGACATCGTGTTCTTCGGTGCCGACAAGTCCAAGATCGTCAGCGAAGCCCTGGGCGCGCTGCGCATCAAGGTCGGCAACGACTTCAACCTGCTGACCTGCGAATGGGCACCGATGTGGGTTGTCGACTTCCCGATGTTCGAAGAGAACGACGACGGCAGCTTCACGGCGCTGCACCACCCGTTCACCGCGCCAAAATGCTCCCCTGAAGAGCTGGAGGCCAACCCGGCCACCGCGCTGTCGCGCGCCTATGACATGGTGCTCAACGGCACCGAACTGGGTGGCGGTTCGATCCGTATCCACCGCAAAGAGATGCAGCAGGCCGTGTTCCGCCTGTTGGGCATCGAGGCGGCGGAACAGGAAGAGAAGTTCGGCTTCCTGCTCGACGCGCTGAAGTTCGGTGCACCGCCGCACGGTGGCCTGGCCTTCGGTCTGGACCGCCTGGTGATGCTGATGACCGGCGCCCAGTCGATTCGCGAAGTGATCGCCTTCCCGAAAACCCAGAGTGCTGCGTGCGTCATGACCCAGGCCCCAGGCCTGGTCGATGCCAAGGCACTGCGTGAGCTGCACATCCGTCTGCGCGAACAGCCCAAGGCTGAGTAAGCGGGCCCGGGGCGCATCCACTTGGATGCGCCTTTGCGTTACGGCATACCGAATTGATTGCCCACGCCAGGTTTTCTTCTGGCGGGGGCGTGGTTTTGTTTCAAGGATTTCTGGAGTCAGTTATGGCGGGTCATTCCAAGTGGGCGAACATCAAGCACCGCAAAGAGCGCCAGGATGCCAAGAGAGGCAAGATCTTCACCAAGTGGATTCGTGAGCTGACCGTCGCCGCCAAGCAGGGCGGTGGTGACCCGAATTCCAACCCGCGCCTGCGCCTGGCGCTGGACAAGGCCTTGGGCGCGAACATGAGCCGCGACATCATCGATCGCGCCGTGGCCCGTGGTGCAGGCGCAACCGAAGCTGACAATGTCGAAGAGCTCAGCTACGAAGGCTACGGCCCGGGCGGCGTGGCGATCATGGTCGAGGCCATGACCGACAACCGCAACCGCACCGCCGCGGCCGTGCGCCATGCCTTCAGCAAGTGCGGTGGCAACCTGGGCACCGATGGCTCGGTGGCCTATCTGTTCGAGCGCAAGGGGCAGATCAGCTTTGCCGCCGGTGTCGATGAAGACGCGCTGATGGAAGCGGCGATGGAGGCCGATGCCGACGACGTGGTCAGCAACGAAGATGGCTCGTTCGACGTGTTCACCTCGTTTGCCAGCTTCTATGCGGTGCGTACTGCCCTGGAGGCTGCCGGCTTCAAGGCTGCGGACGCGGAAATCGTCATGCAGCCGACCACCAGCGCCGAACTCGACCTGGAGGGCGCACAGAAGGTGCTCAAGCTGATCGACATGCTTGAAGACCTGGACGATGTGCAGAATGTGTATTCCAACGCCGAAATTCCTGACGAAGTCATGGAACAACTCGGCTAAGGTTCAGTTCTGGCGTACTCGAGGCCGGATTCGTCCGCAGGCACCTTGTGCCCGTGACGGGTCCGGCTTCTGTCTTTTTAATGGCGCCCCGGTGCGCCACTGGTTGCGCAGGCGATATGACTCTGATTCTTGGTATTGACCCCGGCTCGCGGATTACCGGCTATGGTGTGGTGCGCCACACGGCGCGCGGGTGCGAGTACGTGGCCTCCGGTTGCATCCGTACCGGCAGCGGCGAGCTGCCCGAGCGCCTGCAGGTGGTATACCGCAGCGTGCGCGAAATCATCCAGTTGCACGGGCCGGTGACCATGGGTATCGAGCGGGTGTTCATGGCGCGCAACGCCGACTCGGCGCTCAAGCTCGGCCAGGCGCGCGGCGCCGCCATCGTCGCCGGGGTCGAAGAGGGCCTGGAGATCGCCGAGTACAGTGCCACCCAGGTCAAGCAGGCGGTCGCCGGTACGGGCGGGGCCAACAAGGAACAGGTGCAGATGATGGTCATGCACCTGCTCAAGCTCACCCAGAAGCCGCAGATAGACGCCTCCGATGCCCTGGCCATCGCCCTGTGCCATGCCCATACCCGTTCCAGCCTGGTGCCGCACGGGCTGGGCGCTGCACGCAGCCGCAGTGGCCGCCTAAGGCTCTGATAGCATCATCGGTTAACACAATTTCGCTTGCCGGCCACCGCCGGCTTGCAATCATGGCGGCTGATGGCGGGCTTGATCGCCCCGGCGCCCTGGATAAAGGACCTGAACGTGATTGGACGTTTGCGCGGTACCCTGGCTGAAAAGCAGCCGCCGCACCTGATTGTCGATGTCAACGGCCTGGGCTACGAGCTCGAGGTGCCGATGACCACCCTGTATCGCCTACCCAAGGTTGGCGAGGCAGTGACGCTGCACACCCACCTGGTGGTACGTGAAGACGCGCACCTGCTGTATGGCTTTCACGAAAAGCGCGAGCGCGAGCTGTTCCGCGAGCTGATCCGCCTCAACGGCGTAGGGCCCAAGCTGGCCCTGGCATTGATGTCGGGCCTGGAGGTCGACGACCTGATACGCTGCGTGCAGGCCCAGGACACCTCGGCGCTGGTCAAGGTGCCGGGGGTGGGCAAGAAGACCGCCGAGCGCCTGCTGGTCGAACTCAAGGACCGCTTCAAGGCCTGGGAAACCGCGCCAAGCCTGTTTACCCTGGTGTCCGACGGCCCGCAGCCGGTGGCAAGTGCCTCCACTGCCGAAACCGATGCGGTCAGCGCGCTGATCTCGCTGGGCTACAAGCCGCAGGAAGCCAGCCGCGCCGTGGCGGCCATCGATGCCAAGGGCCTGAGCAGCGAAGAGCTGATCCGGCGCAGCCTCAAGGGGATGATTTAAGTGATCGAAGCCGACCGACTCATAGCCGCTACCGGGCGCGACCGCGAAGAGGTCCAGGACCGGGCGATCCGGCCATTGCGCCTGGACGAGTACATCGGGCAGCCAGTGGTGCGCGAGCAGATGGCGCTTTTCATCCAGGCGGCACGTGGGCGCAGCGAGTCGCTGGACCATACGCTGATCTTCGGCCCGCCGGGCCTGGGCAAGACCACCCTGGCCAACATCATCGCGCAGGAGATGGGCGTTTCGATCAAGAGCACCTCCGGGCCGATCCTTGAGCGTCCGGGCGATCTGGCGGCGCTGCTGACCAACCTGGAACCCCACGATGTACTGTTCATCGACGAGATTCACCGGCTTTCGCCGATCGTCGAGGAAGTGCTGTACCCGGCCATGGAAGACTTCCAGCTGGATATCATGATCGGCGAGGGGCCGGCCGCACGTTCGATCAAGCTCGATTTGCCGCCGTTCACTCTGGTCGGGGCAACCACCCGCGCCGGCATGCTGACCAATCCGCTGCGCGACCGTTTCGGTATCGTGCAGCGCCTGGAGTTCTACAACACCGCAGACCTGGCCACCATCGTCAGCCGCTCGGGCGGGATTCTGGGCCTGCCGATCGAGGACGAGGGCGCCTTCGAGATCGCCCGGCGCGCCCGCGGCACCCCGCGTATCGCCAACCGTCTGCTGCGTCGTGTACGCGACTACGCCGAGGTGCGTGGCAAAGGTGACATCACCAAGGCCATCGCCGACCTGGCGCTGAACCTGCTGGACGTGGACGAGCGTGGTTTCGATCACCAGGACCGGCGCCTGCTGCTGACCATGATCGAGAAGTTCGACGGTGGCCCGGTGGGTGTTGACAGCCTGGCGGCGGCGATCAGCGAAGAACGTCACACCATCGAGGACGTGCTGGAGCCCTACCTGATCCAGCAGGGCTACATCATGCGCACACCCCGTGGGCGCGTGGTGACCCGGCACGCCTACCTGCACTTTGGCCTGAACATTCCGGGCCGCATGGGCGAGTCGGTCAACGGCGAGGGTTTTTCCGACCTGGCCGATGAATGACAGACTTATCCGGCGTTTTCGTGGTCCTATCGGCGGACACGCATGAGTCGCGCTGGCAATACGACATAATCCGTTAAAAACAGTTGGTGGGGCGGATTGGCAAGCTGAGGAGTTAGCACTAGAGTATGCGCGCGCAAAATGGGGTTGAGTCGTTCGCACATCGCTGTCGCGTCTATTACGAGGACACCGATGCGGGCGGCGTGGTGTATTACGTCAATTATCTGAAATTCATGGAGCGTGCCCGCACCGAGCGGTTGCGCGAGCTGGGCTTTGCCCAGTCTGCGATGGCAGAACAGAACACCTTGTTCGTCGTTCATTCCAGCGAGGCGCGCTACCACGCGCCGGCCCGCCTGGACGATGAATTGCGGGTCACCGCACAAGTGCTTGAATTGAATCGTGCCAGCCTGCGCTTCGTGCAGCAGGTCTGGCGCGAGCGTGATGCAACGCTGCTCTGCGAGGGGCAGTTCCTGGTGGCCTGTGTGCGCGCCGATACGTTCAAACCCCGGGCCATTCCTTCCGAGCTGCGTGCAGCCTTTGTGGCGGCGGATGGTGCGGGTAACCAAACAATTGCAGGAGATTAAGCGTGGAAGCTAACGTCGTCGACCATACCTCCATGTGGAGCCTGGTCAGTAATGCCAGCATCGTGGTGCAGCTGGTCATGCTGATTCTGGTGGCCGCATCGGTGACCTCGTGGATCATGATTTTTCAGCGCAGCACCATGCTGCGTGCCGGTCGTCGTGCGCTGGAAAGCTTCGAGGAGCGCTTCTGGTCGGGTATCGACCTGTCCAAGCTGTACCGCCAGGCCGGCAGCAACCCGGACCCGGACTCGGGTGTGGAGCAGGTCTTCCGTGCCGGCTTCAAGGAGTTCTCGCGCCTGCGCCAGCAACCGGGTGTCGACCCTGACGCCGTGATGGAAGGCGTTGGCCGGGCCATGCGCGTGGCCATCTCGCGTGAAGAAGAGAAGCTCGAACAGAGCCTGCCGTTCCTTGCCACCGTCGGTTCCACCAGCCCGTACATCGGTCTGTTCGGTACTGTATGGGGCATCATGAACTCCTTCCGCGGCTTGGCTTCGGCCCAGCAGGCGACCCTGGCCACTGTGGCTCCGGGTATCGCCGAGGCACTGATCGCCACCGCGATCGGCCTGTTCGCCGCAATCCCGGCAGTTATTGCCTACAACCGTTTCGCTGCACGCAGTGAAGTCTTGATCGGCCGCTACTACACGTTCGCCGACGAGTTCCAGGCCATCCTGCACCGTAAAGTGCACACCAGCGAAGAGTGATCAGGTAAAAGCCCATGGCTCGAGTTCGACACAAACGCAAGCCGGTCGCGGAGATGAACGTGGTGCCCTACATCGATGTGATGTTGGTACTGCTGGTCATCTTCATGGTGACCGCACCGATGCTCAACCAGGGCGTGAAGGTCGACCTGCCCAAGGTTTCCAGCGAAGCCTTGCCGCAGGACAACAACGTCCAGATCCTTACCATTTCGATCAAGGCCGACAAGACCTATTTCTGGAACCTTGGCAGCGAAGTCGACACCGAAAAGCAGATGGACAAGGCCATGACCTTGCCGCAAATGACCGACGCGGTGACCAAGATCATCGCGGCCGGACGTGACCAGGGCAAACAGACCCAGGTGTTCATCCGTGGCGACAAGGCCGTCGACTATGGCGCGGTGATGGGCGCCATGGGCGGGTTGCAGAAGGCCGGTGTCGGTAACGTTGGCCTGATTACCGAGGCGCCCTGATGCAACAGCGAGAGCCATCCGCCTCGGAAAGCTATTTCTGGCCCAGCGTCTGGGCCATCGCGCTGCACGTTCTGGTGTTCGGCATGCTGTTCGTCAGCTTTGCCATGACCCCGGAACTGCCGCCGGCCAAGCCTATTGTCCAGGCGACCCTGTACCAGCTGAAGTCCAAAAGTCAGGCCACCACCCAGACCAATCAGAAGATTGCGGGTGAAGCGAAGAAAACCGCGGCGCGTCAGACCGAAGTCGAGCAGATGGAACAGAAGAAGGTCGAGCAGCAGAAGCAGGAAGCGGTGAAGGCTGCGGAACAAAAGAAAGAAGAGGCGGCTCAAAAGGCCGAAGAAGCCCGCGAGGCGGCCGAAGCCAAGAAGGCCGACGAGGCCAAGAAAGCCGACGAGGCCAAAAAGGCCGACGCGGCCAAGAAAGCCGAGGAAGCCAAGAAGGTCGAAGAGAAACAGCAGGCCGACCTCGCCAAGAAGAAAGCCGAGGAAGAGGCCAAGAAACAGGCAGCAGAAGAGGCCAAGAAGCAGGCCGCTGAAGACGCCAAGAAGAAAGCCGCCGAGGATGCCAAGAAAAAGGCAGCCGAGGATGCGAAGAAAAAAGCGGCAGCCGAAGAGGCCAAGAAAAAGGCCGCCGAGGATGCCAAGAAGAAAGCCGCAGCCGATGCGGCCAAGAAGAAGTCAGCAGAAGCGGCGCGCAAGGCGGCGGAAGACAAGAAAGCCCAGGCCCTGGCCGAGCTGTTGTCCGACTCCACCGAACGGCAGCAGGCGCTGGCCGACGAGCAGGGTGACCAGGTGGCCGGCGACTTCGACGACCTGATACGTGCCCGCGCAGCCGAAGGCTGGGCGCGCCCACCTTCTGCACGCAAGAACATGACGGTGGTCCTGCAGATTGGCATGTTGCCCGATGGCACCGTGACCACGGTGAGCGTTGCACGCTCCAGTGGTGATGGTCCGTTCGATGCTTCTGCGGTAGCAGCGGTCAAGAACATTGGCCGCCTGACCGAAATGCAGGGCTTGAAACCGAGCGAATTCAATCCCTATCGTTCATTCAAGATGACATTCACACCTGAGGATCTAGCCTTGTGATTAACCTTCTTAGAGGACTGCTGGTCGTTCTCTGCTGCGCAGCAGGGATGGCCGTTGCAGAAGAAAAGAACATCCTGGTCACCAGCGGCAGTGACCGTGCCACGCCGATCGCGGTCGTGCCGTTCGCCCTGCAGGGTGGCAGTGTGCTGCCCGAGGACATGGCCGATATCATTGGCAATGACCTGCGCAACTCCGGCTACTACGCGCCGATTCCGCGCCAGAACATGATCAGCCAGCCTAGCCAGGCCAGCGAAGTCATCTTCCGCGACTGGAAGGCCCTGGGCGCCCAGTACGTGATGGTAGGCAGCATCGTGCCAGCGGGCGGTCGCCTGCAGGTGCAATATGCGCTGTTCAACGTCGCCACCGAGCAGCAAGTGCTGACCGGCAGCGTCTCGGGCACTGCCGACCAGCTGCGTGACATGTCGCACTACATTGCCGACCAGTCGTTCGAGAAGCTCACCGGCATCAAGGGTGCGTTCTCCACGCGCATGCTGTACGTCACCGCCGAACGCTTCTCCAAGGACAACACTCGTTACACGTTGCAGCGTTCGGACTACGACGGCGCCCGCGCCGTGACCCTGCTGCAGTCGCGCGAGCCGATCCTGTCGCCGCGCTTCGCGCCAGACGGCAAGCGCATTGCCTATGTGTCGTTCGAACAGCGTCGTCCGCGTATCTTCGTACAGCACATCGACACTGGCCGTCGTGAGCAGATCACCAACTTCGAAGGCCTCAACGGTGCACCAGCCTGGTCGCCCGATGGTTCGCGCCTGGCGTTCGTGCTGTCCAAGGACGGCAACCCTGACATCTATGTGATGAACATGGCTTCGCGCCAGATGTCGCGTGTCACGGCCGGTCCGGGTATCAACACCGAGCCGTTCTGGGGCAAGGATGGTTCGACCATCTATTTCACGTCGGATCGTGGCGGCAAGCCGCAGATCTACAAAACCAACGTTTCGGGTGGTGGTGCCGAGCGTGTAACTTTCGTGGGTAACTACAACGCCAACCCTAAACTGTCGGCGGATGAAAAGACCCTGGTAATGATTCATCGCCAGCAAGGTTTCACCAACTTCAAGGTGGCCGCGCAGGATTTGCAGCGAGGAAGTGTAAAAATCCTCTCTGAAACAAGTCTTGATGAGTCACCCACTGTTGCGCCCAACGGCACCATGCTAATCTACGCCACCCGCCAGCAGGGCCGGGGAGTCTTGATGCTCGTCTCTCTCAACGGACGCGTGAGGCTCCCGCTTCCTACCGCTCAAGGCGAAGTCAGAGAACCGTCCTGGTCCCCTTACCTGAACTGACGCGGCGCTTTACGTAACACTTAACACATTGGGGTTCATTAGGAGTTTCACGATGGAAATGCTGAAGTTTGGTAAGTTTGCTGCGCTGGCTCTGGCCATGGCTGTAGCTGTAGGTTGCTCCTCCAAGGGCGGCGACAACGCTGGTGAAGGCGCTGTTGATCCAAACGCTGGTTACGGCGCTAACACCGGTGCTGTTGACGGTTCCCTGAGCGAAGAAGCCGCTCTGCGCGCAATCACCACCTTCTACTTCGAATACGACAGCTCGGACCTGAAGCCAGAAGCCATGCGCGCTCTGGACGTTCACGCCAAAGACCTGAAAGGCAATGGCGCTCGCGTCGTCCTGGAAGGCAACACCGACGAGCGTGGTACTCGCGAATACAACATGGCCCTGGGCGAGCGTCGTGCTAAAGCCGTACAGCGCTACCTGGTACTGCAAGGCGTTTCCCCAGCCCAACTGGAACTGGTTTCCTACGGCGAAGAGCGTCCAGTTGCTACCGGTAACGACGAGCAATCCTGGGCTCAGAACCGTCGCGTCGAACTGCGTAAGTAATTCGATATGCGAACGTGCCGCCGTGCTGTAACCGTCCTGGCTCTCGCCCTGCCACTCGTGGCCTGGGCCGAGGTTCCTGTTGTTGATGACAACGCTGGCTATAACGGCGCAAGCAGTTATCCGCCAGCGGGTTATGGTACGAGCGGCGCCTACGCCGGGGGAGGGGTTTCGGCCCCTGCCTCGGCGCAGGGTCAGCTGTTCATGCAATTGCAGCAGATGCAGGATCAGATTTCGCGTCAGCAAGGCGTGATCGAAGAACTGCAAAACGATGTAGCCCGCCTGAAACAGGAAGGCCTGGAGCGTTACCAGGACCTGGATCGGCGTATCGGAGCCGGCGGTGCACCCGCTGCAACTCCCGAGAATTCTTCCACCGGTGGTGATGTAGCCGCCGGTGCCGCTGCAGGCGCGGCCACCGCCCCTGCAGCCAGTAGCGAACCTGGCGACCCGGCGAAAGAAAAGCTCTATTACGACGCTGCTTTCGACCTGATCAAGGCCAAGGATTTCGACAAGGCCAGCCAGGCATTCAATGCCTTCCTGCGCAAGTACCCCAACAGTCAGTACGCCGGCAATGCCCAGTACTGGCTGGGTGAAGTGAACCTTGCCAAGGGCGACCTGCAGGGCGCCGGCCAGGCGTTTGCCAAGGTCAGCCAGCTGTATCCGAAGCACAGCAAGGTGCCGGACTCGCTGTACAAGCTGGCCGATGTCGAGCGCCGCCTGGGTCACACCGACCGGGTCAAGGGTATTCTGCAGCAGGTGGTCACCCAGTACCCGGGTACCTCCGCCGCACAGTTGGCCCAGCGCGACCTGCAGAAGCTCTGAGCTGCCCGCCTGGAAGAAACCCGCGCTAGTCGCGGGTTTTTTCGTTAGAATCGATGCCCTTTTATTGACACACGCTGCTGCGAACTACGCGATGCCGGGTTCGCTGCAGTGCCTGACGGAGGCGGACAGCCTGTTTAGCTGTTACGCCCGTGGCGACTATGCAAGACACATTACGAATTACCGAAGTTTTTTACTCGTTGCAGGGTGAAACGCGTACCGCTGGGCTGCCCACGGTATTTGTACGTCTCACCGGCTGCCCTTTGCGTTGCCAGTATTGCGACAGTGCCTATGCCTTCAGTGGTGGCACCGTGCGCAGCCTCGACTCGATTCTCGAGCAGGTGGCTGGTTTTCGCCCGCGTTACGTGTGCGTCACTGGCGGTGAGCCATTGGCCCAACCCAACGCCATCCCCTTGCTCAAGCAATTGTGCGACGCCGGCTATGAGGTTTCGCTGGAAACCAGCGGAGCACTGGACATCTCGAAGGTCGACCAGCGCGTCAGCCGGGTGGTGGACCTCAAGACGCCGGGCTCCGAAGAGATGCACCGCAACCTCTACGAGAATATCGAGCTGCTGACCCCGAACGATCAGGTCAAGTTCGTCATCTGTTCCCGTGAAGACTATGACTGGGCGGTATCCAAGCTGATCCAGTATGGTCTGGAGAAGCGTGCCGGGGAGGTGCTGTTTTCGCCGAGCCACCATCAGGTCAAGGCCAGCGACCTGGCTGACTGGATCGTGGCCGATAATTTGCCGGTTCGTTTTCAACTGCAGTTGCACAAGCAATTGTGGAACGACGAGCCGGGACGCTGATTGGGGAGTGATGTCATGACTGATAAACGTGCGGTAATCCTGCTGTCTGGTGGCCTGGACTCGGCCACGGTGGTCGCGATGGCCAAGGCCGAAGGCTACAGCTGCTATACCATGAGTTTCGACTACGGCCAGCGTCATCGCGCCGAACTGGACGCCGCTGCGCGAGTTGCCCGTGACCTGGGTGCAGTCGAGCACAAGGTGATCGGCCTGAGCCTGGATGGCATTGGTGGTTCGGCGCTGACCGACAGCAGCATCGATGTACCCGAGACGCCGGGTGACGGCATTCCAGTGACCTACGTACCGGCGCGCAATACCGTGTTCCTGTCGTTGGCGCTGGGCTGGGCCGAGGTGTTGCAGGCGCGGGATATCTTCATCGGCGTGAACGCGGTGGATTACTCGGGCTACCCGGATTGCCGTCCCGAGTTCGTCGAGGCATTCGAGCGCATGGCCAACCTGGCCACCAAGGCCGGTGTCGAGGGGCAGGGCTTTCGCATCCAGGCACCGTTGCAGAACCTGAGCAAGGCGCAGATCGTTCAGGCGGGCATGGCGCGTGGTGTCGACTACAGCCTCACTGTGTCGTGCTATCAGGCTGACGACCAAGGCCGTGCCTGTGGCAAGTGCGACAGCTGCCGCCTGCGTGCAGATGGCTTCCGGGCAGCCGGCGTGACCGACCCAACCCGATATTTTTGATTTTTTTTACGGTGGGGTGTTGATTTCCTTAAGGAAATCAGTATTATACGCCCCACGCAACGGGTCGTTAGCTCAGTTGGTAGAGCAGTTGGCTTTTAACCAATTGGTCGTAGGTTCGAATCCTACACGACCCACCATTTCGAAAAACCCGCTTTCCATGAGAAAGCGGGTTTTTTTTCGTCTGTTGAATTTCCCTCCCTGTTCAGCAACTGAACCGTGATCTGCGGGTTGACCTGGAGATTGCGTTCGCGCCAGCTCGGCTGGGTGCGAGCTGGCGCGGGAGGGGGTCACCGGTTTACGGGTTGCCTGCCGAGAGTGTCTGCAGGCCCTGGCTTCGGGCCTGCTCGAGCAGTTCTTCGGTGTCTGCCCCGCCGGGCAGCGCGAGCACGATGTCCGGTCGGCTATCGGCCAGCATGAAGCGGTTGCGCAGGCGTTCGGCCTGTTTGCCGTGGTGCTGCCAGTTGGGTGGGTAGCGCACGATGTGGGCTGCGTTTTCCCGGGCCCAGTCCTCGATATGTGCACCGAGGAACTGACTGCCACCGTGGATGACCACCTGCACCGGGTGCAGGCGCTGGAAAGCTTCCAGAACCTGCCGGCACACCCGGCTGTCGGCGTAATGGCGGCCGGCGCAAATCAGTACGCGCATAGGCGTTCTCCCTGAGCCACGTTCTTCAGAACCACTGCTTGAAGCGGTGGATGTACAAGGTCTTCATGGTCTGGGCGACCACGCAGTAGCTGAGCAGTGTGCCCACCAGCCAAGGGAAGTATTCCCACGGCAGCGGAACCAGGCCGACCATGCTGCCCAGCGGCGAGAAGGGCACGTAGATTCCCAGCGCCATCACCAGCCCCGTCGCCAGCATTACCGGCAAGGCTGCAGTGCTCTGGATGAACGGGATCTTGCGGGTGCGCAGCATGTGCACCACCAGGGTCTGGGACAGCAGCCCTTCGATGAACCAGCCCGACTGGAACAGGCTGGCCATTTCCACGCTGTTGGCGGCGAACACGTACCACATCAGCGCGAAGGTGGTGATGTCGAAAATGGATGAGGTTGGCCCTATCCACAGCATGAACCGCCCGATGTTCCGGGCATCCCATTTGCGTGGCTTGGCCAGGTACTCCTTGTCCATCTTGTCCCATGGCAGCGCCAGCTGGGAGAAGTCGTACATCAGGTTCTGCAGCAACAGGTGAATCGCCAGCATCGGCAGGAAGGGGATGAAGGCACTGGCGACCAGCACCGAGAACACGTTGCCGAAGTTGGAGCTGGCGGTCATGTTCAGGTACTTCATGATGTTGCCGAAGGTCTCGCGACCCTTGATCACCCCTTCCTCCAGTACCATCAGGCTCTTTTCCAGCAGGATGATGTCTGCCGACTCCTTGGCAATGTCGGTGCCGCTGTCCACCGAGATGCCGACGTCGGCGTCGCGCAAGGCAGGGGCGTCGTTGATCCCGTCACCCAGAAACCCGACGGTGTGGCCGTTGGCTTGAAGGGCCTTGAGTACGCGGGACTTCTGCAGTGGCGTGAGCTTGGCGAACACCGTGCGCTCTTCCACCCGGCGCGCGAGCACCTCATCGTCCATGTGCTCGATGTCGCGGCCCAGTAGCGGCTCGCCTGCCTCCAGGCCCACTTCCCGGCAGATCTTGGCGGTAACGGTGGGGTTGTCGCCGGTGAGTACCTTGACCGTCACGCCGTTGTCGCGCAGTGCGGCGATGGCCGGGCCGGCGCTTTCCTTGGGCGGGTCGAGGAAGGTCAGCAAGCCTTCGATGATCAGCTCGCGCTCATCACTGGCGCTGTACTGGGTCTGCGTCTCGCCTGCGGCTATTTGGCGGGTACCCACCAGCAGCACGCGAAAGCCGTCGCGGTTATAGGCCTCGGCGAGTTTGAGCAGGGCCGAACGGCGCTCGGCATCCAGGCTTACGGCAGTGCCCTGCTGGCGGACCCGGCTGGCGGTCTCCAGCATCTCTTCCACGGCGCCCTTGCACACCAGCAGGTGACCACCACTGGCATCGGCCAGGATCACCGACAGGCGCCGACGTACGAAGTCGAAGGGCAGCTCGTCGACCTTGCGCCAGGCTGCCGGAGGGGTGAACTGCGGATTGTCCTCGGCGAAACTGACCACGGCGCGGTCCATGAGGTTTTTCATGCCGCTCTGGTGGTGGCTGTTGAGCCATGCCAGTTGCAGCACCTCGTCGCAGCGGTTGCCGCCGACATCGACATGGTGTTCGAGGATGATGCGGTCCTGGGTCAGGGTGCCGGTCTTGTCGGTGCACAGCACGTCCATGGCGCCGAAGTTCTGGATCGCGTTCAGGCGCTTGACCACTACCTTGCGCCTGGCCATGGCGGCCGCGCCCTTGGCCAGGTTGGCGCTGACGATCATCGGCAGCATTTCCGGGGTCAGGCCAACCGCTACCGCCAGGGCGAACATGAAGGCTTCGGCCCAGTCCCCCTTGGTGAAGCCGTTGATCAGCAGCACGATGGGCACCATCACCAGCATGAAGCGGATCAGCAGCCAGCTCACGCTGTTGACCCCGCGGTCGAAGGCGGTCTGCGCGCGGGAGCCGACGATGGAGCGGGCCAGTGAGCCGAAATAGGTACGAGCCCCGGTGGCGACCACCACGGCCGTGGCGGTCCCGCTGACCACGTTGGTGCCCATGAAGCAGATGTTGGGAAGGTCCAGCAGGTCCTGTTGGTCGGCGGCCTGGGCCTTGGCGGATTTTTCCTGCACCGCACCCAGGGTGTCGTACTTTTCCACTGGCAAGGCTTCGCCGGTCAGTACCGCCTGGCTGATGAACAGGTCGCGGGACTCGATCAGGCGAATGTCTGCGGGGATCATGTCGCCGGCAGACAGCTGGATGATGTCGCCCACCACCAGTTCGCGCATGGGTAGTTCTCGAACCCGCGCCTGGGCCCCTAGCTGCTCGCGCCGCAGCACGGCTGCGGTGGTGCGCACCATCGCCTTCAGGGCTTCGGCGGCCTTGGCCGATCGGTGTTCCTGCCAGAAACGCATCACACCGCTCGCCAACACCATCACCAGCACGATGATCACGCCGGTCAGGTCGGTTTCTTCGCCGGCCTGCAGCGGCAGCCAGAAGTCGGTGAAGAAACTGATACCCGTCAAGGTCATCAGCACATAGATGAAGGGGTTGTTGAAAGCGTGCAGCAACTGCACCAGTGCATGGGGCGGACGGTCATGGGCGACTTCGTTGTGGCCGTCCCGTTGCAGGCGGCCCTGGGCTTCTTCTTCGGTGAGACCGGCGGGGCTGGAGTTGACGTTGGCCAGGGTAACGGCCAGGCCGTTCTGGGCCTCGCGCGCGGCGCGCATCGACAGCTTGTTGCTGTCACGGGTGGGGTGGGTGTGGCGGGGTGTTGGGTTTTTTACAGTCATGGTCTGTGCTCCTGCCGCCTGCTCGCGGCACGACACACCGACAACTCAACTAATCATAGGCGAGTGAAAGTATGTCGAGTCGCGGGCAGGCGATCGATTCGAAGAGTGGAATCTTTAGCGGTGACGTTCGCTGCCTGTTGAATGAACGTGCACAGGCAGCGAACCGACTACTGGCCTCTTCCATAATGTGCTCCACAGATTTTTATTAATGCGAAGGCAATAAAGTGCCGGCGAATTTTCCAACTAGGAAATTCGTTTTTTAATAAGCGCAAAGTTGCCGTTTATTCAAGGGGAAGTACGCACCCCGAATGCATGCAAACCTGGATCAGGCGTGCTGCAGAAACAGGGCGGCGCCCCGACTCGGTGGGTCCTGACTGTCGTCCAGGCTCCAGCGCTGCTGGCGTTGGCCGCTTGTGGAGCAGACGCGCCAACGGGCCCGCAAGGCGCTGCTGGCAGGGGAGTCGCAGGGGAGGCTTGGCGCACGCACGGGCAGCCTGGGCGCGCGCAGAAGCCTGGCCCGCAGGGCTGAAGTGAAGGCGCGTACGCCCGGTATTGCAGAAGAAGTGAAGTACATAACGTGTGCCTCGCGACCGGACGAACCGGGGAGGCAAGCCACGTTGGAGCATCAAGCCCTAGCGCAGCTTACCCGACCGCGGAGTCGAGTCCCGTCATTTTCAGGGTTAAGTGCCTGGCGTTGCGCAGCGGCAATGACCAGACAGCGTCTAGATACTATGTCCATTGGCTTCTTTGGTGAGTTGAAAAAAGGCCGGATTTCCGGCCCGCGCAATTTACTCAGGAGGGGGAGCGAAGTCAACAGCAATCAGGCGTGAAAATTGAAACGTTAATAAAATTTCACACAAAGCAGTCAGCGGCAGAGGAGAGTCTGCCTGTGCCAAGGAATAATGCTAAGTGGGCAGAGTTTCACTGGTGGAAGGGTAATATTTTTTGAAGTAGCAATTAATGTCTGTTTTGCTATAGCGATTCTGTATATGGCATTTTTTTATAATTGCTATGGTACTTGGCATGGATTCAAAACCAGCCAGGGAGTGGGGCTATGTCTAAAACTATTGTCGTCGTGGGGGGAGGTGTAGGCGGCACGATGCTCGCCAATCAATTGGTCAGACAACTATACCCGGAAATACTCAAGCATCAGGTCACGGTCAAACTGCTGTCGAATTCGCCGGATCATTATTACAAACCTGCCTTCATGTACGTTGCCTTCAACAGCTATTTCCAGGAAGACCTGAAACGGCCCGAGCGTTCGCTGTTGCGGCCTGAAATCGACTTCCAGGTGGAGGAGGTGACCCGCTTCGACTTCACCGGGCAAACCCTGCACACCCGCTCTGGAAGGCGCGTGGGCTATGACTTTCTGGTGATCGCGACGGGCTGCGTACCCGCTCCCGAGCGCATCGAGGGGCTGCAGGAGGCGGGGGATCATTTCTATCAATACAAGGCGGCGCGACAATTGGCGCAACGTCTGATGACGATTGAAAAAGGGCGCATCTTCATATCCGTTTCTTTCCCACAGACGCCCAATGTTCCGCATCAGTGCGGTATTGCGCCGGTGGAAACTACCTTGATGCTGGATGACTTGCTGCGCCGTCGCGGTGTTCGCAATAACATTGAAATTGTTTATACCTATCCGACCACTGCGCAATTGCTCAGAAACTGTCTGTTCATGCAGCGGCCAACCGGAGAACTGTTGCCCACCCTTTTTGAACAGAAGAACATCAGGTTTCAGCGTGGCTTCACCCTGGACCGCGTGGACCCGGATCAACGTATTGCCTATTCGGCCGAAGGCCAGGCGCAGCCGTTCGACATCCTGATGGCGACCCCACCCATTCGTGCAGTGGACGCGGTGATACAGAGCGGTGCGTCCCAGGCCCCCAACAACGAGGGCTGGTTGCCGACCAACCACGAGACCCTGCAGGTCTACGGCCTGGAGAACGTCTACGTGATCGGCGACACCATGGACCTGCCCATCAGCAAGGCGGGCGGTGCCTGCCATAACCAGGCACCGGTGGTGGCCAACAACATCGCCGGCGAGATCCGCCTGGGCACCCCCTGCGCCGTCTACGACGGGAAGGTCCAGGCCGTTGCGCAGATGGGCCTCAACGCCGGCATGCCACTGACCTACAACTATCAGCAGGATGTGGTGCCCACCCCGCCGACCAAGCTGGGCGGCCTGTTGCGCAATGGATTCAACCGGGGCCTCTACTGGGCGGTTGCCCGTGGAATGATCTGAGTCGAGCGGTGCAGGAGTACGTCGATATGGAAACCTTCGAACCTACCGTGGAACACCTTGCTCACCCGGGCGTTGACGCCCTGATGAAAAAACTCGAACCGCTGCTGGTCAGTGGTCGCATGGACAACATCATCGACTTGCTGTCGCTGGGGTCCGACCTGGTCGACCTGCTCGACACCGCGATGGTGGACAAGCTGGCCCATGGGTTCGAGGACGTGACAGCCTTGACCTGGACCGTGGGCAACGCGCTGCGCATGGCGCAGGCGCAGAGCAGCGATACCCAGCCACCAAGCCTGCTGGGCCTGGTGCAACTGCTGCGCGAGCCGCAAACGCGACGTGGTATCGCGCTGGTGTTGAGGGTGTTGAACAATCTTGGACGGCAATATTGATCGCATGGAGCGAGAGGAACGTGGCAATGCTTGTAAAACAGCAACAGGGTCTGCGCGGGAGTACGACCTGGGACCCGCAAGGCTATCAGCAGTTTTCGCGTTTGAGGGAGCGTCCGGTGATCGAGCTGCTCGATCACCTGCCGTTGCAGGCACCAGCGTCCATCTATGATTTGGGCTGTGGTACCGGAATCGCCACCCGGCTGCTGGCCGAACGCTGGCCGGAGGCACAGTTGTTCGGCGTCGACAGCTCGGCGGAAATGCTCGCCGAGGCCCGAGCCCTGCCGGTCAATGCCCAATGGCTGAACAGCGACATAGGCCAGTGGGAGCCCAAGCAGCCGGCAAGCCTGCTGTTCGCCGCTGCCGTGCTGCATTTCATGGAGGACCACGAAAACCTGCTGCCGCGGCTGCTCGGCAATCTGCACGCCGGCGGCTACCTGGCGCTGCACATGCCCAACTGGCGGGATGCACCCTGGTACCACCTGATGCTCAGGGCCCTGAGCGAATGCGGGCCTGCGGGCCGGGTGATCGGCACGCTGGAGCTGCGCAAGTTCATGTCGGCGCGCAATGTCCTGTCCCTGGACTGCTACTACCGGTTGCTGGCGCCGCTTACCAGCAAGCTGGATATCTGGGAAACCGAGCATCTGCAGGTGGTCGAAGGCCAGTCGCCGGTGTTCGACTGGGTCAAGGTTTCGGCACTGCGCCCGGTGCTCAGCTCCCTGGATGACGAGGACCGTGAGGCCTTTCTGCGCAAGTACCTCAGGCTTCTGGAAGCGCACTACCCGCGTGAGGACGACGGGCGCACGCTGTTCCCGTTCAAGCGCACCTTCATCGTGGCCTCGGTCTGAGATTGCCCTTGGGCGGTCACTCTCGACAGCCCTGCAAGCCGCGACTGGTCTCTCCCTGAGAATGAGGGGGGCAGCGCGTGCAGGGCTTCTGGAGGGGGGGCGTTTTCGTTTTCTGTTCGCTTATTTTTGTTTGGGTTCGGGTCTGGCGACTGTCGGAGTGTCGGGCAGGAATGGTATGTTCTCCTCCAGAATGAAGATGAAGAAACTGGAATGATCATGCCTAGAGCCTCCCACCAAGATTTGCGCCGTGCCTTTCGTAAACTCCTGGCCTCCCCGGTCTGCTATCACACGGCTTCCGTGTTCGACCCGATGTCTGCGCGAATCGCCGCCGACCTCGGCTTCGAAGTCGGCATCCTGGGCGGCTCGGTGGCTTCGTTACAGGTGCTGGCGGCTCCGGACTTTGCCCTGATCACCTTGAGTGAATTTGCCGAGCAGGCCACGCGCATCGGGCGTGTCGCACAGCTGCCGGTGATCGCCGACGCCGACCACGGCTACGGCAACGCGCTGAACGTGATGCGCACCGTCACCGAGCTCGAGCGCGCCGGCGTGGCTGCGCTGACCATCGAAGACACCCTGCTGCCTGCCCAGTTCGGGCGCAAGTCCACCGACCTGATCAGCATCGACGAAGGCGTGGGCAAGATCCGCGCTGCCCTGGAGGCTCGCGTCGACCAGGAGC
Organism: Pseudomonas sp. VE 267-6A; assembly: GCF_024126555.1. Classification (NCBI taxonomy): domain Bacteria; kingdom Pseudomonadati; phylum Pseudomonadota; class Gammaproteobacteria; order Pseudomonadales; family Pseudomonadaceae; genus Pseudomonas; species Pseudomonas sp. VE 267-6A. The sequence goes on from NZ_JAMYBY010000018.1 coordinate 29,041, forward strand.
TGTCGATCATCGCGCGCACCAATGCCGCGCTGATCCCGGTCGAAGAAGTCATTGCCCGCGTGGTCGCGTACCAGAATGCTGGCGCCGACGGCGTGTGCATGGTCGGCATCCGCGATTTCGATCACCTCGAAGAGATTGCCCGCCACGTCAGCGTGCCGCTGATGCTGGTGACCTACGGCAACCCGCAGCTGCACGACGACACGCGCCTGGCCGAGCTGGGCGTGCGTATCGCCGTGGATGGCCATGGCGCCTACTTCGCCGCGATCAAGGCCACCTACGACTGCCTGCGCGAGCAGCGCCGCATCACCAGCAGCGCCTCGGACCTCAGTGCCACCGAACTCACCCATACCTACACCGTACCCGGCGACTACATCGTCTGGGCGCGGGAGTTCATGGACGTCAACGAGTAACATCGCTTCACCTCAATATGGATAGCAAACGGATCAATTCATGAAGAAAACACTGGGAGTGGTGTGCGGGCTTGCCGTCGCCGTAGCGGCCGTATGCACGGCCGGGGCGTGGTATACGGGCAAGCAGTTGCCTGGCGTGCTGGAGCACGCTACCGCACAGTCCAATCTGCAGATGCAAAAGTCGTTCAAGGGCCTGGGTGCCACGGCGCGGCTTGAGCTGGTATCGCTGGAGCAACACCTGTTCAGCAGTGTCGCGCGTTACAGGTTCACCGTGCAGAACCTGGAGCTGGGCGATGAGCCGAGCAACCTGGAACTGACCCTGGTCGATCGCATCGAGCACGGGCCGTTTCCCTGGCAGCGGGTCAAGGCATTCAAGCTGATGCCGGTGATGGCGGCATCCAGCACCTCGATCGAGAAGGATGCCACCACAGCCGAGTGGTATGCGGCCAGCGGTGATGTCTCGCCGGTGCAGGGCGAGTTCAGCCTGGGCTATGACCAGTCGTATGACGGCACGTTGAGGCTGATGCCGCTGGACATCGCCAAGGACGGTTCGTCGGTGAAGTTCTCCGGCTTCGACCTGGGCATGAGCGGTGACTTCGAAGGCAAGCGCCTCAAGCTCGACGGCAGCATGGGCACCTTGCAGGTGTCGATGGTCGATAGCGAGACGCCGCCGCTCAAGTTCGACCTCAAGGGCCTGAAACTGGTTGCAGACCTCACCCTGACGCCCTACGACTTCTATGAAGGCCAGGCCGACGTGACCCTGGACGACAGCGCCTTCACCTTTGGCGATCGCCAGGTACCGCTGACCGTCAAGGGTGTGGAGCAACGCAACACCTACAAGGTCAACGGCGACAAGGTCGATGCCAGGGCCGCCTACAAGGTCGACGCCATCACCTATGACGGCAAGGCCGTGGGCGGCGGGCAACTGGTGGTGGCGGTCAACCGCTTCGATATCCCTGCGCTGCAGGCGATCATGGCGATCTATGAGAAGCACATGCCCCAGTTGCAGGAGACGGCCGCTGCCGGCCAACCGCCCGAGCTGGAGCTGAATGCCGAAGAGCAGGCGCTGATGCAGGTGCAGATGATGCAGTTGCTGGCGGGCAAGCCTCAGGTGGCCGTGGAGGACCTTTCCTTCAAGACCGCCAACGGTGAAAGTCGCTTCAACCTCACCCTGGACCTGGCCAAGCCGACGTCGGCCGACCTGCCTTCCGATCAACTGGTGCGCCAGATGATCGAGAAACTGCAGAGCAGCTTGTCGCTGTCCAAGCCGATGATCGGTGACCTGGCAGCCTTGCAGGCCAGCCTGGAAGGGCAGGACGAGGCGCAGGTCAAGCAGGCCGCAATGGCCGGCGAGATGGTCGGGCAGATGGCCTTGTATTCCAAGCTGGCCACGCTCAAGGGCAATGACATCATTGCCAACCTGCACTATGCCGATGGCCAGGTGGCCTTCAACGGGCAGAAGATGACCGTTGAAGAGTTCGCCGCGCTGGTGATGTCCAGCCTCGGCGGCCTGCAACCGGCAGGCAACTGACCGCTGGGCTGGCGGGCTTGCCCCGCCAGCCTGGTTTGGCAAAAAACCCTTTAGAATTCATTCGATTATCTGTAGCCTTCGGCAACCCATAAAACCCGAGGCCGCAGAGGGTCTTTGGTTCTGTCGTACAGGCTGAACCGTTATCCGATTTGCCAGGGCTCGGTGATACACTCGACTTACGCGCACTAGCGCCTGCAGGTCTTGCGAACATGACCCAGATTTCCGAACGCCTTCTGGTCCAGGCCCACCTCGACGCCAAGCAGCCCAAGCCGCTGACGCCCGAGCAAGAGGCTGACTACCGTGCCGCCATCGCCGCCGAGCTCAAGGCTCAGGACGCCGTGCTGGTGGCCCACTTCTACTGTGATCCGGTGATCCAGGCCCTGGCCGAGGAGACCGGCGGTTGCGTGTCCGACTCGCTGGAGATGGCCCGTTTCGGCAACCAGCATCCGGCCAAGACCGTGGTGGTGGCCGGTGTACGCTTCATGGGTGAGACGGCGAAGATCCTCAACCCCGAAAAGCGCGTGCTGATGCCGACCCTGGAGGCTACCTGCTCGCTCGACCTGGGTTGCCCGGTGGAGGACTTTTCGGCGTTCTGCGACAAGTACCCCGAGCGCACCGTTGTGGTGTATGCCAACACGTCGGCGGCGGTCAAGGCGCGGGCCGACTGGGTGGTGACCTCCAGCTGTGCGCTGGAGATCGTCGAAAGCCTGATGGACAACGGCGAGACCATCATCTGGGGGCCTGACCAGCACCTGGGCCGTTACATCCAGAAGAACACCGGCGCCGACATGTTGCTGTGGGACGGTGCCTGCATCGTTCACGAGGAGTTCAAGTCGCGTCAGTTGCTGGACATGAAGGCGCTGTACCCGGACGCGGCGATCCTGGTGCACCCCGAGTCGCCAGAGGCGGTGATCGACCTGGCCGATGCGGTGGGTTCCACCAGCCAGCTGATTGCGGCTGCGCAGCGCATGCCGAACAAGACCTTCATCGTGGCCACCGACCGCGGCATTTTCTACAAGATGCAGCAGCTGTGCCCGGACAAGGTCTTTGTCGAGGCGCCCACTGCCGGCAACGGCGCGGCGTGCCGCAGTTGCGCGCACTGCCCGTGGATGGCGATGAACACGCTTGAGCGCACCTTGCAGTGCCTGCGCGAGGGCAGCAACGAGATCTTCGTCGAGCCGGCGCTTATCCCGCAGGCACTCAAGCCACTCAAGCGCATGCTGGACTTCACCCAGGCGGCGCGACTCAAGCTCTCCGGCAACGCCTGAAAGCAGCGTCGCGGGTCGAGCCCGCTCCCACAAGGGGGCGGGGCTGACCTGCGATATGGTGTGCGCGCTACCTTGATGCGTGTCAGCGCATCATGTCCTTGACCATCCGCTGCTGTTCCATCAGCTCGCGCTGACGGGCATCGATCTTCGACGACAGCACAAAGTTGTTGCCCGCCCGCTGCTTGGCGTAGTCGAGCTGCTGCAAGGCCTGGTCGAAGTCGCCCACCAGGGCAAAGTACTCGGCGCGAGCCTGGTGCAGGCCGATTGTGTTGCCCGACAGGCCGCGAACCTCCGCCACCTCATACCAGACATCCGGGTCTTGCGGCCGATTCTTGAGCAGCGCATCCAGCGCCTTCTCTGCCTCGGCCGGGCGGTTCTGCTTGAGCAGCAGGTCGATGCGTGACTGCTGCAGCGGGTAGTTGCCCGGGTACAGGGATCGCATCTTCTCCATCCGTTGCTGGGCATCGGCCAGGCGGTTGTTGGTGACGTCCAGGTCGATCTGCGCAAGGTTGTAGGTGATGTCGTTGGGTGCCTTGGCGAGCAAGGGCTTGAGGCTCTCGCGGGCCTCGTTGAGCTGGCCGCCCTTGATCTGCGCCAGTGCCAGGCCGTAACGCGCCGCATCCAGGTTGGGGTTTTCGTCCAGCAGGGCGCGGAAGCGCTTGGCACCCAGGCCCGGCGTGCCTTCGTAGGTCAGTTGCAGGCGTGCACGAATCAACTGGTAGCGCAGGCTGTCGTCCACACCGCCCTTGGGGGCCTGTTCGGCACGGTTGCGGGTGTCGGCGACCCGCGACTCGGTAACCGGGTGAGTCAGCAGAAATTCCGGTGGCTTGGCGCTGTACTGGTACTGGCGCATCAGCCGTTCGAACATGGTCGGCATGTTGCGTGGATCGTAGCCGGCCTTTTCCAGGTTGAGGATGCCGATGCGGTCGGCTTCCTGTTCGTTCTGGCGCGAGAAGCGCCGTTGTTCCTGGATGGCGGCGGCCTGGGTGCCGGCAATCGCCGCGATGCCGGCATCGCCGGCCCCGGCAGCGGCGGCAATGATGCCCACCAGCAGGGCGCCCATCATCGGCAGTTGCATGCGTTGCTGGGCTTCCACGCCGCGGGCGAAGTGGCGTTGCGACAAGTGCGCCAGTTCGTGGGCCAGCACCGAGGCGTACTCGCCCTCGGTCTGGGCGTTCAGGAACAGGCCGCCGTTGACCCCCACGATCCCGCCAGGGGCGGCGAAGGCGTTGAGCTCCTTGCTGTCGATCAGGATGAACTCCAGGCGCCGGTCCTGCAGCTGGCTGGTTTCGGCAAGGCGGTAGACGCTGGTTTCGACGTAGTCCTTGAGCTGGGGGTCCGACAACTGGCGCACGTTGCCGCGCAGCAGGCTCAACCAGGCGCGGCCCAGTTGGTGTTCCTGTTGCGGGGAAACGATGGCCGAGCTGGCGTCGCCGAGTGACGGCAGGTCGTCGGCATGGCTCGGTAGAGCCAGCAGGCAAGCCAGCGTCAGCAGGGTAGGGCGCAGAAAATTCATGCACGAAGCTCGGGTCGACAAAGAACCTTACTGTAGCCGGCTCACACGTTGACGACCAGTGGCGGTATCCTACGAGGTCTGTGCATGCCGCTACCTGCCGTGGGCATGTACCTGCCTGGAGAAGCCCGATGACCGATGCCGTACCCTGCGACGCCGAACTGGATACCAGCGGCCTGAATTGCCCCTTGCCGTTGCTCAAGGCCAAGATGGAGCTCAACCGCCTGGGCAGTGGTGCAGTACTCAAGGTGGTGGCCACCGATGCCGGCTCGCAGCGCGACTTCCGCACTTTTGCCCGCCTGGCCGGTCATACGCTGCTGCATGAGCAGGCCGACGCCGGGGTCTACACCTACTGGCTCAAGAAAGCCTGAACCTTTCTCTTTAAGGATCACCGATGTTCAAAGTGCTTCGTGGCTGGCTGCACCGCTATTTCTCGGATGAAGAAGCGGTGGTGCTGGCGGTCCTGCTGTTTCTGGGGTTCACCGCGATACTGACCCTGGGCGGCATGCTGGCGCCGGTGCTGGCGGGCATGGTGCTGGCGTTCCTGATGCAGGGCCTGGTCAATGCGCTGGAGCGCCTGCGGGTGCCCAGCAAGGTGGCGGTGGGGCTGGTGTTCCTGCTGTTCTTGAGCGCGCTGGCGGTGTTCCTGCTGGTGCTGGTGCCGTTGCTCTGGCACCAGTTGATCACCCTGTTCAACGAACTGCCGGGCATGCTTGGCAAGTGGCAGTCGCTGCTGTTGCTGCTGCCGGAGCGCTACCCGCATCTGGTCTCGGATGAGCAGGTGCTGCAGGCCATCGAGGCGATGCGCGGCGAGATCGGCAAGTTCGGTCAATGGGCGCTGACCTTCTCGCTGTCGAGCCTGCCGTTGCTGGTCAACATCATGATCTACCTGGTGCTGGTGCCGATCCTGGTGTTCTTCTTTCTCAAGGACCGCGAGCAGATCGCGCGCTGGGTCAGCGGCTACCTGCCGCGCGAGCGGGCCCTGATGACCCGCGTGGCCGAGGAGATGAACCGCCAGATCGCCAACTACATTCGCGGCAAGGGCATCGAGATCCTGATCTGCGGCGTGGCCACCTACATCGCGTTCATCGCACTGGGCCTGAATTATGCGGCGCTGCTTGCGCTGCTGGTGGGGTTGTCGGTGGTGGTGCCGTATGTGGGGGCGGTGGTGGTAACCGTACCGGTGACCCTGATTGCCCTGTTCCAGTGGGGCTGGGGCGACCAGTTCATCTACCTGATGGCGGTGTACGCGATCATCCAGGCGCTGGACGGCAACGTGCTGGTGCCGCTGCTGTTCTCCGAAGCGGTCAGCCTGCACCCGGTGGCGATCATCTGCGCAGTACTGCTGTTTGGCGGATTGTGGGGCTTCTGGGGGATCTTCTTCGCGATCCCGCTGGCTACGCTGTTCAAGGCGGTGCTCGACGCCTGGCCGCGGCGTGAGCCGGTGGTGGCGCCGCTGCTCTAGCCGCGGCGCACGCTTCGCCGGCGAAGCGCTTCAGCCCTTGTTCAATGCTTGCGCCTGCGCCAGCACCGCTTCCACATGCCCGGGCACCTTCACGCCGCGCCATTCCTTGCGCAGCACACCCTCGCTGTCGATCAGGAAGGTGCTGCGGTCCACACCCATGTATTCCTTGCCGTACAGCTTCTTGAGCTTGATCACGTCGAACAGCTGGCACAGGGCTTCGTCCTTGTCGCTGATCAGCTCGAACGGGAAGCCCTGCTTGGCCTTGAAGTTCTCGTGGGACTTGAGCCCGTCACGCGATACGCCGAACACCTCGGTGTTGGCCGCCTGGAACGCCGCGTACTGGTCGCGAAAGCCCTGGCCTTCGGTGGTGCAGCCCGGGGTGCTGTCCTTGGGGTAGAAGTAGATCACCACTTGGCGACCCTTCAGGCCGCTCAGGCTGACGGTCTTGGCGCCGGTGGCTTGCGCCTCGAAATCGGCGACGGGTTGGTCGAGTGCTACGGCCATTGCGGGTTTCCTTACATGGGGTTCTGTGGGCGCCACGGTTCGATCAGCGCATCCAGGTTCAGGGCGTCGGAGAAGTCCAGGAACTGGTCACGCAGCCAGCTGATCTGGGTTCCGGCCGGCAGGGTCACGGTGAACGTGGCGTTGAGCATGGTGCCGCCGGTCTGTGGTGCCTGATAGGTGTCGCAGGTCAGGTTCTCCAGCTCGACGTTGTGGTCGATGAAGAACTGGCACAGCTCGTTGATGATGTCGGGGCGGTACGCGGCACTGACATAGGCGACGTAGGGCAGCGACAGCGGGCGCACTTCGAGTTCGGCGCTACGCACCACATTCACGGTGAAGGTGTGCTTCTTGGCCAGGGTCGGCAGCGCCGCTTCGAAACGCGCCAGGGCGTCCCAGCTACCGGTGACCTGCAGCACCAGTGCGCTGCACTCGCCGTGGCGGGTCAGGCGCGAGGTGACGACCGAGCAGCGATTGTCGTTGCTGGCCCGGCACAGAATGTTGGTCAGTTCCATGGGGTTTGCGCCCAGGGCACTGATGACAAGGAATTGTTCGCGAACGGTGGGGGTGGACATGCAGCATTCCTAAAGCGATGAGCGGTCGGTACGTGACGGGGCAAATAGGCTTGTCGGCGTGGTTCCGTGGCTCAGGATCGAGGGCTCGGGCACTGTCGGGGCGCGTTGTCGGCAGCCCGGCGGGCCGCTGTGTACCGATCAAAGAGAGAAGGGTAGCGAAAATGGTCGCCGAGGGGAATGCTCCTGCCGCCTGCTTCGCTTGTGCAAGCCCTGTGGCGCCAGTACCATTACCGCTCTCTTTTTCCGGCAGGAGCAGCTTCATGATTGCGGGCAGTATGGTGGCATTGGTCACACCCATGGATGCACAAGGGCGTCTTGACTGGGACAGCCTCAGCAAACTCGTGGACTTCCACCTGGAAAACGGCACCCACGCCATCGTTGCGGTCGGTACCACCGGCGAATCGGCGACCCTGGATGTCAATGAGCACATCGAAGTCATCAAGGCCGTGGTCAAGCAGGTCAACGGCCGTATTCCGGTGATCGCCGGTACGGGTGCCAACTCCACCAGCGAAGCGGTGCACCTGACCCGCAATGCCAAGGACGCCGGTGCCGACGCCTGCCTGCTGGTGGTGCCTTACTACAACAAGCCGACCCAGGAAGGCCTGTACCAGCACTTCAAGCACATTGCCGAAGCCGTCGACATCCCGCAGATCCTCTACAACGTGCCCGGCCGTACCGCCTGTGACATGCAGGCCGAGACCGTGATTCGTCTCTCGAGCGTGCCGAACATCATCGGCATCAAGGAAGCCACCGGCGACCTCAAGCGTGCCAAGGCGATCCTGGATGGCGTGAGCAAGGATTTCATCGTGCTGTCCGGCGATGATCCGACCGCCGTCGAACTGATCCTGCTGGGCGGTAAAGGCAACATCTCGGTGACCGCCAACGTCGCCCCGCGCGAAATGGCCGACCTGTGCAACGCCGCACTCGAAGGCAAGGCCGACGAGGCCCGCGCCATCAACGAAAAACTGATGCCCCTGCACAAGGACCTGTTCGTCGAAGCCAACCCGATTCCGGTGAAGTGGGCTTTGGTCGAAATGGGCCTGATGCACAAAGGCATCCGCCTGCCGCTGACCTGGCTGAGCGAATCCTGTCACGATACGGTACGCCAGGCCATGCGCCAGTGCGGCCTGAAGTTTTAATTGAGGACGTACACCGCATGAAGCGATTGGCTGGTCTTTCCGCCCTTGCCTTGATCATCTCCAGCACCAGTGGTTGTGGCTGGCTCTGGGGCGAAGAGGGTTACTTCCGTGACCGGGGCAGCGATTATCTGGAGGCCACTCAAAAGCCGCCGATGCAGCTGCCGCCGGATGTCAGCAACGTCAAGCGTCTTGACCCGCTGCTGCCGATTCCGCGCAACGTCGCCGACGACAACGTCAAGGGCGAGTTCGAAGTGCCGCGTCCACAGCCGTTGGCGGCAGGTGCCGACATCAGCGATTTCAGCCTGCAGAAGAGCGGCGCTTCGCGTTGGGTCCTGGCCCAGCGCGCCCCGGCCGAGGTGTGGCCGGTGGCCCACCAGTTCTTCGAGGACAACGGCTTCCGCATCGCCGAAGAGCGCCCGCAGACCGGCGAGTTCAGCACCACCTGGCAGCGTTTCGACGAGTTGTCGGCGTCCATGGCCCAGCGCCTGGGCGGTGTTGCAGGCAGCAGCAACAATGAAATCCGTGCCCGGGTTCGCATCGAGCCGGGCGTACAGCGCAATACCAGTGAAGTCTATGTGGTGACCGTCGAGCGTGCTGCCGGCAGCGCCACCGAACAGGACTTTCCGGCACGCGCCGAGAACACCGGTGTGGACGCTGCACTGGTCGACGAAATGCTTGCCAGCATGACCCGCAGCGCCGAGAAGGGCGGTTCGGTATCGCTGCTGGCGGCCCGTGACTTCGATACCCCGAGCCGTGTCAGCCTGAGCGAAGACGGCAGCGGCAACCCGGTACTGAACCTGGGCGCCGACCTCGATCGCGCGTGGTCCAGCGTCGGCCGTGCCCTGGAACAGGGCGAATGGCGGGTTGAGGATATCAACCGCAGCCTGGGCCTGTACTACATCAACCTTGCCGAAAAAGCCGAGGCCAAGGACCAGGAGCCTGGTTTCTTCAGCCGCCTGTTCGGCAGCGCGCCGAGCAAGGAAGAGCGTGAAGCCCGCGCCGAGCGCTATCAGGTACGCCTGAGCAAGGTGGGTGACAGCGTGCAGGTGACGGTCGAGAAGAACATCAACACCGTGGCCCCGGCCGATGTGGCCCGTCGCGTGCTGAGCGTCATCCAGGACAACCTGGGTTAAGTGCGCTTCGCCGTACTCGGAAGTGGCAGCCAGGGAAATGGCACGCTGATTGTCAGTGGCAGTACCTGCGTACTGGTCGATTGCGGGTTCTCCCTGCGCGAAACCGAGCGGCGTCTGGCGCTGCTCGGCGTGTCGGCGGCGCAGTTGAGCGCGGTGCTGGTGACCCACGAGCATGCCGACCACGTGCATGGGGTGGGTTTGCTGGCGCGGCGCTACAATGTGCCGGTGTACCTCAGTCGTGGCACCTTGCGCGGGATGCGCAAGCCCGTGGAGCCCAGCGGCTTCCTGGCAGCTGGCGATACCCTGCAGCTGGGTGCATTGAGCATTGCCGCCGTTGGCGTCAGCCACGATGCGCTGGAGCCCTTGCAGTATGTGTTCAGCGATGGCCGCCGCCGGTTTGGCGTGCTGACCGACCTGGGCTCGTACGACGCGGCCCTGCTCGACAGCTATCAGGGCCTGGACGCCTTGCTGATCGAAGCCAACCATTGTCGCGACATGCTGGGCCGCGGGCATTACCCGATGTTCCTCAAGCAGCGCGTGGGTGGCGACTACGGACATTTGAACAACCACCAGGCCGCGCGCCTGGTGTCGGAGTTGGGCTGGCAGAACCTGCAGCACCTGGTGCTGGCCCACCTCAGCAGCAAGAACAACCTGCCACAGCTGGCCCGGCAATGTTTCGTCGACGCCCTCGGGTGTGACCCGGACTGGCTGCAAGTGGCGAATCAGGATTACGGGCTCGACTGGCGCGAAATCGCCTAGCCCATTTCAATTTAGCAAGCGGAGCCCATCATGGAAAAACGTGAAGAACTCTACCGCGGCAAAGCCAAGTCGGTGTACAAGACCGACGACGCCGACCGCTTGATCCTGCTGTTTCGCAACGACACCTCGGCGTTCGACGGCAAGCGTATCGAACAGCTCGACCGCAAGGGCATGGTGAACAACAAGTTCAACGCCTTCATCATGCAGAAGCTTGAAGAAGCCGGCATTCCAACCCAGTTCGACAAGCTGCTGGGCGACAACGAATGCCTGGTCAAGAAGCTCGACATGATTCCGGTCGAGTGCGTGGTGCGCAACTACGCAGCCGGCAGCCTGGTCAAGCGCCTGGGCGTGGAGGAGGGCATCAAGCTGGAGCCGTCGACGTTCGAGCTGTTCCTCAAGAACGACGAGAAGGGCGACCCGTTCATCAATGAATCCCACGTGGTTGCGTTCGGCTGGGGCACCGCCGAGCAGCTGGTGAAAATGAAGGCGCTGTCGTTGAAGGTCAACGAAGTGCTGAGCAAGCTGTTCGACGACGCTGGTCTGCTGCTGGTGGACTTCAAGCTCGAGTTCGGCGTGTTCCATGGCGAGATCGTGCTGGGTGACGAGTTCAGCCCGGATGGTTGCCGCCTGTGGGACAAGGAAACCCGCAAGAAGATGGACAAGGACCGCTTCCGTCAGGGGCTGGGCGACGTGATCGAAGCCTACGAAGAAGTTGCCAAGCGTCTGGGCGTGCCGCTGTAAGCGCGTGACTGACGCAAGCGCCTGATACCACGCGAATTTTTTTCACAAGAAGCTTTGCGTTTGGGAAAACTGCTGGTATCATGCGCGCCACTGGAGAGATGCCGGAGTGGCCGAACGGGACGGATTCGAAATCCGTTGTACTGGCAACAGTACCTAGGGTTCAAATCCCTATCTCTCCGCCATACATGCAAGAGCCCCTGAAACCTACGGTTTCAGGGGCTTTTTGCTTTTCGCGTGCGCACAGCAATTGTGCGTAGGAAACACTGTTCCCTGTTTCGGCGCATTCTGGCACTCAAGTAACACCCCATAAACCACGTATTCACGCCTGGAGTCAGGACTTTTCCTATGGGCAGTGAAAGTGGCCGGTATTACTCTCGACCTGCACCTGAAAACAAGTGCGCACATGAATCCATCATGAAAAGGATATTTCCATGGGTAAGTACTGCTGCATGTATATCAACGAGTTCAAGGTCGACCAACCTGCTGAAGACGAAGTGGATAGCGTCAAGCTGGAAGAAGAGTTCACGCCAGAAGAAGCTGCTGTACTGGCTGAGTGATGAAAATGAATGAGGCGCTTGCTGCGCCTCATTTTTCTTTCAGCGTATATGGAAATTCCAGCCGATGAACATGATTGCTCCCGAACGAACGTTGTCATTGCAAGATGCAGAAAGTGTGATAGATCAGCACTTTATCAACGAAGGAATACAGGTAACCCTGAACCGTTACGGTAGCCCGCTGTCCAGCACTGTGGCCACGCTTGAATTCCCCTTTGACAGCCGTGACATGGAGTCTGTCGGCTGCGGAAAAGGGTATGAAGCAGAGGCGCGCATCGGCGCCAAGTATGAAGCGTATGAACATAGCATGGGGCCACTTCAACTACGCTCCCATAGCGCCTTGCAGTGTTTTGATTCGGTTGTTTCCCAACCGGCCCTGCAGGACGTACTGCCGGTGCAGATGCTTCGTCATTCGAAGACTGCACAGATGGCTGTCATCCACTTTGCGGCGCATGAAGCATCAGGCGGCGCTGATCTGCACTACCCGTCATTCCTGATCAATCATCAGTATGCCAATGAAGCCATCGCTGGCGATGATACCGACTATGGCGCTGCGCGCCGATATTCCTGTGGTACGGGTGTGGCAGCAGGCTACGGGTTCGCCGAGGCGGCGATACATGCCGCGAGCGAAGTCATAGAGCGCCACGGTATCGGCCGCTTTATTGCACAGCACTTCTTTTACGAGTGCAAAACACCCATAAGAAAGATCGCTCACGCCTCGATGCCGCAAGCATTGCTGCAAACCTTGCGCGATGCGCAAGGTGCCATCGGGGCCTCGATCGAAGTGTTCGACGCCACCAGCCAGATACCCTATCCCGTTTTCATTGCCTATTGCCCAGACAAGACAATCGCCGATGTGCATGTGGTTGGCGGTGGCTGTTCGCTGTACCCGAGCCACGCCGCAGCACGCGCCATCAAGGAGCTGGTGCAGCAATACAAAGTCGCCGAAGGCCTGGAAGAGGTCACCCGGGAATGGACAGGTTCAAGGAACAACCTGGCACGGCACCCACGGCTGCTGCGGTGCCTGCGCCTGGCGTTTGATTCGACGCAGCGCGCCAGGATGACATCTGCCCCCATGCCACGCGACCCGGACAGAATGCCACTGGATCAACATTTGCTGCACCTGAAGCACGAGTGCTTCAAGGCGGATCATCCCATCTGGGTAAAGGAGCTGCATTGCAGCGCGGCCCAAGTGAGCCTGGCCTGTGCCGTCATGCCGAAAATGGAAAGGTTCTCCATCGTCTCGCTGGGTGGAAAAGTGGTGCCTTGCTACAAGTACGAGTAAACGGCACCACCCTCAGGTCGCCAGGGGCAGGTCATCATCAACGGGCTGGATCAGCCCTCTCTTTCGGAATCAGGCCATTCATGAGCCCAACCAAAAACGTGAGCCCGCGTGAACGGCAGCGCCGTGATTATCTGCTGTCTTCGCCACTCGGCGCTGCTACCCGCGCGATCCACCTGGGGCAACATGAGGCGGGCCTGGATCAGTTTCCAGTGCCCGCACTGATCTGCAATTCCGCGGCACTGTTGGACTCCGTTGAAGCGGGGAGGGACATGCTCGGCAATGCAGAGGGGGAAAACTTTGCCTACCAGCGCTACGCCAACCCCACCGTTTCCGTCCTGGAGGCGAAGTTTCGTGCCATCGAACACTGCGCCTACAGTCTGGCAGTCAACAGCGGAATGACCGCCTGCCTGCTGGTCTTTCGTGCGCTGCTGGGCGCAGGTGACCACGTCATCGTGCCCCGCGGCCTGTTCTATGAAGTGATCGAACAGCTTGAGGATGAAACACGTCAGCGTGGCATGACGCTGTCGGTCATTGAAGCGTACGAAACGGCGGCGTTTCAGGCGGCCCTGCGGCCCGACACCAGAATGATCTTTATCGAGGCACCCACCAACCCGGCTTTTCTGGACATCAATATTGCGGAACTGGCGAAACTTTGCATGAAGAACGCCGTTCTTCTGGTTGTCGACAATACCTTTCTAACGCCACTTTGCCAGAAGCCGTTGTCGCTGGGGGCGGCAGTGACCTTGTATTCCACCACCAAGCATATCAATGGGCACGGTGATGTAATGGGCGGGATGGTAAGTACCAATGACCCGGATCTGTTCAAGGCATTGAAGTCTCACAGGGAAAGTGCCGGGCTGATCCTCGACCCGTTTTCGGCCTGGCTTACGGTGCGTGGTTTGAGAACACTTGCGCTCAGATTGAAAAAGCATGCCGACAATGCACTTGCTGTCATTGCCATGTTGAATCAGGAGTTTCCCACGTTGCAATGGCGTGCCGTATGGTCGACCAGGAGCGCACAGGCCAACGGCATTGATCCGTCATTGCATACAGGTCTTATTGCCATTGTGTTGCCTTCGCAGGAAGCGGGCACAATCTTTGTTAGTCAACTGCAATTGATACGAACAGGTACCACCTTCGGGAACATTGAATCCCTGTGTTATCACTACGGTAGTTTTGCCCGAGCAGGCGGCACCGACCTGGAGCGAATGGGCGTACCTCGCGGGTTGGTCCGGATCTCTGTGGGGCTGGAAGACACCGACGATATCAATGCAGACATCAGGCGCGCACTGCGCCTTGCCATGCTCACCCAAGCCTCGGCAGCAGGCGAAGTGTCGCTGGTGTGAAGCTCGAGAATCTGAGCCGAAAATCAGAATGACCGTCGAAGTCGATTCGCAGGCCCTGCCCGGGCAACTAGCACGAACGTTCCATAAGACTTTGAAAGGTGTAACAAATCTTTTGATTTATTGTGCTGACCTCCCTACAATCGCCGCGCCATCAGTAAGACGGCGAATCGTAATTTAAGGGATTTAGAATGAAAAAGTTTATCAAGGCATCGGTCGCAATCGCTGTTGTTTCGGGTGTTGCCCTGCTGTCCGGTTGCACTGGCCAAGTGTACAACCAGCCAAAGAACTGCTCGTACGATTACCTGTTCCACCCTTCGGTTTCCATCTCCAAGGTTATTGGTGGCTGCGGTCCAATCGACAAACTGCCGCAGCAGCAGTAAGTTTGGCGTGATCAGGCCATTGCGGCCTGATCAAGAAACCCCGACACGCCAAGTGTCGGGGTTTTTTTTGGCTTGCCAATTACCTGGCAAAAAGTTGATATCAAAATGATATTAACTGTTGTGGTCAACCAAGATTTATCCAGCATGGCAAGCGGTACAACGCCTAGGCTTTGAGATGGTCGACGATCTCATCCTTGGTCAGCAGCCGTTTCTTGCGCAGTTCCGTCACCTGATCGTCCGTGGCGCTGCCGCTTTCTGCCTCGACCACTTGGGCGTCGATCGCGTTGTACTTCTCGTGCAACGTACTGAGCCGCGGGTCGGTTTTCTTTTTTTCGTCGAAGGCTTCCCTGGTCAGATTCAGGTCTGCAAGCAAATCGTGTTTGACCGGCATCTCTTCACCTCTGCTGATAGGTTGGTGGGCATGAACCTTCAGGATAGACGCGTTTGCCGCCACCCGCAGATGGGGTAGTCTGTCGAATCATTTCCCCCGACGGACGCCCGAGTCATGCCCCATCTGCACCTGGAATACAGCGCCAACCTGCGCGAGCTTGAAGTCGACAAGGTTCTGCTGCGCCTGAATCACGCGCTGGTCGGCAGTGGTCAGTTCGCCCAGGAACTGGATATCAAGAGTCGCGCGCGCGCCTTCGAACATTTTCGTGTGGGCGTGGCCCCGGTCGAGCGGGCATTTGTCTGTGTGCGGCTGTCGCTGCTCAGCGGCCGCTCCCCGGAGGTCAAGAAGCAGCTCTCGGGCAGCCTGCTCGAGGTGCTCAAGGATGCGGTGGTCGAGGTGAGCGGTCGCGAGCTTCAGTTGAGCGTCGAGCTGGTCGACATGGACCGCGACAGCTACGCCAAGGTACTGTTGCCCGCCTGACCGCTGTTCGGGAGCAGGGCGACAGGCCCTGCTCCTGAATAAAGGCTGAACAAGAAGTGTTCTGCCCTTCGCTCAATAAAGTGCAATTATTTGTTGGCGTCTTTTTCACGAAAAATTGATGGCACCCTGCCTACAGTCCGCCTTGTTTTTAATTGATGTTGCAATGACATCGTCCCGGACTTTCAAGAAGCGAAGCGCCATGTTCAAGTTAAAACCCCTGCGTGCCGAATGGGTAACGTTGATTGCCAGCCTGTACCTGTTGATCGGTTTCAACGCGGTACTGTGGCAGCATGTTTTCAGTATCGTGCCGGGGGATGCCCCGGGCCTGGTGCTGCGCCTGGCGTTTGCCGTGCTGGTGTTCTGCGCGTTCAACCTGGTGCTGACCCTGGTGGCCTTCCGGCCCGTGTTCAAGCCGGTGCTGGCGGGGTTGTTCCTTGTCAGCGCGGGGGTGGCCTACTTCATGAATCGCTACGGCGTGCTGATCGATGTGGGCATGTTGCGCAATACCATGGAAACCAATGCCACCGAAGTGCGTGATCTGCTCTCGTTCACGTTGGCCGGCTATATCCTGTTACTGGGCGTAGTGCCGAGTATTCTTTTATATAAAACCCCGATTCTTTATCGCACCTTCCCCCGCGAGTTGTTGAGCAAGTTGGTGGTCGGTACGGCCAGCGCAACAGTACTGGGCGCGGTGGCATTGCTCAATTACCAGGGGCTTTCCTCGTTGTTTCGCAATCACCATGAACTGCACCTGATGGTCGTGCCCAGCAACTATGTCGGCGCCGCAGTAGCCTATGTCAGCGAGCAGCTAGGCAGCGCGCATGTACCGTTGCGCCGCATTGGCGAAGATGCCGTGCGCCCGCTGGCGGTAACGCCCCAGGCCCGCAAGTCGTTGACCGTGCTGGTGGTGGGCGAGAGCGCCCGCGCACAGAACTTCGGCCTGCTCGGTTACGACCGCGATACCACGCCTCAGCTGAGCAAGGAGGCGGGGCTGGTGGCCTTCAGCGACGTGCATTCGTGCGGCACCGAAACGGCGGTGTCGGTACCCTGCATGTTCTCCACCTTCACCCGCAAGCAGTATGACGCCAGCAAGGCCAGGAACCAGGAGGGCCTGCTCGACGTGCTGCAGCGTGCCGGCATCGCGGTGCACTGGCGCGACAACCAGTCCGGCTGCAAGGGCACCTGCGATCGCGTGGCGTTCGAGGATGTCAGCAACCTCAAGGACCCGGCCCTGTGCGCCGACAGCGAATGCCACGACGAAATCCTGTTGAAGGGGCTGGAGGCGATGCTCGACAACCTGCAGCAGGACACCGTGCTGGTACTGCACCAGATGGGCAGCCACGGGCCGGAGTACTTCAAGCGCTACCCCAAGGCCTACGAGCGTTTCACCCCGGTGTGCCGCAGCAATGCCCTGGACAAGTGCGACCGCCAGAGCATCATCAATGGCTACGACAACACCCTGGTGTACACCGACCACGTGCTGGCCACGCTGATCGACGTCCTGCGCAGCCGCCAGGACAAGGTCGACACCGCCATGCTGTACCTGTCCGACCATGGCGAGTCGCTGGGTGAGTACAACCTGTTCCTGCACGGCACGCCCTACATGCTCGCTCCCGAGCAGCAGAAGCACATACCGATGCTGGCGTGGTTTTCCGATGGCTATCGCAAGGACTATGCCGTCGATACCGACTGTCTGCAGCGCTCGCGCAACCAGCCGCTGAGCCAGGACAACCTGTTCCATTCAATGCTCGGCCTGCTGCGGGTGCACACCTCGGTGTACGACCCGCAACTGGACATGTTCGCCAGTTGCCGTCCGGTGGTCGCTACACACTGACCGCGTGCGCAGGCTGGCGAGGGAACGGCGGTCGAGCGGTTTCCCGGCGGTGGCCTGCGCCGTATATACTGCGCGCCATTGTTCGTGGGAGAGCCTTGTGGCCATCGATATTCACTGGATTTGCGACGACCGCAGCCTGGCCGAGCACTGCCGACAGTGGCGGCAGTTGCCTTATGTAGCGCTTGATACCGAATTCATGCGGGTTGACACGTTTTACCCCATCGCCGGTTTGATCCAGGTCGGCGACGGGCAGCGTGCCTTTCTGATCGATCCGTTGCTGATCGGCGACTGGCAGCCGCTGGCCGAGCTGCTCGAAGACAGCGCCGTGACCAAGGTGCTGCATGCCTGCAGCGAAGATCTCGAAGTGCTGATGCGCCTGACCGGCAGCCTGCCGGCGCCGCTGTTCGACACCCAACTGGCCGCCGGCTACCTGAATCTCGGGTTCTCCATGGGCTACTCGCGACTGGTGCAGGAAGTACTCGGCATCGAGCTGCCCAAGGGCGAGACCCGTTCGGACTGGCTGCAGCGCCCGCTGTCGGAAACCCAGGTCAGCTACGCCGCCGAAGATGCCGTGCACCTGGCCGAAGTCTACGAGCGCCTGCGCCCGCAGCTGTCCGAAGACAAGAATGCCTGGGTGCTGGAAGACGGCGCCGAGCTGGTAGCCCAACTGCGCCGCGAAACCGACCCCTACGAGCTGTACCGTGATGCCAAGCTGGCCTGGAAGCTGTCGCGTGCGCAACTGGCGGTGCTGCGCGAGCTGTGCGCCTGGCGCGAACGCGAGGCGCGTGCGCGCAACCTGCCGCGCAACCGGGTGCTGCGCGAGCAATCGCTGTGGCCTCTGGCCCGTACCCAGCCCGACAATCTGTCGGCCCTGGCCAAGATCGAAGACATGCACCCGCGCACCATTCGCCAGGATGGCGAGTTCCTGCTCGAGCTGATCAAGAAGGCCGCCAGCGTGCCGCCCAGCGAGTGGCCGCCGGCCCTGCCCGAGCCCTTGCCGATCGAGGCTTCGGCGCTGCTCAAGCAGCTGCGTGCCATCGGCCAGGCCGAAGGCGAGCGCCTGGGCATCGCGCCCGAACTGATGCTGCGAAAGAAAACCCTCGAGGCGCTGCTCAAGAGCGGCTACCCCAACGGGCCCTATCAACTGCCTGATTCGTTGCGCGGCTGGCGCCGCGAGCGGATGGGCCAGGCGCTGCTCGATTGCCTGGCCGGCACCGGAGACCAGCCATGAAACGTATCTGCTCGATCTACAAGAGCCCGCGCAAGAATGAAATGTACCTCTACGTGCTCAAGGCCGATGGCCTGGAGCGCGTGCCCGAGGGGCTGCTGCCGGCCTTTGGCAAGCCGGTGCATGCCTTCGACCTGGTGTTGACCCCCGAACGCCAACTGGCCCGCGAAGACATCACCCAGGTGCTGGCCAATCTGGAGAAGCAGGGCTACCACCTGCAGATGCCGCCACTTGAAGACGAGTACATCGAGCATCTTCCCGAAGAGCTGTTGCGGCGCAACGACCCGGTCTGAGCTTTTTTCTGTCTTGCATGGCGCGGCCCGCGCAGTGAGCGGGCCAGCGCCGTGGTTTATGCCAAGGTTATCCAAAACATGCGCGTTCTGATCGTTGAACAGGATCATGCCCTTTACGCTCGCCTGCTGCGCGAGATGGCACCGGACCTCGAGGTAGTGACCAGCGGCGACTCTGCCGAACTGTCGAAGCTGGCAGCAGAGTGCCCGGTGTGGCTCGGCCAGCCCGATCTGCTGGCCACCCTGCTGCGTCAGGGCCACGGCCCTGCCTGGGTGCAGTCGACCTGGGCCGGCATCACCCCGCTGTTGGTCGACGGCTTGCCGCGTGGCTATCGCCTGACGCGGGCGGTGGGCATCTTTGGCCAGGTGATGGCCGAGTACGTGCTCACCTACATGCTCGGCCATGAGCGCGAGGTGCTCGCGCGCGTGCTCAGCCAGGTGGAACGCAAGTGGGACGGGCGCCTGGGGCGCAGCCTGGAAGGGCGGCGCGTGCTGATCGTGGGCACCGGTGACATCGGCCAGCAGGTTGCCGAGTTCCTGCTGCCCTTCGGTGTCACCTTGTATGGCGTGGCCAGCCAGGCCCGCGTACAGGCGCCGTTTGTCGAGGTGGCCGGCCTGGATGAGCTGGGACGGTTGGTGGGCGAGGTGGATTATGTGGTCAACCTGCTGCCCGACACGCCTGCCACCCACGACCTGTACAACGCCGCGCTGTTCGCCAGGTTCAACCCCCAGGCGCTGTTCATCAATGCCGGGCGTGGGGTGTCGGTGGTCGATGCCGACCTGGTCGAGGCGCTGAAGCTGGGGCACCTGGCGGGCGCGGTGATCGATGTATGCCGCCAGGAGCCGCTGCCGCAGCGTCATCCGTTCTGGACCGCCTGGGGCCTGCTGCTGACCGGGCACAGCTCGGCGCCGACCTCGCCGACGGCGATGGTGCGTTTGTTCGTGGAGAATCTGCGGGCATACGAGGCGGGGCAGGCGTTGCGTGGCGAGGTGGATTTCGAGCGGGGCTACTGACTGAAACCGCGTCGCAGCCGTCGTTGGCAAGGCCGGCGCCTACAGGAGATGCCTGCAGGAGCCGGCCTTGCCGGCGAACGGGGCGCCGCGAACTTCAGCCCTACAGGCTGAAATCACCCTCGGCCGCCAGCTCGCTCAACGGCTTGCGCGGGCTTGGAACTTCGCGGGCCTGCAGGTACTCGGCCAGGCTGGCCTTGTCGCCCAGCTTGCCGATGGCGACCATCGCATGCAGTTCATAGCCGTCCGGAATCTTCAGCTCCTTGCGCGCCAGCGCCTGGTCGAACCCGGCCATGCCGTGGGTATGCCAGCCACTGATGCTGGCCTGCAACGCCAGGTGGCCCCAGGCCGAGCCGGTGTCGAAGGTGTGCCACAGCGCCGGGGTTTCTTCGCTGGCGCCAGGGGCGGTAAAGGTGGTCTTGGAAATCACCAGCACCAGCGCCGAGGCGTGCTGGGCCCAGCTGCGGTTGAATTCGTTGAGCAGGCCCAGGAAGCGCTCCCAGTTCGGCGTGTCACGGCGCGCGAACAGAAAGCGCCACGGCTGCGAGTTGTAGGCCGAGGGGGCCCAGCGCGCCGCTTCGAAGAAGCTCAGCAGGGTGTCTTCGGCAATCGGTTCGGCGGTAAACGCCCGGGGCGACCAGCGCTGGATGAACTGCTCGGCAATGGCATAGTCGGCAACGCGAGGGTTGGCACTCATGGAGGGGTTCCTGACAGGGTGGGAAAACACACAGCCTGTCAAACTACTGCGTGGCGCCAGCCCTGACAAGCGGTCTGGCAAAGCCCGGCCACACGCCCTAGACTGGCGCCGCCACGCGCGCGCACTTGAATTGAAACAGGACAAAACGCACCATGCCTGCCACCCAACCCTTCTGGATCAGCAAGCCCCTCGATCAGCTCGATCGCCAGGAGTGGGAGTCGCTGTGCGATGGGTGCGGCCTGTGCTGCCTGCAAAAGCTCGAGGACGAAGACGACAACAGCGTCTACTACACCAGCATTGCCTGCAAGCTGCTCGACCTCAAGACCTGCCAGTGCAGCGATTACCCCAACCGCTTTGCCTCGGTACCCGACTGCATCCAGCTCACCCCGGGCAAGGCCGACCAGTTCAAGTGGCTGCCGCCCACCTGTGGCTATCGGCTGGTCAGCGAGGGCAAGGACCTGCCCAGCTGGCATCACCTGGTCAGTGGCGATCGCGAGCAGGTGCACAAGCAACGCATTTCGTGGTCTGGCCGCATGCTCAGTGAAGACAGCGTGGCCGAAGACGATTGGGAAGACTATCTGATTTTCCGCGCCGGCTGAGGCTGCGGCGCAAGGGGATGTGAATGGAGATACGTCGCTGTTTGCTGGGGGCTGCGCTGTTGCTGGCGAGCCATGGCGCCTGGGCGAAGAAGGTCGATCTGGATTACCACGTGCGCCTGCTGCCCCAGAGCGGGCAGGCCGAGGTGCGCCTGACCCTGGCCGACGGCGCAGCGGTGCGCAGCCTGGATTTCGACCTGGGCAAGGAAGCCGTCTACAGCGATTTCAAGGCCGATGGCGCCTGGCAGTTGCAGGCCGGAGCACGCCGTGGCCTGTGGCAGCCGGGGGCGGGAGTGTCCAGCCTGAGCTACCGGGTACAGCTTAACCATGCCCTGAAGAACGCCGGCTACGACAGCCGCATCACTGCGCAATGGGCCTTGTTCCGGGGCGATGACCTGGTGCCTGCCGCGCGCCTCGACCAGCAGGACGGCACCGAGCTGGTCGCGCGCCTGGTGTTCGAGTTGCCGGGCGACTGGAAGAGTGTCGAAACGCCCTGGCCGCGGATTGGCAAGCAGCGTTTCCGCATCGACAACCCTTCGCGGTTGTTCGACCGACCTACCGGCTGGATGCTCGCCGGCAACCTGGGCAGCCGGCGCACCCGTCTGGGCGAGACCGAGGTCACCGTCGCCGGGCCCCAGGGCCAGGGCCTGCGGCGCATGGACACCCTGACCCTGCTGACCTTCGTGTGGCCACAGCTGCAGAGCGTGTTCCCGCGCAACCCGCCCAAGCTGCTGCTGGTGGGCGCCCGCGACCAGTTGTGGCGCGGCACCCGGGCCGGCTACCACTCGATCTACCTCAACAGCAATCGCCCGTTGGTCAACGAGAACGGCAGCAGCCCGTTGTTGCGCGAACTGGTGCGGGTGTTCGCCCAGGTCAACGACCAGGAGCGCAGTGACTGGATTGGCGAGGGGCTGGCCGAATACTACGGCATCGAACTGCTGCGCCGTGCCGGCGGCATCACCGAGGACCGCTACCAGGCGGTGCAGGCCCGGTTGGCCAGGCAGGGCGAAAAGGTCACCACGCTGCGCGGCGAGCAGATCACCGATGCGGGGGTGGCCCGTGCGGTGTTGCTGCTGCAGGCGCTGGACCGCGAGATCCGCCTGCACACGCATAACCAGCGTTCGCTGGACGACGTGACCCAGGGCCTGATGCGCCTCAACAGCGTCAGCACTGCGGAGTTCATCCAGCTCAGTGAAAACGTGCTGGGACGTGGCTCCGAGGTGCTGGACACCAAGCTGTTGCGTTAGGCCTTGGGGCTTTTGAGCGAATCGTTGCCGGTGACCGTGGCGCTGTGGGTGGCCGCTTGCGCATTGGCCTTCAGCACGCTGAGCTCTTCACCGGTGCGTTCGATCTTGCTGCGGATCTGATCCAGGTCGCGGCGCCCGCGCTCGATCAGGCTCTTGGCCGAACTGTGTCCGGTGATGCCCCGGGCCAGCGCCACGCCGCCGATGGCGATCTGGATCAGGCCGAAGAAACCGCCGCGACGCAGTCCCTTGCCGACCATCACCACACCCGTGGCCAGGGAGCCAGCGCGCTCCCAGCCTTGCACGTTGTGTTCGGTCTTGCTCTGAAACGGTGTGGCCAGGGTCAGGGTCTTGTTCTGGGACATGGTCGTACTCCTGTGGGGGCATGGATAGTCAGCAGACCGCCAGGGCCGCCAGGACGTTCCCGCGGATTACTTGAATTTGGGCCCGGAGCGGGTGTTCAGGCCCTTGGCCATGCGGTCGTAGAGCACCACGTTGACGGTGGCAGCGAGGTTCATGCAGCCATTGGTCGGGATGTAGATGGTCTCTTCGCACCAGGCGCGCACGTCGGCATCCAGCGAGCCGTCTTCAGGGCCGAAGATGTAGATCGCGCGGTCGGGGTGAGTGTATTCGGGCAGCGGGCGGGCGCCCTCGACCAGTTCGACGGCAACCGGTGTGCAGCCCAGCGGGATGATCTTCTGCAGGTCGTCGATGCCGATCAGCGGGATGTCGTAGTGCACCCGCTTGGTGTCGGTGACGAAGTCGCGGGCGCGCTCGTAGCGCTTGCCGGTGTAGAACACCGAGTTCACGCCATAGCAACCCGCCGCACGCATCACCGAACCGACGTTCTCCGCTGATTTGGGGTTGAACAGACCAATGCAGCTGTACCGTTTGTTCGCCACGTGCCGGGGCCCTTGAGAAAAAAGACGCGATTATACGGGCTTGCCGGCACGGGTGGGGCGCAGGGTCAGTCTTTCTTGAGCAGCCCGGCCAGCCCGGCGAACGGGTTATGGGTGGCCTTGGCGATGCTTGGGCTGGCGGTGGAGCCTTCGCTGAAGTACTGCTGGTCGGTGTAGCGCGAGTGCTCGTTGTCGTGGCAGTACAGGCACAGCAGTTCCCAGTTCGAACCGTCCTGGGGGTTGTTGTCGTGGTTGTGGTCGCGGTGGTGCACGGTCAGTTCGCTCAGGCGCTTGCCGGCGAATTCGCGGGCGCAGCGGCCGCACACGTGGGGGTACATGCGCAGGGCCTTGTCGCGGTAGCCCATTTCCTTGTCGCGCTTGGCATCGGCGAGGATGCGGTCCAGCCGCGCGGTGGCGGCGGCGGAAGAGGTTGCCGAACTCATGGTTGTACCTTTCTCGGGCTTGTTACGGTTATGCCGTGAAGTTTAGCGCCATGACGGGCATTTCGGACAGGCAAACCGCAGCGCTTGCGCGTAGCCTGTAGGCAGCACTCTCCAGGAGCCCGCCCCATGCGCCATGCGAGCATTGCCCTGCTGTTGATTGCCTGGCTCGGCCAGGCCCAGGCTGCGGACCTGCAGCCACGCACCCTCGCACCGGTACCGGGTGCACCGGGTACGCCCACGCCCACCCCTTACCCGCAGGTGGCCCCGTCGACCATCCCCCGTGCAGGGCAAGGCTCGTCGGGTGCGCCGCTGTTGCCGCCGATTCCCTTGCCCAGCCCGCCGAAGGACCAGCCGCTGCCAGGGCTTGCGCCGGATGCCGGCAAGGACAAACCGCGCGAGGGCTAGACCTGCTGCGAGAGACGCTGGCCGTCGAGCATGCGCAGGCGACGCGACAGTGCCACGGCCAGGGCGCGGATGATCTTGGCGGCCACCTTGGGCGTTTCGTTGAGCATTTTTTCCAGTGAGTCCTTGCCCAGGTTGAGCAGTTGACAGTCGCTGGCGGCCACGCAGCTGGCCGATCGGCGTTCGCCGTCCAGCACGGCCATCTCGCCAAAGGCGCGGCCCTTGCGCAGGGTGGCGATCTCCACCTGATGCTCGTCGGGGTCGGTCTTGCGTACCGATACCTGGCCCGCGTGGATGATGCACATGAAGGTGCCGGCATCGCCTTCGTGGAAGATTTCCTCGCCCTGGGCGATGGTGCTGATGCTGAAGTAGCCGGCAGCGGTCTGAAAGTCAGGCGGCAGCAGTTGGTCGAACAGGCCGCAGTCCATGAGCATGTCGCGAATTTCGTTGTTCAGGGAGGTCGGGTCGGGCATCGCGGTTGGTCTTTTTCTTGGAGGTTTGTGGTGTCTGGTTTTCGCCGGCAAGGCCGGCTCCTGCAATGGCCAGTGCATAGCTTGCAGGAGCCGGCGTTACCGGCGAATTGCTGATTCAGACAACAGAAATCCTGAATTACACCAGGCCCAGCACTTTAAATACGAACGCGTACTCCAGTGCCACGTCCTTGAGCCCCTGGTAGCGCCCGCTCATGCCGCCATGCCCGGCGCCCAGCTCGGTCTTGAGCAGCAGCAGGTTGTCATCGGTCTTGTGCACGCGCAGCTTGGCCACCCACTTGGCCGCCTCCCAGTACTGCACGCGGCTGTCATTGTAACCGGCCACCACCAGCAGGGCAGGGTAGGCCTGGGCCTTCACGTTCTCGTAGGGCGCATACGCCTTGATGCGCGCATACACCTCGGGCTCCTGCGGGTTGCCCCACTCGTCATACTCGGTGACAGTCAGCGGCAGATCGGGGTCGAGCATGGTGTTGAGCACGTCGACGAACGGCACCTCGGCAATCGCCGCCTTGAACAGCTCGGGACGCTGGTTGAGCACCGCGCCGATCAGCAGCCCGCCGGCACTGCCGCCACTGATCGCCAGGTGCTCGGCATCGGTCACGCCGGTGGCGATCAGGTGTTCGGCGCAGGCGATGAAGTCGCTGAAGGTGTTGGGCTTGTGCTCCTGCTTGCCGGCCCGGTACCAGGCCTCGCCCAGTTCGCCGCCGCCGCGCACGTGGGCAATGGCGAAGGCCACGCCGCGCTCCAGCAGGCTCAGGCGCGCATGGGAAAACCACGGGTCCAGGCTTTCGCCGTAGGCACCGTAGCCGTACAGGTACAGCGGCACCGGCTTGCCGAGGTCCTCACGGCGCTGAACCAGGCTGATCGGTACCTGCGTGCCGTCGCCGGCGGTGGCCCACAGGCGCTGGCTGACGTAGGCGTCGGGGTCGAACGGGCCGAGCACCGGGGTCTGCTTGAGCACCTGCTGCTGACCATCGGCAAGCGTCAGCTGGCGTACCTGCGCAGGGCGGTTCAGCGCCTCGTAGCGCAGGCGGATGCGTGGGCTGTCGAACTCCAGGCTGTCCTGCACGTACAGGCTGTAGGCTGCATCCGGCAGCTCGACGCGGTAGGCGGGCAGGCCGTGGGGGCGCACCTCGATGATCGGCAGGCCGCCCTCGCGCAGGCTCAGGGTCAGGGCGCTGGCGTTCAGGGTCAGCCCCTCGAGCATCACGGTGTCGCGGTGCGGCACAAGTACCTGCCACTGCTCGTGGGTTGGCAGGGTGTCGGCCGGGCCGTGGAACAGGGCGAAATTGATGCCTTGCTGGTTGCTGCGGATGAACCAGTGCCAGTGGCCGTTCAACTGGCCATGGTCAGGGTAGTACTCATGGCCTTCGACCCGTGGTGCCAGGCAGGTGAACGCCTGTTCCGGGGTGTGCGCATCCAGTACCCAGGCCTCGCTGGTGGTCTTGCTGTTGAGCAGCAGGATCAGCTGGCGCTCGGAGCTGGCGCGGTAGCAGTGCAGGAAGAAGCGACCGTCGGCCTCCTCGAACACCTGCACCGCCCCTTGGGTGCCCAGGCGATGACGCATCAGCCGGTGCGGGCGGTGGGTGTCGTCCAGTTCGGCGAAGAACAGCGTCTGGCTGTCGTTGGCCCAGGTCATGCTGCCGTCGCAGTCTTCGAACGGCAGCTGCTCGACCGCGCCGCTGGCCAGGTCCTTGACGTACAGGGTGTAGACCTCGTCGCCGCTGGTATCCAGGCTGTAGGCCAGGCGCTGGTGGTCGGGGCTGATGTTGAAGGCGCCCAGGCTGAGGAAGCCGCCGGCGGCCAGCAGGTTGGGGTCCAGCAGCAGCTCTTCGCGGCTTTCATCGACCGTCGG
Source organism: Pseudomonas sp. VE 267-6A (assembly GCF_024126555.1). Classification (NCBI taxonomy): domain Bacteria; kingdom Pseudomonadati; phylum Pseudomonadota; class Gammaproteobacteria; order Pseudomonadales; family Pseudomonadaceae; genus Pseudomonas; species Pseudomonas sp. VE 267-6A. The sequence goes on from NZ_JAMYBY010000018.1 coordinate 55,502, forward strand.
CGAATCGTCGGCCGGGCGTGGGCAGCGGTAATGACGCGGGTACTCGTCGCCGGCGGTGGTGCGGGTGTAGTAAAGGTAGGGGCCCCAGGGCGAGGCCAGCGACAGGTCGGTTTCGAGAATGCGGCCACGGATCTCTTCGAACAGCTGCTCGCGCAACCCGGCCTGGTCGGCCAGTTGCGCCTCCTGATAGGCGTTTTCCGCGTTCAGGTAGGCCAGCACCTCGGGGGTGTCCCGGGCCTGCAACCAGGCATAGGGATCGGTGCCGGCATCCTGGCGGGCGATCGGGGCTTGGGGGGCGTTGGCAGCTGCGGACATGCGGGGTTCTCTTTGCTGGGGCGCGCCTGCGCGCTGAAAAGTCGTTATCATAAGCATCTATTTGCCTAGCTTGCCACGGACGCCATGACCGAGAACGATTATCTGCTCGCCTGGGGACTCTATGCCCTGGCCGCCCTGGGTTGCCTGCTGGTGGGCTTTCGCCTGACCGCGTGGATGTGGCGCTGGTTGCGCGAGCCGCTGCGGGTGATCATGGCAGTGCTGCTGCTGACCCCGACCATCATCGACCCGGTGAAGGAGAAGTTTGCCCCGGCCATTGCCATCACTGCCCTGGACCTGGCCTTCAAGGTCGGCAACAACGTGCTGCGCGCCGCGTCCGACCTGGCCATGTACGGCATGATCGCGTTCATCCTGTATGCCGTGTTCGTGCTGCTGCGCTGGCCGCTGGAGCGCCGTGCCAAGGCCCGCCGCGCCGCTGCCGAAGCCGCCGCCAGGCGCGATGCCGACGAGCCGCTGGACGACCAGCCGTTCGCCGCCGACAGCCGTGACCGCTACCGCAGCGAACCCCCTGAAGCACCCGCCGGCGGCAGCCGCGAGCGCCTCGAACCGCGTTTGTAAGATCCGCCCTGGAGCGACCCCTGCATGTGTGAATTACTGGGCATGAGCGCCAATGTCCCTACCGATATCGTGTTCAGCTTCACCGGGCTGATGCAGCGTGGCGGACGTACCGGGCCGCACCGTGACGGCTGGGGCATCGGCTTCTATGAAGGCCGTGGCCTGCGCCTGTTCCAGGACCCGGCGGCCAGCTGCGAGTCGGAAGTCGCCAACCTGGTGCAGCGTTATCCGATCAAGAGCGAGGTGGTCATCGGCCACATTCGCCAGGCCAACGTGGGCAAGGTGTGCCTGTCCAACACCCACCCGTTCGTGCGCGAACTGTGGGGGCGCAACTGGTGCTTCGCACACAACGGCCAGCTGGGCGACTTCCAGGGGCAACGCACCTTCTACCGCCCGGTGGGCGATACCGACAGCGAGGCCGCCTTCTGCGACCTGCTCAACCGCATCCGCGAGGCATTCCCCGAACCGGTCGAGGTCGAGGAGCTGATCCCGGTGCTGGTGCAGGCCTGCGCCGAGTTCCGTGGCAAGGGCGTGTTCAACTGCCTGCTCAGCGATGGCGACTGGCTGTTCTGCTTCTGTTCGACCAAGCTGGTACACATCACCCGGCGTGCACCGTTCGGCCCGGCGCGGCTCAAGGACGTGGACATGATCGTCGACTTCCAGGCCGAGACCACGCCCAACGACGTGGTCACCGTCATTGCCACCGAGGCCTTGACCGAGGACGAGATCTGGCACCGCTACGAGCCTGGCCAGTGGGGCCTGTGGCGGCGCGGTGAATGCATTGCCCAGGGTCAGGCCAGCTAAGGATCAGCCTTCATGTTCAGAAGTTACCTGCGTTTGCTGTTGTTTACCTTCGGCCTGCTGGTCGGTGTGCAGATCCCCGGGCTGATCAACGATTACACCCAGCGGGTCGAGGCGCACCTGCTCGAATCGCGCGAGGGTCTCAAGGGCTTCAACCAGACCGCGCAGCGCTTTTTCAATGGCGACCTGCAGGCGCTGGTACGTCACTACCGTGCCAGCGACGATCCGGTGTTCAACAGCGATGCCGACAGCATCGACAGCCTGGTGGCGCGCAATCGCCTGCTCGAAGAAGAGTGGCAGACCCTGCAGCGCCCGTGGCTGGTACGCACCTGGCACGTACTGGTGGCGGCCGACCCGGCCTTGCGCGAGGAAACCCTCAAGGGCTACAGCTACCAGATCCTGCTGGCGCCCGAGGCGATGGCCTGGGGCCTGGCCAGCGCCATGCTGCTGGCACTGGTGATCGAGAGCCTGCTGATGCTGATCGGCTGGGCGATCCTCGGCGGTCGGCGCAAGCCGGTGGAGCCGAGCTGGCGCTAGACGGCCTCCGGGCCGCCCCCCCACCCGACACAGGAGCAACGCGCGTGAGCCGCCTGCTACTCAATTGCGACATGGGTGAAAGTTTCGGCAGCTGGAGCATGGGGCTGGATGCCGAAGTGATGCCCTTTATCGATTGCGCCAACATCGCCTGCGGTTTTCATGCTGGCGACCCGGGCATCATGCGCACCACCGTGGCGCTGGCCGTGGCCGGGGGCGTGCTGGTGGGGGCGCACCCGGCGTACCAGGACCTGGCCGGTTTCGGGCGCCGCTCGATGGCCTGCAGCAATGAAGAGATTCGCGACCTGCTGCATTACCAGATCGGCGCGCTGGACGGTATCTGCCGTACCCAGAAGACCCAGGTGGCCTACGTCAAACCCCACGGGGCGCTGTACAACGACATGATGGCCGAGCCGGGCAAGCTGCGTGCGGTGATCGAGGCGGTGGCCGCCTACGACCGCAGCCTGCCGCTGATGCTGATGGCCACGGCCGACAATCGCGCGGCCCAGGCACTGGGTGACGAATATGGCGTCACGTTGTGGTTCGAGGCCTTTGCCGACCGTGCCTACGACCCCGCCGGACGCCTGCTGTCGCGGCGCCTGCCCGGTGCCGTGCACCACGACCCGGCCCTGATCGTCGAGCAGGCCCTGCGCCTGGCACGGGGCGAGCCGCTGGTTGCCAGTGATGGCAGCGCACTGCGCCTGCAGGCTCATACGCTGTGTGTGCATGGCGACAATGCCAGCTCGGTGGCTGCGGTGCGGCAGATTCGTCAGGCTCTCGATGCGCAGGCGGCGCCATGAAGTGGCGCGTCGAGGTGGTTGCTGTCGATTGCCTGATGGTGCGCCTGTTCGATGCGATCGATGAGTCCAACATGCCCTGGATGCTCGCTGCCACCCAGCGTCTGCGCGCAGCCTTTGCGGCGCAGCTGATCGATCTGGTGCCGTCGTACACCACCGTGATGGTGCATTTCGACCTGTCGCCCACCCAGGCCCGCGAGCGTATCGCGCAGGCGCTCGAAGGTCTTCGCCCCGACGAGGGCGGGGCAGGGCAGCGCCACGACATTCCGGTGTGGTACGACCCCAGCGTCGGGCCCGAGCTGGCCTTGCTGGCGCAGCGCAGCGGCGATTGCGTGGCGGGGGTGATCCGCCGCCACAGCGCGCGCGAGTACCAGGTGTTCGCCCTGGGCTTCGCCCCGGGTTTCGCGTTCATGGGGCTGGTCGAGGAGGCGCTGGCCGCGCCGCGCCTGGCCACCCCGCGCAAGCGCGTGGCAGCCGGCAGTGTGGGCATCGCCGAGCGCCAGACGGCGGCCTACCCGGCGGTGTCGCCCGGGGGCTGGAACCTGATCGGGCGTACCCCCAGCCGCCTGTTCGATCGCCAGCGCGAGGGCTACAGCCTGCTGCAGCCGGGCGACCGGGTGCGCTTCGTGGCGGTGGAGCGTGCCGAATTCCTTGCACTCGGCGGCAACGACACGCCCCTGCAGGTGTCGCCGTGAGCCGCTTGCTGATCGAGGCCAGCACGCCGCTGTGCCTGTTGCAGGATTCCGGGCGCTTTGGCGTGCGCCACCTGGGCGTGACCCAGGGCGGTGGTCTGGACTGGGTATCGATGCGCTGGGCCAACTGGCTGCTGGGCAATGCACCGCAGGCGGCGGTGGTGGAGATCACCCTGGGCGGGCTGACGCTGGTGGCCGAGCAGGCGTGCTGCCTGGCACTGGCCGGTGCTGACCTGGGCGCACGGCTCGACGACCAGCCGCTGGCGCCGTGGCGCAGTTTCGTGATGGCCAAGGGGCAGCGCCTGCAGTTCACCCAGCCGCTGCAGGGTGTGCGGGCCTACCTGGCGGCGCCAGGGGGATTCGCTGCGCCGCAGGTGCTGGGCAGTTGCGCTACGGTGGTGCGCGAGGAGCTGGGCGGGCTGACGGGACTGGGCAGGGCATTGGCCCGAGGCGAGTGCCTGGGCTACGCCGGCAACGCGCCGGGTGTGCGTGAGGTGCCCGAAGGGCTTCGACCCGTGCCTGGCACCTGCACCGTGCTGGACCTGGTGATGGGGGCGCAGATCGGCGAGTTTGCCGGGCAGAGCCTGTTCGATGCCTTCAACCGCGACTGGACCCTGGACACCCGCGCCGACCGCATGGGCATGCGCCTGCTGGGCCCGGCGTTGCAGTATCAGGGGCAGCCGATGATCTCGGAGGGGATACCGCTGGGCGCGGTGCAGGTACCGCCGGATGGGCAGCCGATCGTGTTGCTCAATGATCGGCAGACGATTGGCGGCTATCCGCGATTGGGGGCGCTGACCCCGCTGGCGCTGGCCGGCCTGGCGCAGTTGCTGCCGGGGCGTGTGGTGCGGTTGCGGGCCGTGGTGCAGGAGATGGCATGGCGAGAGCAGCAGGTTTATCTGCAGAGGTTTGCCGACTGACAGGGCCTCTTCGCCGGCAAGGCCGGCGAAGGGTTCACCGCTACTTGGAGAGAAACCGCATCCCTTCCTCCAGCCCGCGCAAGGTCAGCGGGAACATCCGGTCCTCGACCAGCTCGCGCACGATGTTGGTCGAAGCGGTATAGCCCCAGGTGTCCTTGGGGTAGGGGTTTATCCAGATCAGCTTCTTGTACTTCTCCATGAAGCGGCGCATCCACACATACCCGGCTTCCTCGTTCCAGTGCTCCACGCTGCCACCGGGCTGGGTGATCTCGTAGGGCGCCATGGCCGCATCGCCAACGAACACCACCTTGTAGTCGGCGCCGTACTTGTGCAGCAGGTCCATGGTCGAGGTGCGCTCGGAGGTGCGGCGCAGGTTGTTCTTCCACACCGACTCGTACACGAAGTTGTGGAAGTAGTAGTACTCCAGGTGCTTGAACTCGGTCTTGCAGGCCGAAAACAGCTCTTCGCAGATCTTCACGTGGGCGTCCATCGAACCGCCGATGTCGAACAGCAGCAGCAACTTCACGCTGTTGCGCCGCTCCGGACGCATCTGGATGTTGAGCAGCCCGGCATCGCGCGCGGTGTGGTCGATGGTGCCGTCGATATCCAGCTCTTCGGCCGCGCCCTGACGGGCGAACTTGCGCAGCCGGCGCAAGGCCAGCTTGATGTTGCGCGTGCCCAGTTCCACCCCGTCGTCGAGGTTCTTGTACTCGCGCTGGTCCCATACCTTGACCGCCTTGCCCTGGCGCTTGCCGGCATCGCCCACGCGAATGCCCTCGGGGTTGAAGCCGCCCGAGCCGAACGGGCTGGTACCGCCGGTGCCGATCCATTTGTTGCCGCCGGCATGGCGTTCCTTCTGTTCTTCCAGGCGTTTCTTGAACGCTTCGATCAGCTTGTCCAGACCGCCCAGAGACTGGATCTGCGCACGCTCTTCATCCGTCAGGGAACGCTCGAATTCCTTGCGCAGCCAGTCTTCGGGGATCAGCGCCTCCAGGTGGTGGTCGAGGTTTTCAAGGCCCTTGAAGTAGGCCGAGAAGGCCCGGTCGAACTTGTCGAAGTGGCGCTCGTCCTTGACCAGGATGGCGCGCGCCAAATAGTAGAACTCGTCCATGTCGGCGAAGGTCACCCGCTGCTTCAAGGCATTGAGCAGGTCGAGCAACTCGCGTACCGACACCGGCACCTTGGCCGCGCGCATTTCATTGAACAGGTTCAGCAGCATGGCAATGACCCCGTTGGCTCAGCGGTTGCCGCGCCGGCTCATGAACGCCAGGCGCTCCAGCAACTGCACGTCCTGCTCGTTCTTGACCAGTGCACCGGCCAGCGGCGGGATGGCCTTGGTCGGGTCGCGCTCGCGCAATACCGCTTCGCCGATGTTGTCGGCCATCAGCAGCTTGAGCCAGTCGACCAGCTCGGAGGTGGAGGGTTTTTTCTTCAGGCCCGGCACCTTGCGCACGTCGAAGAACACGTCCAGCGCCTCGCTGACCAGGTCCTGCTTGATGTTGGGGTAGTGCACGTCGACGATCTGCTGCAGCGTGGCGCGATCGGGGAAGGCGATGTAGTGGAAGAAGCAGCGGCGCAGGAAGGCGTCGGGCAGTTCCTTCTCGTTGTTGGAGGTAATGATGATGATCGGACGCTGTTTGGCCTTGATGGTCTCGTCGATCTCGTAGACGTAGAACTCCATCTTGTCGAGTTCCTGCAGCAGGTCGTTGGGGAACTCGATGTCGGCCTTGTCGATTTCGTCGATCAGCAGGATGACCCGCTCCTCGGCTTCGAAGGCCTCCCACAACTTGCCCTTTTTCAGGTAGTTGCGCACGTCGTGCACCTTGTCCACGCCCAGCTGCGAGTCGCGCAGGCGGCTGACCGCATCGTACTCGTAGAGGCCCTGGTGGGCCTTGGTGGTGGACTTGATGTGCCAGGTGATCAGCTTGGCACCGAAGGCTTCGGCCAGTTGCTCGGCGAGCATGGTCTTGCCGGTGCCGGGTTCGCCCTTGACCAGCAGCGGGCGCTCCAGGGTGATCGCCGCGTTGACGGCCAGTTTCAGGTCATCTGTGGCGACGTATGCGCTGGTGCCTTCGAACTTCATGTACCGATCCTCAAAAAATGGTCATGCGGTGACTATCATGCGACGACTATAACGCGGGGCTTGCGTGGCTGTGAACGCGGACGGGGTATTCAGTCTGTGGATGATTGGTCATGGAACCGGGGTGGCAGGCCTGGCCTAGTCGCTGGCTTGCCAGCGAAAGGGCCAGTACCGCCATGGATCAGTCAGCTTTCGGCGGCCCCTGTTCATACCGCGCATTGAATGCCTGCACGAAGCCGTTGCGCAGAATCTGCAAAAACGCCTCGAACGCGCTGATATCGCTGTGATGCACGCTGCCGCTAAGTTCCACGCGCGTGGCGAACTGGTTCTTGCGCTGGTTCTTGAGCACCGTTTCGGTACCGCCCACCAGGGCTTCCCAGATCGAGCGCAGAAACCCCTTGTCCTTGTTCTCCACGTCCTGCTGCCAGTTGAACACTTCGACATCGCGCAACAACGGCTTGATGTAGCCCTTGAGCTGGCCCTTGTTCGCCTCGGCCTCGATCACCACGTCGCCGTGCCCGGCATTGAAGTCGAACTTGCCGTAAGCGCTGGCAAAGTCGTTCATCTGGCGCAGCTGGATGCCGGTGGCGCGCAGGCGGAACTGGAAGTCCTCGAAGTTGCTCAGCGGGTCGAAGGTGGCCGTGCTTTCCACCCGCGCGTCGCCCAGCAGCCGGGCCTTGCCCTCGAAGCGGGCGTCGCGCTTGCCTTCGACGTCCACCACGTTGGTCAGGTTGTAGACGCTGGCGTTGAGCTGGGTCGCTTCAAGGCTGACCGGCGGTTTGGAATTGAAGTTGCGAAAGGTCAGGGTGCCGTCGTCTATGCGCAGCTCGTTGAGGGTGATCGGCAGCAGCTTGCTCAGCTGCGCGCGCCAGTCGGTGCCCTTACCGGTCTGCGACGCCTGGGTGTTGCCGCCATCGACGAAGTTCAGTTTCGGGCGCAGGAAGGTCACTTCGGCCACCACGGCATGGTCGTACCACAGTGAATGCCAGCTCACCGACAGGTCGATCAGCGGCGCCTCCAGAAACGGCACCGGCACCTTGCCCGTGGTCTTGACGATGGTCAGGCCGTTGATCTTGTAGGCACCCCGCCACAGGGCCAGGTCGACATCGGTGACCTGGCCGCGGTAGTCGCCCATGTCGGCGAGCTTTTCGTTCAAGTAGTTGCGTACCAGGATCGGCAGCGTCAGGTGCAGGGCCAGCAGCAACAGTGCAATGCCCAGCAGCCCCCACAGGGGCCAGCGGTAGCGGCGTTTCATCGGCGTGGGTTCCGTGATTGAGGATGATCGGTTGACCGCCGCACGGGCGCATCGGTTCGTTCGGGGTGGACGCACCGCAGGGGCAGGCATACCCTTGAAGTTTTCGCACGGTGCCAAAAGGACCCAAGCCATGAGCCGTATCTTCGCTGACAACGCGCACTCCATCGGCAACACGCCGCTGGTGCAGATCAACCGCATCGCCCCGCGGGGCGTGACCATCCTGGCCAAGATCGAGGGGCGCAACCCCGGCTATTCGGTCAAGTGCCGGATCGGCGCGAACATGATCTGGGACGCCGAAAGCAGCGGCCGGCTCAAGCCGGGCATGACCATCGTCGAGCCGACCTCGGGCAACACCGGTATCGGCCTGGCCTTCGTGGCCGCTGCGCGCGGCTACAAGCTGATGCTGACCATGCCGGCCTCGATGAGCATCGAGCGGCGCAAGGTACTCAAGGCGCTGGGTGCCGAGCTGGTGCTGACCGAGCCTGCCAAGGGCATGAAGGGCGCGATCGAGAAGGCCGCCGAAATCGTAGCCAGCGACCCGGCCACCTACTTCATGCCGGCGCAGTTCGACAACCCGGCCAACCCGGCCATTCACGAGAAGACCACCGGTCCGGAAATCTGGAACGACACCGACGGCGGGGTCGACGTGCTGGTTGCCGGCGTGGGCACCGGCGGCACCATCACCGGTGTGTCGCGCTACATCAAGAACACCCAGGGCAAGCCGATTCTGTCGGTGGCGGTCGAGCCGCTGGTGTCTCCGGTGATCACCCAGGCCCTGGCCGGCCAGGAAATCAAGCCCAACCCGCACAAGATCCAGGGCATCGGCGCAGGTTTCGTACCCAACAACCTGGACCTGTCGATGGTCGACCAGGTCGAGCTGGCCAGCGACGAGGAGTCCAAGGCCATGGCCCTGCGACTGATGCAGGAGGAGGGCATCCTGTGCGGTATCTCCTGTGGCGCGGCGATGGCCGTGGCGGTACGCCTGGCCGAAAAGCCGGAAATGCAGGGCAAGACCATCGTGGTGATCCTGCCCGATTCGGGCGAGCGCTACCTGTCGAGCATGCTCTTCAGCGACCTGTTCACCGAGCAGGAAAACCAGCAGTAACCACCGCCAGGCTCCACCGAGGCTGATCCGCCTCAATGTTCGGCGCACTGCGTTGTTGCACAATTGCCAACACTGAATGTCCGGCCCCGGTTGTTTTTACCGGGGCCGGATCGGTTTATCATGTCCGATTATCCGGCAGCGATGGCCTGATCGAAATTCAAGGAGTGTTGCATGACCTTTTCCTTTGTCGCCAAGGCAGGTGTACTGCTGCTGTTCTTCGGCAGCACCCTGTACGTGCACCTGCGCGGCAAGGCGCGTTTGCCCGTGTTGCGCCAGTTCGTCAACCATTCGGCGCTGTTCGCCCCCTATAACGCCCTTATGTACCTGTTTTCGGGGGTGCCTTCCAAGCCCTACCTGGACCGTAGCCGCTTCCCCGAGCTGGACGTGCTCAAGGACAACTGGCAGGTGATCCGCGAGGAGGCCATGCACCTGTTCGACGAGGGCTACATCCGAGCCGCCGAAAAAGACAACGATGCCGGCTTCGGTTCGTTCTTCAAGAAGGGTTGGAAGCGCTTCTACCTGAAGTGGTACGACAAGGCGCTGCCATCGGCCGAGGCGCTGTGCCCCCGCACCGTCGAGCTGGTCAACAGCATCCCCAACGTCAAGGGCGCGATGTTCGCCCTGCTGCCGGGTGGCAGCCACCTGAACCCGCACCGCGACCCATTCGGCGGTTCGCTGCGCTATCACCTGGGGCTGTCCACGCCGAACTCGGACGACTGCCGCATCTATGTCGACGGCCAGGTTTACGCCTGGCGCGATGGCGAAGACGTGATGTTCGATGAAACCTACGTGCACTGGGTGAAGAACGAAACCGAGACCACCCGGGTGATCCTGTTCTGCGATATCGAGCGACCGCTGACCAGCCCGCTGATGACCCGCATCAACCGCAAGGTCAGTGCCTTCCTGGGCCGGGCCACCGCGCCGCAGAACACCGACGACGAGCGCGTGGGCGGCATCAACCAGGCGTATGCCTGGAGCAAACGCTTCAGTACCGTGATCAGCAGCCGGGTCAAGACCTTCAAGCGCGCCAACCCCAAGGCCTACCGCGTGCTGCGCCCGGTGCTGGCGGTGCTGGTTGCTTACCTGCTGTACCGCTGGCTGTTCTGACCACACTCGGTGCAAGGTTGGCCCCTGCCGGGGCGGGCCTTGCACCGTGTCGCGAGTGTGGCTATATTCACCCACAGTTCACCTCACCGAAGACCTGCACATGCCAGCTTCCCGCCCCACCACCGTATTCGCTACCGCGCCCGACGCGGTCGTGGTCGTGCGTGGGTCCCAGCAGCCGGTCATGATCAGTCACTACCCACCACCTGTCAGTAGCCCCGTGGCGTGCGTTGTCGCACCACCCGGCGTGGTTGTAGTGCTGGGCTGAGCGGCCACTGGCTGCGCCCCCACCACACCTGAACCCTACTGAATACGGCCGGCTGCACCGCGCAGCTCGACCGTTCGGCTTACTTGCCCGAATACAGGTGGCATTTCATGTCAGTTATCTCGAAACAATCCGTGGCCTCGGCGGCCACCACCAGCCTGTTCGTCCTGCTCTGGAGCAGCGGCGCCATCGTCTCCAAGCTCGGCCTGGCGCAGGCCTCGCCCTTTGCCTTTCTGCTGATCCGCTTTGCGATTGCCTTTGTCGGCCTGCTGCTGCTCGGCCCGTTGCTGCGCCTGCACTGGCCACGCGGTCGCGGCCCGTTGCTGCAAGCCATCGCCACCGGCTGCGTGCTGCTCGGTGCCTACCAGATCTTCTACCTGCTGGCGCTGGACCTGAAGGTGACGCCCGGCATCATGGCCACCGTGATGGGCGTGCAGCCTATCCTCACGGTGGTGCTGATGGAGCGCAAGCGTTCGTTCAGCCGGCTGTTCGGCCTGAGCCTGGGGCTGATCGGGCTGGTGATGGTGGTGTACCAGGGCATCGGCCTGGGCGGCATCTCGCTGGCGGGCATGCTGTTCGCGCTGCTGGCGCTGGCCAGCATGACGTTCGGCTCGATCATGCAGAAGCGCATCACCAGCAACCCGGTGGGCACGCTGCCCTTGCAGTACCTGGCGGGGCTGCTGATGTGCGCGCTGTTTGCACCGTTCCAGCCGCTGGCGGTCAACCCCAATACCAGCTTTGTGTTCTCGGTGCTGTGGATGGGCCTGGTGGTGTCGTTGCTGGCGACCTTGCTGCTGTACCGGCTGATCGCCAAGGGCAACCTGGTCAATGTCACCAGCCTGTTCTACCTGGTGCCGGCGGTGACGGCGGTGATGGACTACCTGATCTTCGGCAATCGCCTGGCGGCCTTGAGCCTGCTGGGCATGGGCTTGATCGTGGTGGGCCTGCTGTTCGTGTTCCGCAAGCCCGCGACCAAGCCTGACACGGTGGATCAGTCGCTGGCCAGCTGACGGGCCTGGCGGGCCGGCTTGAGCACCAGCCACAAGGCCACGGCAATCAGCAGCCCGCCATACAGGTGCGCCATCGACAGGGGCTCGTCCAGCAGCCACGCGCCCCACAGCACGCCGAAGGCCGGGATCATGAAGGTCACGGTGGTGGATTTTACCGGGCCGATTTCGCTGATCAGGCGAAAGTACAGGATGTAGGCGAAGGCGGTGCACAACAGGCCCAGCCCCAGCAGCGACAACCACACCTGCCAGCCGCCCCAGCTGGCAGGTGGCTGGGTGATCACGCTGAAGCCGAACAGCGGCAGCAACAGCAAGGTGGCGCCCATCATGCTGCCCAGCGCCGACAGGCGACTGTCCAGGCCGCCCTGCTGGTCGAGCCAGCGCCGCGCCAGATACCCCGAGAAGCCATAGCAGGTGGTGGCCGCCAGACACGAGAGGGCGCCCTGCATGAGCCTGGCGTCGAAGGCCACCGGCCCCGCGCCACTGAGAATCCCGACCCCGAACAGGCCCAGGAAGATGCCGCCCAGCTTGGGCAGGGTCATGGCCTCGCGAAAGAACAGCGCGCCGATCAGCACGCCCATCAGCGGCGTGGTGGCGTTGAAGATCGCCGAGTAGCCGGCGGGCAGCACCTGTGCGGCCACCGAGTAGAGCGTTGCGGGTATTCCCGAGTTGATCATGCCCAGAAACAGGCAGGCCTTGAGTTTGCCCTGGAAGTCCCAGCGCACGCGCAGCAGGGCGAGAATCACCAGCAACCCGGCGCAGGCGATTGAGACGCGAAAGAAGGCGGTGGGCAGGGTGCCCAGCACCGGCGCAATGATGCGCATGAACAGAAAACTGGCCCCCCACACGGCAGCGAGAATCAACAGTCGGGTGATGGCGATGGGGCTCACGGGGGTTCTCCGGGTAACAGGGGCAGGGGCGGGAGTTTACGGTAAAAGCCAGGGTGGGCTCTCTCGCTTTCTTGCGGTGTCAATTCGGGCGCTTTCGCCAGCACCGCTGGCTCCTGCTGTGGGGGCGGTATCTGTAGGAGCCGGCCTTGCCGGCGAAGGGCGCGAAACGGTTCCTAAGTAGGCTATCGCAGCCTTGCGTGACTGGCTAAGCTCAGGTCTTTGAAATTCCCGCAGAGGTCTTACCCATGCCCCAACAATGGCCGGCCGCCGCCATCGCCCGGATGATTCTCGATGGCTTCGACAGCTACCGTGAGCACTTTCGCCAGATCACCGACGGGGCACGCCAACGCTTCGAGCTCGCGCAATGGCAGCAGATCCAGACGGCCTCGGCGGCACGTATCAATCTCTACGAGGAAAAGGTCAGCGAGGTCAGCGGCTGGCTGGCCGGCGCTTTCGAGCCCGAGGTTCTGCTGGATGCGACGTTCTGGCCGCTGGTCAAGAGCGCCTACATCAGCCTGATCGACCCGCGGCTGGACGATGAGCTTTCCGAAACCTGGTACAACTCGATTTTCTGCAGCCTGTTCAGCCATGACCTGATCAGCGACGGCTGCATGTTCATCCATACCACGCGCCCGGCACTGCGCGCCCATGAGCGCGCAGCGCAGACCCGCACCTACCGCCCCCAGGGCGGGCTGGGCGAGATGCTCGCGCAGGTTTTCGCCGACTACGCCTTCGCGGTGCCCTTCGCCGACCTGCCCGGCGACCTGGCGCGCCTGGAGGCGCAGTTGCGCGAGAACCTGCCCGATTGGGTGTGCAAGGACCCGCAACTGCAGGTGGAGCTGTTTTCCTCGGTGCTCTATCGCAACAAGGGGGCCTACCTGGTGGGCCGGCTGTTCACCCACGATGAACAGTGGCCGCTGGTGATTCCGCTGCTGCACCACGAAGGCCACGGCATCGAAATCGATGCGCTGATCACCGATGAAGCCGATGTGTCGATCATCTTCTCGTTCACTCGCTCGTACTTCATGGTCGATGTGCCGGTGCCGGCCGAGTTCGTGGGCTTTCTCAAGCGCATCCTGCCGGGCAAGCACATCGCCGAGCTGTACACCTCCATCGGTTTCTACAAGCACGGCAAGTCCGAGTTCTACCGGGCGCTGATCAATCATCTGGCCAGTACCGATGACCGCTTCATCATGGCCCCCGGCGTGCGCGGCATGGTCATGAGCGTGTTCACCCTGCCGGGCTTCAACACCGTGTTCAAGATCATCAAGGACCGCTTCTCGCCGTCCAAGAGTGTCGACCGCGCCACGGTCATCGAGAAGTACCGCCTGGTAAAGAGCGTCGACCGCGTGGGGCGCATGGCCGATACCCAGGAGTTCGCCGACTTTCGCTTCCCGCTGGGCAAGTTCGAGCCCGAGTGCCTGGCCGAGCTGCTGGAAGTGGCGCCGTCGACCGTGGTGGTGGAGGGCGACACGGTGCTTATCCGCCACTGCTGGACCGAGCGGCGCATGACCCCGCTGAACCTGTACCTGGAAAACGCCAACGAGGCCCAGGTGCGCGAGGCGCTGGAGGACTACGGGCTGGCGATCAAGCAACTGGCGGCGGCGAACATCTTCCCCGGCGACATGCTGCTGAAGAACTTTGGCGTTACCCGGCATGGGCGGGTGGTGTTCTATGACTATGACGAGATCTGCTTTCTGACCGAAGCCAACTTCCGCTATATCCCGCCGCCGCGTTTCCCCGAGGACGAGATGGCCAGCGAGCCGTGGTACTCGATAGGGCCGCTGGACGTGTTCCCCGAGGAGTTCCCGCCGTTTCTGTTTGCCGACATCGGTCAGCGGCGGCTGTTCAGCCAGCTGCATGGCGAGTTGTATGACGCCGATTACTGGAAGGGGCTGCAGGCGGCGATACGGGAGGGGAAGGTGATCGATGTGTTCCCGTACCGGCGCAAGTGCCGGGAGAACTGAGCAGCTTCGCCGGCCTTGCCGGCGCCAAGGGGAAGCGCGTCGCGCCTGTAGGAGCCGGCCTTGCCGGCGAATCGGTTCAGGATTGCAGGCACTTGAGCTTGCTGAAGTCCTGCTGCACCTTGGCCAGCCTGCCCTGCAGGTGCTGACGTTGCTGCTCGCTGCTCTGCGCCATCAGGTCCACCAGCAGGCTGCGCGCCTCCTGTTCGGTACGCTGGTAGGCCATTCGGTACTCCGGCGTCCACAGGCTTTCGCGCTGCTTGAGCAGTTGTTCCAGCCTTGGTTCGAATGCCTCGCTGCGCCGTTGCTCCATCGCCGCGCTGAACTGCGCCTGCCAGTGTGCGCGGTTGGCGATCCACTGACGGTTCTGTTCGCCCAACGCCTGTGACCACTGCGCCACGCGCAGGCGCTGCTGCGGGTTCAGTTCGCCCAGCCATGGCGTCAGGCGTTTTTCCATGCGCTGCTGGCGCTGCTCGATCTGCCTGGCCAGCGGCGTCTTCACATACTTGGCCTCGCGCTCGCGAATGTCTTCGGCAAACGCCTCGCGCATGTCGCTGACCTGTTCGTCGTCCATGCCGCGCAGCAGCTGCGTGGCCGACGGCATGATCTGGTCGGCCACCTCGGCGATGGCCTGCTTGGCCTGCTCGGTGCGCAGCCTTAGCTGCGCGTCGGTGACCTCGTTGTGCGCGACCATCTGTCGAATATCGCCCAGCCATGTCAGATAGCCCGGCAGCTGTGTACGACAATGCCATGCCAGGTGCGCCTTGAGTCGTTCGTCCAGCCAGCCTTTCTGCTGGCGATTCATGCTCAGGTAATCGCTCAGAGACCAGGGCACCAGTACATCGAGGTTGCGGTAGGCGAGGTCCATGCGGTTGCAGCCGACCAGCAGCGTCGACAGCACCAGCAGCGAAAGGCAGCGAAACAACGTGGACAGGCAGGCATCCATGGGTGCATATCCTTGCAGGGGCGTGCTTGTGTTTATAGAACAACGGCGCGCCTGGCGGTTCCCGTAGCGTGTAGAATGCCAGCCTCGCAACGAGGATTTCAGCAAATGGCTTTAGTTGGGCGTTACAACACTTTGCAAGTGGTCAAGCACACGGATTTCGGTCTGTACCTGGACGGCGGGGCGGACGGCGAGATCCTGCTGCCCAACCGTTACATCCCCAAGGACACGCCCACCGAGGTCGAGGACTGGCTCAACGTCTTCGTCTACCTCGACAGCGAAGACAAGCTGATCGCCACCACCGAGAAGACCAAACTGCAGGTGGGCGAGTTCGCCAGCCTCAAGGTGGTGGAAATCAACAGCATCGGCATCTTCCTCGACTGGGGCCTGCCCAAGGACCTGTTGATGCCGTACTCCGAAGAAAAACGCCAGATGAAGGCGGGCGAGTACTGCGTGGTGCATGCCTACCTCGACAAGCGCACCCGGCGCATCACCGCCACCGCGCGCCTGGACCGCTACCTCGACAAGCTGCCGGCCAACTACAGCGTGGGCCAGGAAGTCGACCTGCTGGTGGTCGAGGAAACCCCGATGGGGTTCAAGGCCATCATCAACAACAAGCACTGGGGCCTGATCCACAAGAACGAAGTGTTCAAGTTCTTGCGTTCGGGCAAGCAGGAGAAGGGCTACATCAAGGAGCTGCGCAGCGACGGCAAGATCGCCCTGAGCCTGCAGCCGGTCGGCCAGGCCCTGGCCAGCACGCTGAACGACAAGATCCTCGACAAGCTCAAGGCCGCCAACGGCGTGCTGCCGGTCAGCGACAAGAGCGACCCGCAGGTGATCAGCGACCTGTTCGGGGTGAGCAAGGGCAATTTCAAGAAAGCGATCGGCGCCCTGTACAAGGACGGGCGCATCGTGATTCACGCCGACCGCATCGAACTGGTCTGATCAGACCTGCACGAAGGCGGCAAAGCTCAGGTTTTCGCCGCCCGGACGCAAGTCCTGCAGCAGCGAGTCGCGGTCGGCGCTCAGCGCCAGACTGATGGTCGAGCGACGCTTGCCCGGCTTGCGTACTTCCATCTTCTCCAGGTGCGCACGCAGGAAGTTGACCGGCACCTTGAGGTGCTGCAACTGGTCGGTCTCCGGGGTGTAGAGCAGTAGGTTGACCCAGTCGGCCACGCTCTTGGGCAGCACCAGCTTCACCGGCACATCGAACCACCACAGGCTGCGCTTGGTATCGAGCACGGCAAACAGGGTGTTGTCGCTGTTGAGCACAGGGCGTTCCAGCGCCTGGTTGCGACGGGCGATGGCGGTGGGTTTGTCGAGTTTCATGCAGGTTCCTACGGGTGACGCTTGAAAGGTCGGCCATTGTGCTGGGATTGCGCTGAAAACTAAAGCGGGGCCTGCTGACAGGGCCGACCATTCGCAGACAATCCCTGCCGACGAATGGCCGCCCCGCGGTCCTCAGCGCGCCAGCGCCTTGCTCAACTCCGAGGTGGCCCCGTCGGTCCGGGTGACCGTCGCGGTGAACGCCTGCAGCCCATCTGCTTGCGGCAATACATACTCGAACTGCGCCTGACCCTTGGCATCCGTCGCCACCATCACTTCGCCCAGATACTGCTCCGCTTCACTGGCCTTTGAGTCAGCATTGCCGAACACCTCCACCCGCAACAGGCTGTCGGGCTCGCCACTCACCTGGCCCAGCAAGCGGTCACCTTTGACTGCCTTGAGCAGCGGGGCCGCCTGATCGTGATTGGGTACCGGCTGGCAACCCTGCGGTGCGGCCTTGTCGGTGCAGATGATCGCCCGGTTGGTGCCCGACGGGTCGACACCGATGCCGCGCGAACCCACATAGATCGCATGCTCCAGCGCCGGCACCGAAAACACGATGGCACCGGTGCGCTGATCGGGCACGCACGAACCGCCCGCTTCGCAGCGCCGGATATCCTGGCTGTTGTTCCAGATGCGGTTGGCGGTCAGGCGGTTGCTGGTGGAGGTCGGCTCCGGGCGCAGCGCCACGCCGATGCGGTTGCCGTGGATCAGGTTGCCATCGAGGATGTTGCCCGCACCGCTGACGCTCACGCCAATGGAGTTGCCGGTAAAGGTGTTGGCCCCCAGGTAATTGCGCTGGCCCCAGTTGATCTGCAGGCCGTCGGAATAGTCCTCGAAGCGGTTGCGCACCACCGTGTTGTCATTGCCCCACAGGATCTCGATGCCCTGGGAGGGCTCCGCGTTGGCCGGGGTGGAGCGAAACAGGTTGTCGGCCACCAGGTTGAACGCCGCGCCGCGGGTCAGCTCCAGGCCGTCGCCGTTGTCCACCAGCTGGTTGCGCAGCACCTTGTTGTTCACCGTGGTGGTGGCGGTCGAATTGCCCTGGCCGTCGTCGCCGGTCAGCATGATGCCGGCGCCACCCTTGTTGGCGGTGATGCGGTTGTCCTGGATGACGGTGTGGCTGGCGCGGTTGACCAGGATGCCGATGCAGAAATTACGCACATCCAGGCCGGAAATCTCCACGCCCTGGGTATCGCGTATCACCAGCCCCGGGCCGGTGGTGGTGCGCACATTGGTGCCGAACTGTCCGGGCACGGCGCCAGGGCATGCGCGCGTGCCGTTGCCGACGATATAGGCCGAACCGTCGATGGCGATGTACTCGCCGCTGCGCTTCCAGGCCGCACCTTCGAGGCTGACCGGGCCGAGAATCGGCGGCAGGGCCGAAGCGGGCTTGATCACGTAGGGCGGCTGGCCGACCGGGCGGATCTCGATCCGGTAGGTGCCGGGCGCCTGGTTGTTGCGCTCGATGGCCCAGCGCAGGCTGCCGGGCTGCTCGTCGTCGGCATAGCGATCGACCACCAGGGTGGTCAGGGCGGCGGGCTGTACGGCAGGTGCTGCGTGCAGGGCATGGGCAGGTACGGCCAGCAGCAGGGCTGCCAGCAAGGGGGAGATACGCATGGGTAGTGATCGCTGTGTCTGTTGTTTTTATCGCGCCCGGGCTGCAGGGCGCTGGTGCCCGATTCTAGGCAAAGCCGACAGCCCCTGGCGCAGGCCAGGCACGATTGGGTGCGATATTCGCCCGCTGTTTATCCATTGTGGGAATACACACCGCCCAAAAATATTTGAAACTCTCGCAGAAGCGGGCGGGTCCACTGACTGTCGACACTGACAGCTATCTGTTCCCTTTCAGGAGAAATGCCATGAGCAGCACTTCGGACAAAGCAAAAGGCTTGGCCAACGAAGCGGTAGGCAACATCAAGCAAGGCGTGGGCAAGGTGACCGATAACGATAAACTGCGCGCCGAGGGCAAGGCCCAGGAAGTCAAGGGCGAAACCCAGCAGGCAGTGGGCAAGGCCAAGGATGCGGTCAAGGATGCTGTGAAAAAGCCCTGACCGGCTGCGCGTGTAGCCGATAACGGCCATCTTCGGGTGGCCGTTCTGCTGTCTGTGGCAATCAATCGTAACCTCACAGACGTGGTCTACTAGACTACCGTCAGGTAAAACACCCCCCCAACGCTTGGATTACTGCCTATGACAGTGGAGCGGCGAAAGGAGACGCTATGATTTTCCCCAACTTGCACGGCCTGCCGTTGCATCGTGTTCTGGTGCGCACGGTAAGCGAGTTTCTCGATGACGAGATGTCCACCTATGCGTCGGCCCTGGCCTACCAGATGCTGTTTTCGCTGTTCCCCTTCCTGCTGTTCCTGATCGCCCTGATCGGGTTCCTGCATCTGCCCGACTTCTTCACCTGGCTGCGCCTGCAGTCGGAACTGGTGTTGCCGCCCCAGGCGCTGGAGCAGGTCAACCCGGTGATCGACCAGTTGCAGCAATCCAAGGGCGGGCTGCTCTCGGTAGGTATCGTGATCGCCCTGTGGACCGCGTCGGCGGGCGTGCGCCTGATGATGAGCGCGATGAACGCCGCCTATGACGTGGTGGAAGGGCGCCCGGTGTGGAAGCGCATCCCGCTCTCGGTGCTGTATACCGTCGGAATCGCCGGCATGCTGCTGGCCGCCGCCGCCTTGATGGTGCTCGGCCCGCAGGTGATGGAATGGATCGCCTCGCAGGTAGGCATGCAGGAGTTCATCGTCACGCTGTGGACCATCCTGCGCTGGCCGGCCATCATCATCCTGATGATGGTGGCGGTGGCATTGATCTATTACGTGATGCCCGATGTGGAGCAGGAATTTCGCTTCATCACCCCCGGCTCGGTACTGGCGGTGGTGGTGTGGATCATCGCGTCGCTGGGGTTTGGCTACTACGTCAAGACGTTTGCCGACTACAACGCGATGTACGGCAGCATCGGTGCGATCATCGTGCTGTTGCTGTACTTCTATATTTCTGCCGCAGTATTGCTGCTGGGGGCGGAGATGAATGCGGTGATCGAGCACATGTCGGCCGAAGGCAAGGACCCTGGCGAGAAGGAAATGCCCGACGACGATGCGCCGGAACATGATAAAAAGCATGTTTCCGGGTTGGGGCGCGATCACTCCATCCCGTCCGATTCCGCGCCTGAACCCGTGAGCCGAGCCCCGCATGATTCGTGACATCCTGAAGATGGGCGACGAGCGCCTGTTGCGCGTTGCACCGCCCGTACCGGCCCGCCTGTTCGGCACTGCCGAGCTGGAGCAGCTGATTGCCGACATGTTCGACACCATGCAGCACGTGGGCGGCGTGGGGCTGGCGGCGCCGCAGATCGGGGTCGACCTGCAACTGGTGATCTTCGGCTTCGAGCGTAGCGAGCGCTACCCGGATGCCGAGCCCGTGCCACAGACCATTCTGCTCAACCCGGTGATCACCCCGGTGGGCACCGAGGTCGAGGATGGCTGGGAGGGCTGCCTGTCGGTGCCCGGCCTGCGCGGCGTGGTCAGCCGCTACCGGCACATTCGCTACAGCGGGGTCGACCCGCAGGGCCAGCCCATCGAGCGCTCGGCAGAGGGTTTTCATGCGCGGGTGGTGCAGCACGAATGCGATCACCTGATCGGTCGCCTGTACCCCTCGCGCATTCATGACTTCAGCAAGTTCGGTTATACCGAGGTGCTGTTCCCGGGGCTGGACCCGGCCAGCGACGACTGATCCCGCGCCAACGCGATCAACGATTTGCTGCGCTGATAGCGCGCCAGACGCTCATTGAGCTGCAGCGGCAGTGCGCCGGCAGGGCTGAACCCCAGTGGCTGGTAGAAGGCCAGCAGGTCCGGGTGGCAGAACAGCCACACCGTGCCCGGCTTGCCGGCGCAGGCATGCTCGATCAGTTGTCGTGCAATGCGCCGGCCGCGCCAGGCGGGTGCCACCAGCAAGCCGGTCAGCCAGAACCCCTCGGGTACCGCGCTCATGTTCACTGCGGCGACAAGCTCACCCGCACGCGCCACCCAGGCCTCGCCCTTGGCACTGGCACGCATGGCCGTACCTTCGGCGCGATAGAATTTGTTCAGCAAAGGGCGCTCGGCAGCGCTTAGCAGGCTGTAGCGTATTTCACTCACGGCGGTTTCCAGCAAGGGCTCTGGCACGGGCTTTTACACGGGCTTGGGTAGGCTGTCGAGGGCTTGCCGTGCGGTTATTGTTACCGAGGCGGTAACAGTGAATGTCCGGCTTCGGGCTTCAACCACCTTCGCAACCTTATAAACTTGACCCATCCCAGCAACTAGAAGCGTAACGGGATCGGTACTTCGTGTTATGTCCATTCGTTGATATGACAACTTCTCCGCGCCAACTCGGCTGATGAAGTCAAACACTTCGTTTGATTGCTTTGCAGGCCTAATACCATGAAAACCTTACTTGCACTTGTATTGGTGGGTGTCTCTTCGTTCGCCCTAGCGGACGAGGTCAAGACCGCTGCTGCGCAGCCGGTGGTCGAGCAATATGACTATTCGACCAACCTGGACATCGCCCGGGTGATAAGCCTCTCGACCCTGCCCAATGTCTGCGAAGTGGTGCCGGCCACCATGACCTATGAAGACCATCAGGGCCAGCGCCACACCATCGAATACCGCGCCATGGGCGACGGCTGCAGCCAGGGCTGATCATTACAGGTCACTGGGCTGTTGTTCCCGGGCCAGGAGCGCCTGCTTGCGCTCCACGCCCCAGCGGTAGCCGGACAGGTTGCCATCACTGCGTACGACCCGATGACAGGGCACTGCCACCGCCAGGCTGTTGGCGGCGCACGCCTGGGCCACCGCCCTGACTGCCCTGGGCGCGCCAATGCGCTGGGCGATCTCGGCGTAGCTGGCGGTGCTGCCTGCCGGGATGCTGCGCAACGCCTGCCACACCCGCTCCTGGAAGGCCGTGCCGCGCAGGTCCAGTGGCAGGTCCAGGCCCAGGGCGGGCGCTTCTATGAACCCCACCACCTTGGCCACCCACTGCTCGAATTCGGCGTCGGCGCCAATCAGTTCGGCCTTGGGAAACTTGTCCTGCAGGTCGTGCAGCAACGCCTCGGGGTCGTCGCCGAGCAGGATGGCGCACACTCCGCGCTCGCTTTGGGCCACCAACAGCGCGCCGAGTGAGCACTGGGCAATGGCAAAGCGGATCGAGGCATTGGCGCCGCCCGCGCGATAGGCGGCCGGGGTCATGCCCAGCCGGGCGTTGCTGTCTTCGTAGAAACGGCTGTTGGAGTTGTAGCCAGCCTTGTACAGGGCGTCGGTGATCGAGCCCGGCTGCTCAAGCTGCCGGCGTACCTTGTGCGCGCGTCTGGCATTGGCGTAGGCCTTGGGGGTGAGGCCGGTCGCGGCCTTGAACACCCGGTGGAAGTGATACGGGCTCATGCCGACATGGGCGGCCACTTGCTTGAGGCTGGGCTCGACCTCGGCCGTTTCGATCAGCTGGCAGGCCCGGGTGACCTGGGTGGCATGCTGCTCGGCCAGTTGGCGCGGGTCGGCGGCGTAGTGCCGGCTGGGGCGATAGCCGGCGGCCTCGGCCTGGGCGGCAGTGTCGAAGAACTCGACGTTCTCCGGGCGCGGCAACCGTGACGGGCTGGAGGCGCGGCAGTAGACCCCGGTGGTGCGAACCCCATAGACGAAATCATCATCCGCCGCGGCGTCGCGGGCTAGCACGGCTTGCCAGCGTGGGTCGTTGACATCGATCGAAGGTGTGCGGGGCATGGCGAGTGGCTCTTGGCTGAGGGCGATGTGGTGAGGGTAGGTGGTGCCGTGCGGGGCGGCACTCCGGGTCTTGCGGTGGAATTCGCCCGGGTTTCATCCGGTGGCGGGTACGCGCCACAGGTACCAGGCGGCCACGGTGCGATACGGGCTCCACGGGGCGCCCAGTTCCAGCATCTGTTTGCGCGTGGGCTGGGCGGGCAGGGCGAACAGGCGACGGTAGCCTTCGCGCACGCCGAAGTCATCGGCGGGCAGGGTGTCCATGTGTTCAAGGGTGTAGATCAGCAGCATCTCCACGGTCCAGCGTCCAACCCCGCGCAGTTGCGTCAGGCGCTCGATCAGGCTGGTTTCGTCGAGACGGCGGGCCAGCTCATGGTCGGGTACCAGGCCGTCGAGGCGAGCCTGGGCGATGCCCTGGATAGTGGCCAGCTTGCTCGCGGAAAACCCGCAGGCACGCAGTTGCTCGGGCGCGGTGGCCAGCAGTTGCTCGGGGGTGGGGAAGGCCTGCCCGGGGTACAGCGCCAGGAACCGCCGCAGGATCGCTTCGGCGGCCCTGGCGTGCAATTGCTGGTAGGCAATCGACCTGACCAGCGCCTGATACGGGTCGCGGGTGGGCAGCGTTTGGTGCAGGCATGGGCCGATGCGCTCGATATGCGCGGCCCACTTCGGGTCGAGGCTGGCCAGGTGGGCGCAGGCCTGGGTATAGAACAGCGGGTTCATGCCGGTTTCCGTGGGTAAGGGAGCAGGTTCAGTGTAGAAAAGGTGACTGGGGTTTCACTCCGGATGTTGCGATTGAATTGGAGGGCCTCTTCGCCGGCACCGGTACCGCGTTCTCTGCAGGAGCCGGCCTTGCCGGCGAAGGGGCGGCCCGCTCACCCTGAAACCACTGCCGCCACCCTTTCCAGCGCCTGCTTCAACTGCACCCGGCTCTGCGCCGCCGACAGGCTGATGCGCACCGCTGCCCGGTCGCCCTGGCGCACCGCGAACACCTCGGCTGGCACCACTGCCACGCCGGCATCACGGCACGCTGTGGCGTGCACACCGTTGACCCAGACATGCGGCGAAGGCACATCCCCCACCAATGCCTTGCCCAGTATCCGCCTGGCCATCCGCCAGCGCTGACCCACTTCTTCACGCTGCCAGGCCACGCGTCGCGCCGCGGTGCCGTCATCGATCCAGCGGCAGGCGATCTCCAGGTCCAGCGGCGACACCGGCCAGTGTGTTGCCTGGGCATGCGGGTCGATGCGCGCCAGCAACTCGGCGCTGCCGACGATCCAGCCCAGGCGCAAACCGGCCGCGACGCTCTTCGACAGGCTGGTGACCAGCACGCCGCGCCCGCCCACCTGTGCCAGCAGCGCCGGGGTATCGGCCAGGGCACCGTAGACATCATCCTCGATCAAGATCAGGGCATGGCGCTCGATCACTGCGGCAATGGCGGCCTGGCGCGCTGCTCCCATGCAGGCGCCGGTGGGGTTCTGCAGGGTCGGCGTCAGCACCACGACCCGCGCGCCGGTGGCACGTGCGACACGGTCCAGGTCGTCGGGCTGGATGCCCTGGCCGTCCAGCGCAACCTCGTGCAACGGCAGGCGCAATTGTCGACAGGCCGCCTTGATGCCGGGTGCGGTCAAGGCCTCGACCATCACGGCGTCTCCTGGCTGGCACAGCGAAAGCAGCACGTTGAACAACCCCAGCTGGGCACCGCCGCACAGCAGCACCTGGCGCTCGTCCAGTTGCAGGCCGCGCCGGCGCAGCCAGGCGGCGCCCTGAAGGCGCCCGCGCAGCAACTGTTCGGCACCCAGGTAATGCTCGAGCTGGCCGGCAGGGCCTTGTTCCAGCAGATGGCGCAAGGCATGCGCCAGGTCGGGGTTGCTGTCGTCGGCCACCGGCACATTGGTCGACAGGTCGATCTGCGTCGCTTGCTGGCCGGGTTGCTTGAGGCGGAACAGCGTGGCTTCCTTGCTGCCCGCCAGCACGTAGGTGCCGCGCCCTACCTCACCGGACACCAGGTGCCGGGCCGCTGCCTCGCGGTACGCCTGCTGGGTGGTGCTGGGGTTCAGGCCCAGGTTCCAGGCCAGGCGCCGCTGCGGCGGCAGGCGCTCGCCCACTTTCAGCTCGCCGCTTTCGATCGCCCGCGCAATCGCCTCGACCAGTTCGAGGTAGCGGGGCAGGGAGGTGTCGCCTAGGGTGGGGGTCCACATTTATTGTTGGCCATGCAATATAAGGGTTCACCCATACAATGCGGCGCGACTAGGATCAGGTCAATTCCCCTGGCCATCGAGGTGCCTCATGTTCGACCTGTCCGCCCTGCGCGACGCTGCCCGCCTGGTACACACCCGCGTTCCTGCCACGCCCCAGTACGCCTGGCCACGCCTGGCCGAACGCGTGGGCTGCCAGGTGTGGGTCAAGCACGAGAATCACGCGCCCACCGGTGCCTTCAAGGTTCGCGGCGGGCTGCTGTACGTGCAGGCGCTGCTGGCGCGCTCACCCACGGTGCGCGGGCTGGTCACCGCCACCCGTGGCAACCACGGGCAGAGCCTGGCGCTGGCGGCGCGCAGTGCCGGGTTGCCGATCATCATCGTGGTGCCCGAGGGCAACTCGCGAGAAAAGAATGCCGCCATGCGCGCGCTGGGTGCGCAACTGGTGGAGCATGGCGCCGATTTCGACCTGGCGCGGGCCGAGGCGGCGCGACTGGCGCAGGTGCACGGCTATGAAAGCGTGCCGCCGTTCCACCCGGACCTGATCCGCGGCGTGGCCACCTACGCGCTGGAGCTGTTCGAGGCCGTACCGGCGCTGGACTGCGTGTACGTGCCGATCGGCATGGGCTCGGGCATCTGCGGGCTGATTCGTACCCGTGACCTGCTGGGGCTGCACACCGAGATCGTCGGGGTGGTGTCCACCGAGGCCGATGCCTTTGCCTCGAGTTTCGAGCAGAACCGCATCGTCACCACCGAAACCGCCAACACCTTCGCCGACGGCATGGCATGCCGCATGCCCTTGCCCGAGGCGTTCGAGATCATCCGCCAGGGCGCGGCGCGGGTGGTGCGCGTCAGCGACCCTGAAATCGCCAACGCCATGCGCATCTTCCACGAAGACACGCACAACACCGCCGAAGGTGCCGGTGCGGCGGGGCTGGCGGCGTTGTTGCAGGAGCGCGAGCATCAGCAGGGGCGCAAGGTGGCAGTGGTGCTCAGTGGCGCCAATATCGACCGGGAGCGGTATGCGCAGGTGCTGGCGGGTCACTGAAAGATCCTGAATGACTCCTTTGGAAAAAATGCTATCTTATTTTGATAGCATTTTCCGATGAACAATCGATATCGAAAGACCCTCGATGCCATTTTTCGGATACCGACCCTTTCTTCTGTGGGCTTCTCCGATATTGAAGCGCTGGTTCTCCATCTTGGGGGGCGGGTCATCGAGCGTGAGGGCTCAAGGCTCAAGCTGGTGCTGGGCGATCAGCAGTGGCGCTGCCACCGCCCGCACCCAGGCAAAGAGGCCAAGCGATATCAGGTTGAAGAAGCTCGTGAATTTCTCTCGCGGGCAGGAGTTCAGGTATGAGCAGCATGACTTACAAGGGCTATTCGGCCCGTGTCGAATACGACGCACGCGACGATATCTTCGTCGGGCGGGTACTCGGGGTTCGAGACATCATCAGTTTTCACGCAAGCTCCGTGAGTGCGCTGCATGAAGCGTTTAGCCTGGCGCTTGAAGACTACCTGGCCGATTGTGCTGAACAGGGCATCGCTCCCGAGAAACCGGCTTCTGGCAAGGTGATGCTGCGTATCCGGCCAGAGGTGCACGCCGCTGCCAGCATCGCGGCGCAGGCTGCAGGCAAGAGTCTCAATCAATGGGCCGATGAGGTCTTCGAGCGGGCCGCGCGGGCCTGAGCACGGCAATTTCTTCCAATACAACACCCTCCATCACTGAGTCTAATGGCGCCTGCCCTTCATCGTCGGTAGTCGAGCGTTCATGCCATTTTCCAACGGATTTCTTCTCAGCCTGTCGTTGTGCCTGGATATCGGCGTGGCCAATATCGCCATGATCACCCTGGCCATGCAGCGCGGCTTTCTGCAGGGCTTCTGGCTGGGGCTGGGCACCTGTGTGGGGGATCTGATCTATGCCGTGGCGGCATTGCTCGGCATGACCGTGCTGCTGCAGTTCACCAGCGTGCGCTGGGTGTTGTGGGTGGGCGGTTCGCTTTTGCTGGTGTGGTTTGCACTGAAGATGCTGCTGGCCGCCTGGCGCGGCAATGCGCATATGGACACCAGCCAGCAGGTGGTGCGCGAATCGCCCTGGCGCGAGTTTCTGCGCGGCATCTTTCTGGCCATGTCTTCGCCCAGCGCGATCCTGTGGTTTGCCGCGGTCGGCGGGGTGCTGATCTCGCGCTCCGGCGCAGGCGGCATGCTCGAGGCCGGGTTGTTTCTCAGCGGGTTCTTCATTGCCGGGCTGCTGTGGTGCGCGTCGCTGTGCACCTTGGCCAGCCACGGCGGGCGCCTGCTGGGCGACCGTCTGCTGACCTGGTCGTACCTGGCCTCGGCGGGCATCTTCTGCTATTTCGCGGTGTACGTGATCGTATCGGGCTATCGCGAATTCATCCTCGCCGCGCCGGTCGCCGGGGCGGGTCTATAATCAGTCGGTCACCGGCAAGCAGGTGTCGCGCTCAGCGGAGGGCCTGTCATGAAAGGTCTGGATGCGAAAAAATCGGTCAAGAAGAAACCCGCCAAAACCGCCAAGGAAAAGCGCACGGCAAAACGTTCCAAGGACGGGACGGCAGGCTTTTTGCCGCATTGACCGGTCAGGGCTGCGCCAGCAGCTCTTTTGCTTATGAAGGCTTGAACGCCTGCCAGTAATGATGGGGCGTGGCGCCCATTACCCGGCGAAAACTGTTGATGAAATGGCTCTGGTCGTAGAAGCCCAGAAGCTGGGCCACGTCCAGCGGGTGCAGGCCGGCGCGCAGGCAACGGCGTGCCTCGATCAGGCGCAGTTGCATGTGGTACTGCAGGGGTGCCAGCCCTGTGGCCTTCTTGAAGCTGCGCACGAAGTGGTACTTGCTCAACCCGGCCACCTGCGCAAGCTCGTCCAGCTCAAGCTTGTGCCCCAGGTGCTGGCGCATGAACTGCAGCGCCTGGGCCAATGCGTGGCTGTATTCGCCGGGCCTGCCGGGCGACTGCTCCAGCCATTGCGCCAGCAGGGCCAACAAGGCTTCCTCCTGATGGCCGGAGTGTGCCGGCGCACGGGCGAAGGCCACGATCGCCTGGCACAGCGCAGGCTGGTCGAACACGCCTTGCTCGAACAGCGGGCTGTTCAGGTTGTTCTGGCTGACCAACCGGGCTATCGCCTCGGGCGCCATGTGCAGGCTGATGTACTCCACGCCTGCCGGGTCGAAGGTGGAGGCCTGCACCGCCAGCGGGTTGTACAGGGTCACCTGACCCGGCGCCGCCTGCAGCTCACGTCCGTCCAGCCAGATCTGCTCGCAACCGCTCAGGTTAACGCCCAGCACATACTCGTCATGGGCATGACGCGGAAAGCTGGCGGCGCTGGCCCTGACCCAGTAGGCCTCGACCAGGCCGCCCGCCTGCAGGTGCTCGGTAACCAGCGCCATGGGCCGCTATCAGCCGATGGTGATCGGCGGCGGGCTCACCAGGTCGACGCTCTGCTGCTTGCGCGGGGCGAGGATCTCGGCTTCGCCGTCCACCACCAGTTCGTCGTGCTGGTTGAACACGCGGGTGGCAATGCGCACGCGGAACTTGGGCAGCTTCTCGAGGATTTCCAGGCGCACGGTCAGGGTGTCGCCGATCTTCACCGGCTTCTGGAAGCTCATCTGCTGGCCCAGGTAGATGGTGCCGGGGCCGGGCAGTTCGCAGGCCACTGCGGCACTGATCAGCGCGCCGCTGAACATGCCGTGGGCAATGCGTTCCTTGAACATGCTCCTGGCCGCGAATTCGGCATCCAGGTGCACCGGGTTGTGGTCACCGGACATCGCGGCGAACAGCTGGATGTCGCGTTCTTCGACCGTCTTGCTGAAGCTGGCGGTCTGGCCCACTTCGAGGGCTTCGTAAGGCGTGTTGGTGACCTGGGTCATGCAGGCTGTTTCCTTCAAGGTTCGGACAAGGTGCGTACTGTATCACTCGCTGCGGGCCGGGCGGCCCTGGGTCAGCGCCTGCTCGAGCCAGGCGATGAGCGCCGCCGTCACCTCGTCACGGTTGGTTTCGTTGAGCAGTTCATGGCGTGCCTGCGGGTAGAGCTGCAATTGCACGCGCTGATTGCCGGCAAGGCGCAGGGCGCCGACCAGATCCTTCAGACGCTTGCCGGCGCTCACCGGATCACATTCGCCGCCCATCACCAGGATCGGCAGGTTGGGATCGATCTGTGCCAGGTGCCGCGGCTGGCTGATGTGTTCCAGGCCCATCAGCAGGTCGACCCACAGGCGGTTGGTGCAGCGAAACCCGCACAGCGGGTCGGCCACGTAGGCGTCGACCTCGGCGCTGTCGCGGCTGAGCCAGTCGAAGGCCGTGCGGTTGGGCTTGAACGCCTTGTTGAACGAACCGAACGACAGCCAGTCGATCAGGGCGCTGCGTCCCAGCGGGCCCTGGCGCCAGGCTTCGAGGCGGGCGATCACGCAGGCCGCGCGGTACAGCGCCGGTGGCTGGAAGTTGGAGCCGCTGAGCACCGCCCCCTGCAGGCTGGCGCTGTGGTGCAGCAGGTAGGCCTGGACGATGTAGCTGCCCATGCTGTGGCCGAACAGGAACAGCGGGGCGCCCGGGTGCTGCTGGCCGATGTGCTGGGCCAGGCTGGCCAGGTCGTTGACCACGCTGTCCCAGCCCTGGTGGCTTGCGAACAGCCCCAGGGTGCCGTGTTCGGCGGTGCACCCGTGGCCGCGCTGGTCGTGGGCATACAGCGCGAAGCCGGCAGCGCTCAGGGCCTGCCCGAGGCGCTGGTAGCGCCCGGCATGCTCGGCCATGCCATGGGCCAGCAGCACCACGGCCCGGATCGGCGCGGCGGGCAGCCATTGATACACATGCAGGCTGCAATGGTTGCTGGCCGGCAGCCAGAACACGTCGTGGTTCATGGCGGTTCCCTTGCGCAAGTGGCTGATCCTGCAAGTGTATAGCCCATTTGTGTAATTGAACGGATGATGGCAACAAGATTCAGAATGTTAATGACAGGTCTTGGCATGTTTGCCCCCTGCGGCTTAACTGCTAACGTCGGCACACGATGCGATTTTCTGCATGCAGGCAGCCCACAGGCTCAGGAATGAGGACAAGAATAAATGCAAGCTGACTTCTGGAATGACAAGCGCCCCGCGGGCGTGCCCTCACATATCGACCTGACTGTCTACAAGTCGGTGCTGGAGGTGTTCGAGCGCTCCTGCAAGCGCTTCGCCGACCGCCCGGCGTTCACCAACCTGGGCGTCACCCTGACCTACGCCGATCTGGATCGCCAGTCCGCGGCCTTTGCCGGCTACCTGCAACAGCACACCGACCTGGTGCCGGGTGATCGCATCGCGGTGCAGATGCCCAACGTGCTGCAGTACCCGATTGCCGTGTTCGGCGCGATGCGAGCCGGGCTGATCGTGGTCAACACCAACCCGCTGTACACCGCGCGCGAGATGCGCCACCAGTTCAAGGACTCCGGCGCCCGTGCCCTGGTGTACCTGAACATGTTCGGCAAGCTGGTACAGGAGGTGCTGCCCGATACCGGCATCGAGGTGCTGATCGAGGCGAAGATGGGCGACCTGCTGCCGCTGGCCAAGGGCTGGCTGGTGAACACCGTGGTGGCGCGGGTCAAGAAGATGGTGCCGGCGTATCATCTGCCCCAGGCGGTGCCGTTCCGGCAGGTGATGCGCCAGGGCCGTGGCCATGCGCTCAAGCCGGTGCAAGTGACGCTCGATGACGTGGCGGTGCTGCAGTACACCGGCGGCACCACCGGCCTGCCCAAGGGCGCGATGCTCACCCACGGCAACCTGGTGGCCAACATGCTGCAGGTGCTGGCGTGCTTTTCGCAGTTGGGGCCGGACGGGCAGAGAATGATCAAGGAAGGCCAGGAGGTGATGATCGCGCCGCTGCCGCTGTATCACATCTATGCCTTCACCGCGAACTGCATGTGCATGATGGTCACCGGCAATCACAACGTGCTGATCACCAACCCGCGCGACATACCGGGCTTTGTCAAAGAGCTGAAAAAGTGGCGCTTCTCGGCATTGCTGGGCCTGAACACGCTGTTCGTGGCACTGATGGAAAATCCGGATTTCAAGAACCTGGACTTCTCCTCGCTGAAGGTCACCAACTCCGGCGGCACGGCGCTGGTCAAGGCCACTGCCGAGCGCTGGGAGAGCATCACGGGGTGTCGCATCGTCGAAGGCTATGGCCTGACCGAAACCTCGCCGGTGGCCAGCACCAACCCCTACGGCCAGCAGGCGCGCCTGGGTACGGTCGGCATACCGCTGCCCGATACCGCGTACAAGGTGATCGATGATGACGGCAACGAGCTGGCCCTGGGCGAGCGCGGCGAGCTGTGCATCAAGGGGCCGCAGGTGATGAAGGGCTACTGGCAGCGTCCGGACGCCACCGCCGAGGTGCTCGATGCGCAGGGCTGGCTCAAGACCGGCGATATTGCAGTGATCGACCCGGACGGCTTCACGCGCATCGTCGACCGCAAGAAGGACATGATCATCGTGTCGGGCTTCAACGTGTACCCCAACGAGATCGAGGACGTGGTGATGGCGCACCCCAAGGTGGCCAACTGCGCGGCCATCGGAGTGCCGGACGAGCGTTCCGGCGAGGCGGTGAAACTGTTCGTGGTGCCACGCGATGGCGGCGTGAGCGTCGAGGAGCTCAAGGCCTACTGCAAGGCCAACTTCACCGGCTACAAGGTGCCCAAGCAGATCGTGCTGCGCGATTCGCTGCCGATGACCCCGGTGGGCAAGATCCTGCGCCGGGAATTGCGCGATATCGCCTGAAAGCCATTCGCCGGCCAGGCTGGCTCCTACTTTGCCGTGTAGGAGCCGGCCTTGCCGGCGAAGCTTTTGCTGAATAGACCCTTTACTCTAAAAATGACTACTGGGTATTCGTTAGTCATTTATGTGACTTTGCGGCCCACTTTGGCTCTAGGCGCCCTCTGGCAAAGCTGCTACTCTCGGCGCGCTTCTGATGCTTCGGTTTGTAGCAATCCGTCATCACATATCAATAATAATCGCGTCGACTGCGGAGAAGATTTCGCTGTTGCTGGAGGAGTGGGCTTCCATGATCGAACACTTTTGGAAGGATAAGTACCCAGCCGGGGTTGCCTCGCAAATCAATCCTGATGAGTATCCGAACATTCAAGCGGTATTGAAGCAGTCCTGCCAGCGTTTCGCCGACAAGCCGGCGTTCAGCAACCTGGGCAAGACCCTCACCTATGGCGAGCTGTATGAGCTGTCGGGGGCGTTTGCCGCCTACCTGCAGCAGCATACCGACCTGCAGCCCGGTGACCGCATCGCGGTACAACTGCCAAACGTATTGCAATACCCCGTGGCCGTCTTCGGTGCGATGCGCGCCGGGCTCATCGTGGTCAACACCAACCCGCTGTACACCGCGCGGGAGCTGGAACACCAGTTCAACGATTCCGGTGCCAAGGCGCTGGTGTGCCTGGCCAACATGGCCCACCTGGCCGAAAAGGTCGTTCCCAAGACCCAGGTCAAGCACATCATTGTCACCGAAGTGGCCGACCTGCTGCCACCGCTCAAGCGTCTGCTGATCAATAGTGTGATCAAGTACGTGAAAAAGATGGTGCCGGCCTACCACCTGCCCAAGGCCGTCAAGTTCAACGATGCGCTGGCCAAGGGGCAGGGCAAGGCGGTCAACGAAGTCAGCCCCGACAGCGGCGATGTCGCCGTGCTGCAGTACACCGGTGGCACCACGGGTGTGGCCAAGGGTGCGATGCTGACCCACCGCAACCTGGTGGCCAACATGCTGCAATGCCGTGCGCTGATGGGCTCGAACCTGGGCGAGGGCTGCGAGGTCCTGATCACGCCGCTGCCGCTGTACCACATCTATGCCTTCACCTTCCATTGCATGGCGATGATGCTGATCGGCAGCCACAACATCCTGATCAGCAACCCGCGCGACCTGCCGGCGATGGTCAAGGAACTGTCCAAGTGGAAGTTCACCGGCTTCGTCGGCCTGAATACCCTGTTCGTGGCCCTGTGCAACAACGAGACCTTCCGCAAGATGGACTTCTCGGGGCTCAAGCTCACCCTGTCGGGCGGCATGGCCCTGCAGGTGGCGGTGGCCGAACGCTGGAAGAGCGTCACCGGTTGCTCCATCTGCGAAGGCTACGGCATGACCGAGACCAGCCCGGTGGCGGCGGTCAACCCGGCCGAGCACAACCAGATCGGTACCATCGGCATTCCGCTGCCGTCGACCCTGTGCAAGGTGATCGACGACAATGGCAAGGAGCTGGCGCTGGGCGAGATCGGCGAGCTGTGCATCAAGGGCCCGCAGGTGATGAAGGGCTACTGGCAGCGCGAAGAGGCGACCACCGAGATCCTGGATGCCGACGGCTGGCTCAAGACCGGTGATATCGCGGTGATCCAGACCGATGGCTACATGCGCATCGTCGACCGCAAGAAGGACATGATTCTGGTGTCCGGCTTCAACGTTTACCCGAACGAACTCGAAGACGTGCTGGCGACCCTGCCGGGCGTGTTGCAGTGCGCCGCCATTGGCGTGCCGGACGAGAAATCGGGCGAACTGATCAAGATCTTCATCGTGGCGCGGCCGGGTGTGACCCTGACCAAGGACCAGGTGATGGAGCACATGCGCGCCAATGTCACGGCGTACAAGGTGCCGCGTCTGATCGAGTTCCGCGATGCCTTGCCGACCACCAACGTGGGCAAGATCCTGCGGCGCGAGTTGCGCGATGAGGAGTTGAAGAAGCTGGGCCTCAAGAAGATCGCCTGAGGTTTAACCTTCGGGCCTCATCGCGGGTCAAGCCCGCTCCCACAAGGACAGTAGTGATCCCTGTGGGAGCGGGCTTGACCCGCGATGTTTTCAACGCAGTTTCTCAAGCATCTGGTAGTACCACATCCCCGCCGCCAGCAATGGGTTGCCTAGCACATCGCCCATCGGCACCTTGATGTGGCTGCAGCCGGCAAAGGTATCGAATCGGCTCAATGTGCCGGTGATCGCTTCGGCCATGATCTCGCCCATGATGTGGCTGGTGGCAATGCCATGCCCCGAATACCCCTGGCAGTACCACACGTTGTCCGACAGCTTGCCCAACTGCGGAATGCGGTTGACCACGATGCCCATCGCGCAGCTCCACTGGAACTCGATCGGCACGCCCTTGAGCGCCGGAAAGGTTGCCTCGATGCACGGGCGCAGCTCCCCCGCGATATCCCGCGAATCACGTCCCGAATAATTGGCCCCGCCACCGAACAGCAGGCGCCCGTCTGCGGTCATGCGGTAATAGTCGA
The DNA here is from genome assembly GCF_024126555.1 of Pseudomonas sp. VE 267-6A. Lineage (NCBI taxonomy): Bacteria > Pseudomonadati > Pseudomonadota > Gammaproteobacteria > Pseudomonadales > Pseudomonadaceae > Pseudomonas > Pseudomonas sp. VE 267-6A. The sequence goes on from NZ_JAMYBY010000018.1 coordinate 89,274, forward strand.
GCACGAAGCGGCAGTCGTACACCGCCAGGTCCTGCGGGTTGAGCTTGCGGGCCAGCTCGCCCAGTGGGGTGGTGGTCACGATGCCGCCCATGGCCGGGAAGATCTTGCCCTTGAGCTGGGGCTTTTCCAGCTTGTGGTACACGTCGCCGGCCAGCATCACCTGGCGTGCGTTGACCCGGCCCTTGGCCGTGACAACCGCAGGTTTGTCGCCATGCACGATCTCCAGCACTTCGGAGTTTTCGAAGATCAGCGCCCCCAGCTGGTGCGCCGCCCGCGCCTCGCCCAGGCACAGGTTGAGCGGGTGCAGGTGCAGGTTGCGCAGGTTCTTCAGCGCGCCCAGGTACAACGGGCTGTCCAGGTGCTGGCGCACCGCCTCGCGGTCGAGCATCTGCACCTGCTCGCCCATGCCGCGCCGCTGGGCTTCGTCGGCGAAGGCCTGCAGTTCGGTCATGTGCGCAGGCTTCATGGCCGCGTGCAGGTGACCGTGCTTGAGGTCGCAGTCGATGGCATAGCGTTCGACCCGTTGCTGGATGATGTCGTGGCCGCGAAAGCGCAGTTGCCAGATGAAATCGTCCACGTCATCGCCCAGGCGCTTGCGCATCTGTTTGCGCATGGCCTCGTCACCCGACAGGCTGCCGGTGACCTGGCCGCCGTTGCGCCCGCTGGCGCCCCAGCCGATACGGTTGGTTTCGACGATGGCCACCTTCAGGCCGCGCTCGGCCAGTTCCACCGCGCTGGCCACGCCGGTGAAGCCGCCACCGATGATCACCACGTCGACCTCGACCGTGCCCTGCAGGGTCGGGTACTGGGTGGTGTCGTTCAGGCTGGCGGTGTAGTAGGAGGCGCTGCGCTGGGCGGTGCCGTGGTTGAGGGCTGCATTCATGGGTGTGTTCCTTGAAGAATAAGGGGGCTCAGGCCTGGGTCAGGTACCAGCGCCAGTCCTGCTCGCCGACCTCGGCCATGAACTGGCGGTACTCGGCGCGCTTGACCGCCAGGTACACCCCGAGGAAGGCCTCGCCGAACGCTTCGCGCGCCCAGCTGGAGCGCTCCAGCGCGGTCAGCGAGGTCAGCCAGTCGGTGGGCAGCAGCGTCTTGGCCTGGGCGTAGCCGTTGCCCTGCACCGGGGCGCCGGGGTCCAGTTGCTGGCGGATGCCATGGTGGATGCTGGCCAGAATGGCTGCGGCTGCCAGGTACGGGTTGGCATCGGCGCCGCAGATGCGGTGTTCGATATGTCGGGTATTGGCCGGCCCGCCGGGCACGCGCAGGCTCACGGTACGGTTGTCCACACCCCAGGTCGGCGCCAGCGGTGCATAGCTGTTGGCCTGGAAGCGGCGATAGGAGTTGGCGTTGGGGCAGAACAGCAGCAGCGAGTCGAGCAGCATGGCCAACATGCCGCCCACCGACTGGCGCAGCAGGGGCGTGCCGGCCTTGTCTTCGCTGGCGTACAGGTTGTGGCCGGCGGCGTCGGCCAGGCTCACGTGCATGTGCATGCCGGTGCCGGCCAGGTGCTCGAACGGCTTGGCCATGAAGCAGGCCTGCATGCCGTGCTTGTGTGCCACGCCCTTGACCAGGCGCTTGTAGCGCACCGCCTGGTCCATGGCCAGCAAGGCGTCGCCGTGCTCCAGGGTGATCTCCACCTGGCCGGGGGCGTATTCGGAAATCGCGGTACGCGCAGGGATGCCCTGGGCCTTGCAGGCGCTGTACAGGTCGGCCAGAAACGGTTCGATCTGCTCCAGCTCGCGCAGGCCGTATACCTGGGTGGCGCGGGGGCGACCGCCGTCGGTATCCAGTGCCGGTTGCGGGTGGCCCAGGTGATCGCGCTTCTGGTCGAGCAGGTAGAACTCCAGCTCGCAGGCCATTACCGGCTCATAGCCATCGGCCTTGAGCGCGTCGACCACCTTGGCCAGTAGTTGGCGTGGATCGGCGACGGTGGCCGGCAGGCCTTCGCTGGGGTGCATGCTCACCTGCACTGCCGCCGTGGGGATCTGCCGCCACGGCATGCGCACCAGGCTGCCGGCCAGCGGGTATGCGCGGCAGTCGATATCGCCCACGTCCCATACCAGCCCCGAGTTCTCCACATCGTCGCCATTGAGGGTCAGGCCGAGGATGGTGCTGGGCAGCGGCCGCCCGCTTTCGTACACGGCCAGCAACTCCTCGCGGTGCAGCAGCTTGCCGCGGGGCATGCCGTTGGCGTCGAGGATGAACAACTCGATCATCTCGATATCGGGGTTGGCGGCCAGGAAATCCTCGGCCTCGGAAACAGGGGCAAACTGCATGGTGCACTCGCTTACGCCGTGGCGGCGTACAGGATCGCGCGCCAGTGGGCACGTCGATCGGTCGACAGGGTGGCCGCAACCGGGCCAGCGGTATCAGTGGGGTGCGAGGGCGGTATCTGGTGGGCGGGCATGGCGGCAATGCCACAAGGCCCAGAACGCGAGGATGCTATTGAACAGCGGATTTTCACCGGGGCGCGCCCGCACCTTCGGGAACGAAGGGCGCATCAGGGGGCGGGGCGTACACGCTGGCAAAGTCATGCACGGATACTCCCACGCGTGGGAAGGTTCATTAAATCGGCCTTTGTATACCTTCAGTTAATCAATGGCTAAACAATGGCCCTGCATGGCGAACCGTGCCGTGGCAGGGCAAATCTGCGACAATCCCCGACCAAACTACGCCGATCATGTGAAAGCAGGCTCACCTGCATTATTAAAAAGACGTCATGACTGACCAGAACGCCGCCATCGAGCAACTGCTGAAAAACCTTGACCATGCCATGATCGCCGAGCGTCATCGCCTGCGTCGGCAACTGCATGACCTGCGCAAGCGCCCCGACGAGGCCAAGCTGGCCCAGTGGGCCGCCCGGGTACAGGCCTCCTGCGATCAGGTCGCCGCGCGCAAGGCCAGCGTGCCGCGCATCCGCTACGACGACAGCCTGCCGATCGCGGCCAAGCGTGACGAAATCAAGAAGGTGCTGGCCGCCCACCAGGTGCTGATCATCGCGGGCGAAACCGGCTCGGGCAAGACCACCCAGTTGCCCAAGATCTGCCTGGAACTGGGCCGCGGCCAGCATGGCCAGATCGCCCACACCCAGCCGCGCCGGATTGCCGCGCGCAGCGTGGCCACCCGCGTGGCCGAAGAGCTGGGTACGCCGCTGGGCGCGCTGGTCGGCTACCAGGTGCGCTTCGAAGACCAGAGCGATGCCAACACCCTGGTCAAGCTGATGACCGACGGCATCCTGCTGGCCGAAACCCAGCACGACCGCTTTCTGGAACGCTACGACACGATCATCGTCGACGAAGCCCACGAACGCAGCCTGAACATCGACTTCCTGCTCGGCTACCTCAAGACCCTGCTGCCGCGGCGCCCCGACCTCAAGGTCATCATCACCTCCGCGACCATCGACCTGGAGCGCTTTTCCAGGCACTTCAACGATGCGCCGATCATCGAGGTGTCCGGGCGTACCTACCCGGTCGAGACCTGGTACCGGCCGCTGACCAGCGAGCAGGACGAGGAGGGCAACCGCGTCGAGGACGATCTGACCGTCGACCAGGCGATCCTGGCCACCCTCGACGAGATTGCCGCCCATGAGCGCAGCATCGGCAAGGGCCCGGGCGACGTGCTGGTGTTCCTGCCCGGCGAGCGCGAAATTCGCGATGCCGCCGAGATGCTGCGCAAGGCACAGCTACGCCACACCGAAATCCTGCCGTTGTATGCACGGCTGTCGCCGGCCGAGCAGCAGAAGATCTTCCAGTCCCATCCGGGGCGGCGCGTGGTGCTGGCCACCAACGTTGCGGAAACCTCGCTGACCGTACCGGGCATTCGCTACGTGATCGACAGCGGCACGGCTCGCATCAGCCGCTACAGCTACCGTGCCAAGGTGCAGCGCCTGCCCATCGAGGCGGTGTCCCAGGCCAGTGCCAACCAGCGCAAGGGCCGTTGCGGGCGGGTCGAACCGGGCATCTGCGTGCGCCTGTACAGCGAGGACGACTTCAATGGTCGGCCCGCCTTTACCGACCCCGAGATCCTGCGCACCAACCTGGCTGCGGTGATCCTGCAGATGCTGCACCTGCGCCTGGGCGAGATCGACGCCTTCCCGTTCATCGAGCCGCCGGATGGCAAGGCAATCAGCGACGGCTTCAACCTGCTGCAGGAGCTCTCGGCAGTCAATCGCGAGAACCAGCTGACCCCGCTGGGCCGCCAGCTGGCGCGCCTGCCGGTGGACCCGCGTCTGGGCCGCATGCTGCTCGAAGGCGCCAAGCAGGGCAGCCTGCAGGAACTGCTGATCGTGGCCAGTGCACTGTCGGTGCAGGACCCCCGCGAGCGTCCACCCGAGCGCCAGCAGGCTGCCGACCAGGCCCATGCGCAGTGGAAGGACAGCGACTCGGACTTCGCCGCGCTGGTCAACCTGTGGCGTGGGTTCGAAGAACAGCGTCAGGCCCTGACGGCCAGCCCACTGCGCAACTGGTGCCGCAAGAATTTCCTGAATTACCTGCGTCTGCGCGAATGGCGCGATGCACACCGGCAACTGAGCCTGATCTGCCGCGACCTGCAGTTGAGCATCAACAAGGAGCCGGCCGACTACCCGCGCCTGCACAAGGCGATTCTGTCCGGGCTGCTCAGCCAGATCGGCCAGAAGACCGAGGACGGCGACTACCTGGGCGCGCGCCAGCGGCGCTTCTGGGTACACCCGTCCTCGGGCCTGGGCAAGAAACGCCCGCAATGGCTGATGACCGCCGAACTGGTCGAGACCACCAAGCTGTATGCGCGCATGGTGGCCAAGATCGAGCCGGACTGGATCGAGCCGCTGGCCGGGCACCTGATCAAGAAGAACCACTTCGAACCGCACTGGGAGAAGAAGCGCGGCCAGGTGGTGGCCTTCGAGCAGGTCACGCTGTACGGCATGATCGTGGTTGGCCGGCGCCCGGTGCACTACGGGCCGATCGACCCGCAGGCCTCGCGCGAGCTGTTTATCCGTCAGGCCCTGGTGGGCGGTGAGATCCAGTCGCGGGCCAAGTGCCTGGCGGCCAACACGCGCCTGCTCGAGCAGCTCGACGAGCTGGAGGCCAAGGCCCGCCGGCGCGACATCCTGGCTGATGAAGAGACCCTGTACGCCTACTACGAGGCGCGCCTGCCGGCCGAGATCCACCAGACCGCGACCTTCGACAGCTGGTACCGCGTCACCAGCCAGAAAGACCCGCAGTTGCTGATCATGCGCGAGGAGGACGTGCTGGCCCGCGAGGCCAGTGAAGTCACCGCCACGCAGTACCCCGATACCCTGCGCATCGGCGACCTGAGCCTGGCGCTGAGCTATCACTTCGAACCCAACCACCCCCGCGACGGCGTTACCGTGAGGGTGCCGGCGCCGCTGCTGCCCAGCCTGCCGGGCGAGCGCCTGGAATGGCTGGTGCCGGGGTTGCTGGAAGCCAAGTGCATTGCGCTGGTACGCAACCTGCCCAAGGCCTTGCGCAAGAACTTCGTGCCGGTGCCCGACTTCGTCAAGGCCGCCTTGCAGCGCATGACCTTCGCCGACGGCTCGCTGCCCCAGGCGCTGGGCCGCGAACTGCTGCGCATGACCGGTGCGCGGGTCAGCGACGAGGCCTGGGCCGAGGCGGCTGCGCAGGTGGAAGGCCATTTGCGCATGAACATCGAAGTGGTCGATGCCCAGGGCAAGTTCCTGGGTGAAGGCCGCGACCTGACCGAGCTGACGGCGCGCTTCGTTGCTGCCAGCCAGGCCGCGCTGGCCGTGCCGCAATCGGCCAAGGCCCAGCAGCCGGTGCAAGCCAAGGTGTTTGCCGAGGTGGCCCAGACCGCCCAGCAGAAGATCGCCGGGCTGTCTATGACGGTGTACCCGGCGCTGGTGGAAGAGGGCGGTACGGTCAAGGAAGGGCGCTTCTCGACCCAGGCCGAAGCCGAGTTCCAGCACCGCCGAGCCTTGCAGCGGCTGCTGCTGCAGCAACTGGCCGAGCCGGCGAAGTTCCTGCGCGGCAAGCTGCCGGGGCTGACCGAACTGGGCCTGCTGTACCGCGAGCTGGGGCGTGTCGATGCGCTGGTCGAGGACATCCTGCTGGCCAGCCTGGACACCTGCATCCTCGACGGCGAGAGCAGCCTGCCGCGCGACGGTGCCGGGCTTGCTTCGCTGGCCGAACGCAAGCGCGGCCACTGGGCCGATCACGCCGAGCGCCTGGCCCGCCTGACCCTCGAGATACTCAAGCTCTGGCACGGTCTGCAGAAGCGCTTCAAGGGCAAGATCGACCTGGCCCAGGCCGTGGCGCTCAACGACATCAAGCAGCAACTGGCCAACCTGGTGTACCCGGGTTTTGTGCGGGAAACCCCGGGCATCTGGCTCAAGGAACTGCCGCGCTACCTCAAGGCAGTGGAGCTGCGTCTGGAAAAACTCGGTTCGCAGGTGCAGAAGGACCGCGTGTGGAGCGGCGAGCTGAGCGGTCTGTGGGCACAGTACAAGGCGCGTGCCGACAAGCATGCCCAGGAGGGCAAGCGCGACGAGCAACTGGTGCTGTACCGCTGGTGGATCGAGGAATACCGCGTGTCGCTGTTTGCCCAGCAGTTGGGTACCAAGGTACCGATTTCCGACAAGCGCCTGGCCAAGCAATGGAGTCTGGTGGAAGCCTAATCCCCGGAACTTGTGGCACACTTGGCGAACTTCGCTACCGTGTCAGGTACCTGCCACGGTAGCTACAGAATGCAGCACAGCGTACTGCCCCGCTTGCCGGGTGCATTGCCTGTATTAATTGGTACTTTCGTGCCATTTGACCGACAGAACAGGCCGTTGCCCGGCAGGCAGCGGCCCCGAACAGAGGAACGACCGTGCATAACGTCGTCATCAGCGGCACCGGCCTGTACACCCCGGCCAACAGCATTTCCAACGAAGAGCTGGTCGAGTCTTTCAACACCTATGTGCAGCAGTTCAACGCCGACAATGCCGCTGCCATCGAACGGGGCGAAGTGCAGGCACTGGCCGAGTCGAGCGCTGCGTTCATCGAGAAGGCCTCGGGCATCAAGAGCCGCTTCGTGATGGACAAGGCCGGCATCCTCGATCCGCAGCGCATGAAGCCGCGCCTGCCGGAGCGTAGCAACGACGAGCCGTCGATCCTCTGCCAGATGGGCGTGGCAGCCGCCGAACAGGCCCTGGCGCGTGCCGGGCGCACCGCAGCCGATGTCGACGCGGTCATCGTCGCCTGCTCCAACCTGCAGCGCCCTTACCCGGCCATCGCCATCGAAGTGCAGCAGGCTTTGGGCATCGCCGGTTTCGGTTTCGACATGAACGTGGCGTGTTCGTCGGCGACCTTCGGCATTCAGGTCGCCTGCAACAGCGTGCAACTGGGGCAGGCCCGTTCGGTGCTGGTGATCAGCCCCGAGATCTGCACCGGCCACCTGAACTTCCGTGACCGTGACAGCCACTTCATCTTCGGCGACGCCGCCACGGCGGTGCTGGTCGAACGTGCCGACCTCGCTACCTCTGCGCACCAGTTCGATATCGTCAGCACCAAGCTGCTGACCCAGTTCTCCAACAACATCCGCAACAACTTCGGCTTCCTCAACCGCGCGGCGGAAGAGGGTATCGGTGCGCCGGACAAGCTGTTCGTGCAGGAAGGCCGCAAGGTGTTCCGCGAGGTGTGCCCGATGGTGGCCGAGCTGATCGGCCAGCACCTGAGCGAAAACAACCTCAACGTCAGTGACGTCAAGCGCTTCTGGCTGCACCAGGCCAACCTGAGCATGAACCACCTGATCGTCAAGAAGCTGCTGGGCCGCGACGCGCTGGTCGAGGAGGCCCCGGTGATTCTAGATACCTACGCCAACACCAGTTCGGCCGGCTCGGTGATCGCGCTGCACAAGCATCAGGACGACCTGCCCAAGGGTGCCCTCGGGGTGCTCAGTTCGTTCGGTGCCGGCTACTCGATCGGCAGCGTGATCCTGCGCAAACGTTGATCGCCCACGCCAGTGACGGCTGACGAACAGCGTTTGCTCGACCGCCTGCTGGCGGGAGAGCAGCGCGCGTTCGCCGAACTGGTTCAGACCTGCCAGGGCGCCATGCGCGCGGTGGCCTATGCCATCGTCGGCGAACGTGGCGCCGACGAGGTGGTGCAGGATGCCTGGCTGGCGGCGGTACGCGGTCTGGCGGGCTTCCAGCGCCGCTCCAGCCTCAAGACCTGGCTGCTGACCATCACCGCCAATACGGCCAAGACCCGTTACCGGCAAAACCGCCGCGAGGTGCTGCTCGACGACCTGCCGGCCCCCCATGGCAGCATCGACGACGCGCGTTTTGCCAGCGACGGTCACTGGCTGCTGGCGCCTTCGGCATGGCACGAAGACAGCCCCGAGGCCCTGCTCAGCCAGGAGCAGTTGCGCGAATGCCTGGAGCACACCCTGCTCAGCCTGTCGCAACTGCAGAGCAGTGTGCTGTTGTTGCGTGAGCGCCAGGGCCTCGAACTGGTGGAAATCTGTAATCTGCTCGACCTGTCGCTCTCCAATGTACGTGTGCTGCTGCACCGTGCACGCCTCAAGGTCTTCGCGACCCTGGAACATTTCGAGGACACCGGCCAATGCTGAACTGCAAGCAACTGGTCGCCTGCTCCAGTGATTACCTGGACGGGCAACTGACCCTGGGCGAGCGCCTGATGACGCGCCAGCACCTGCTGTTCTGTCGCAATTGTCGTCGCTTCATCAAGCAGTTGCGCCTGGCCCAGGCAACCCTCAAGGCGCTGCCGCCGGCGCCTGTTGAGGGGGCCGATGCCCTTGCGGCGCGGCTGGCCGCCGAGCGCCGGGCAACGCGCTGAAACCCCGCAACCAGCCCTGCAACGGGGCTGATTGTCTTATTCACATTCGAAGTAAAAAGTTCCCCTGTCACTAAATATTTATCTAACAGCCACTGATCTGAAATAACCCCCCGCCAAGATTCGTCCCCAGCACAAGTGGCCTGAGCCGCGTGTTTTTTCAACGTAATCAAGACCATAAACGTTATGAACGTAGGGGAGTTCCTTCGATGATCCGTAAGCACTTCGCAGGTTTCGCAGCCAGCGCCTTGGCAATGGCCGTTACCGCCCAGGCTTTCGCGGGCACCGTGACTACTGACGGCGCCGATATCGTAGTCAAGACCAAGGGTGGCCTGGAGGTCGCTACCGCTGACAAGGAATTCAGCTTCAAGCTGGGTGGCCGGGTCCAGGCCGACTACAGCCGCTTCGACGGTTTCTACACCAAGAACGGCGATACCGCCGATGCGGGCTACTTCCGCCGTGCCTACCTGGAACTGGGCGGTGTGATGTACACCGACTGGGCCTACCAGATCGCCTACGACTTCTCGCATAACTCCGGTGGCGACAACCGTTCCGAAGACGGTTACTTCGACGAAGCGTCGCTGGCCTACAACGGCTTCAAGCCGGTATCGATCAAGGTCGGTCGCTTCGACCCCGAGTTCGGCCTGGAAAAAGCCACCAGCTCCAAGTGGGTGACTGCCCAGGAGCGAACCGCTGCCTACGACCTGGTGGACTGGACCAACTCGCACAACGGCGGCTTCGGTATCCAGGCATCGGGTAACGCCGGTGACTCGCTGTACGGTTCGGCCGGCCTGTTCGCCAAGGACGCCACCAACCAGGACAAGGACGGCGACAGCTCCAAGCAGTTCAACCTGCGCGGTGTGTTCGCACCGATGCACGAGGCCGGCAACGTACTGCACGTTGGCCTGAACTACGCCCAGCGCGACCTTTCCGACACCGCGTTCGACGGCCGTATCCGCAGCCGCCTGGGCATGCGTGGGGTGAGCACCGACGGTGGCCAGGACGCCGGCAACAACGGCAACCGCCTGGTGCTGGGCGGCAACGCCACCACCCCGGCCGGTGCCTACGACACCGACAAGGCCTGGGGCCTGGAAGCCGCCTACGCGCTGGGCCCGTTCTCGGTGCAGGGCGAGTACATCAAGCGTGATGTTCAGGCAGACGACTCGGCCTTCTCCGACATCAAGGCCAAGGGTTACTACGGCCAGGTGGCCTACACCATCACCGGTGAAGCGCGTGGCTACAAACTCGGCAAGTTCGACAGCATCAAGCCTTCCAACAAGCAGATTGGTGCGTGGGAAGTGTTCTACCGCTACGACCACCTGAGCGTCGACGACAACAACGGCGCATTTGCCGACATCGGTGACGTGGAAGCCAAAGTGCACAACCTGGGTGTGAACTGGTACGCCAACGAGTCGATCAAGCTCAGCGGCGTGTACGTCAAGGCCAAGACCGACAACGCGCAGAACGCTGCCGGCGACGACAGCGGCGACGGTTTCGTGATGCGCGCGCAGTACGTGTTCTAAGCGTTACCCCTGCAACACACTCCTTCATCCGTTAGATCTTCGCCCCGCACCTGCGGGGCTTTTTTTTGCTCGCACGAGGGGGCAGACTGCGCGCATGCCCATCTCAATTCTGCCGCACCTTGCCGATATCGACGCCGCCACCTGGGATGCCCTGGTGCCGGATGCCCAGCCGTTCCTGCGCCAAGCCTTCCTGCGCAGCCTGGAAGACAGCGCCAGCGTCACCCCGCGCACCGGTTGGGCGCCGGCCCACCAGGTCCTGACCGACACTCAGGGCCAGGTACGGGCGGCCATGCCGGCCTACGTGAAGACCCATTCGTTCGGCGAGTACGTGTTCGATCACGGCTGGGCCGACGCCTGCGACCGCGCCGGTATCGACTACTACCCCAAGCTGCTGTGTGCGGTGCCGTTTTCACCGGTCAGCGGCGCGCGCCTGCTGGGTGATGCGCAGGCGGCGGGTGAGCTGATCGACGGCGTCAGCGATGCCCTGCTCGAACAGGGGCTGTCGGGCCTGCACGTGAACTTCACCGACCCGGCCAGCGACGAAGTATTGCGTGGGCGTGCGGGCTGGATGGAGCGCCTGGGGTGTCAGTTTCACTGGCGCAACCAGGGTTATCGGGACTTCCAGGATTTTCTCGACAGCCTCAGTTCGCGCAAGCGCAAGCAGATGCGCAAGGAACGCGAGCAGGTGGCGGGGCAGGGTATCGAGTTTCAGTGGTACCACGGCCATGAGCTGAGTGAGGCGCAGTGGGATTTCGTGTACGCATGCTATGCCAACACCTACGCCGTGCGCCGCCGTGCCCCGTACCTTACCCGGGCGTTTTTCAGCCTGCTGGCCGAACGCATGCCCGCGTCGATCCGCGTGGTGATGGCGCATCAGGGCGGGCGGGCGGTGGCGATGGCGTTCAGCCTGGTGGGCGGTGACAGCCTGTATGGGCGCTACTGGGGCTGCCTGGCGGAGTTCGACCGGTTGCATTTCGAGACGTGCTTCTATCAGGGCATGGACGTTGCCATTGCCGAAGGGTTGCAGCGTTTCGATGCCGGGGCGCAGGGCGAGCACAAGCTGATTCGCGGGTTCGAACCGGTGATCACGCGGTCCTGGCATTACCTGCTGCATCCGGGGTTGAAGGCGGCCGTGCAGGACTTTCTGGCGCAGGAGCGGGTGGGGGTGCTGGGGTATGCCGAGGAGGCGCGTACGGCGCTGCCCTTCAGGCAAGTCTGAACGCCAAGCCCGCTCTCGCAGGCGCAGTGAAATCCCTGTGGGAGCGGGCTTGACCCGCGATACCGTCGCCGCGGTGTTCAATCGACCCCGACAAACCCACCCGTCTGGTGATGCCACAGCCGTGCGTACAGCCCCTGGTGCGCCAGCAGTTCGGCATGGGTGCCCATCTCGGCAATCCGCCCCTGCTCCAGCACCACCAGCCGGTCCATCCGCGCGATGGTCGACAGGCGGTGCGCAATGGCGATCACCGTCTTGCCCTGCATCAGGGTCTCCAGGCTCTCCTGGATGGCTGCCTCCACTTCCGAATCCAGCGCCGAAGTGGCTTCGTCCATGATCAGGATCGGCGCATTCTTGAGCAGCACCCGCGCAATCGCGATGCGCTGGCGCTGGCCGCCGGACAGTTTCACGCCACGCTCGCCCACATGCGCATCGAAACCGGTGCGCCCCTGGGCATCGGACAGCTGAGGGATGAACTCATCGGCCCGCGCCCGGCGCACCGCCTCCCACAACTCCTCTTCTGTCGCATCCGGCCGGCCATACAGCAGGTTGTCGCGAATCGAGCGGTGCAGCAGCGAGGTGTCCTGGGTGATCATGCCGATCTGTGCGCGCAGGCTGGCCTGGCTCACCTGGGCAATGTCCTGGCCGTCGATCAGGATACGGCCACTTTCCAGGTCGTACAGGCGCAGCAGCAGGTTGACCAGGGTGGACTTGCCGGCGCCCGAGGGGCCGATCAGGCCGATCTTCTCGCCGGGGCGAATGTCCAGGGTCAGGTTGCTGATGATCCGGCTGCCCTGACCGTAATGAAAGTCGACGTTGTCGAAGCGCACCGCGCCGCGATCGACCTTGAGCGCCGGAGCATCTGGCGGATCGGTGACGGTGACCGGCTGGGCGATGGTCTTGAGGCCATCCTGCACCATGCCGATGTTCTCGAAGATGCCGTTGACCACCCACATGATCCAGCCCGACATGTTGACGATGCGGATCACCAGGCCGGTGGCCAGGGCGATGGCGCCCACGGTGATCAGCGACTGGCTCCACAGCCACAGCGCCAGGCCGGTGGTGGTGACGATCAGCAGCCCGTTGAGGCTGGTGATGACCACATCCATGCTGGTGATCACCCGCGAGGCCAGCTGGGTCTTTTCGGTCTGCTCGCGAATCGCTTCGCGGGCGTACTGGCGCTCGAAGTCGGTGTGGGCGAACAGCTTGAGGGTGGCGATGTTGGTGTAGCCATCGACAATGCGGCCCATCAGCTTGGAGCGCGCATCCGATGACACCACCGAGCGCTCCTTGACCCTGGGCACGAAATAGCACAGTGCGCCGATGTAGGCGAAGATCCAGACGGTCAGGGGCAGCATCAGGCGCCAGTCGGCCTCGGCGAACAGCACCAGCGAGCTGATCGCGTAGATCAGCACGTGCCACAGGGCGTCCACCGCCTGCACGGCCGAATCGCGCAGCGAGTTGCCGGTCTGCATGATGCGCTGGGCGATGCGCCCGGCAAAATCGCTCTGGAAGAAATTGAGGCTCTGCTTGAGCACATGGGTGTGGTTCTGCCAGCGGATCATGCTGGTCATGCCCGGGCTGATGGTCTGGTGCACCAGCAGGTCGTGCAGGCCGAAGAACAGCGGGCGCAGCAGCAGCGTGACCACCACCATCCAGATCAGCTCGCTGGCGTGATCGCTGAAGAAATCGGGGTTTGGCGTGCCCTGGGCCAGGTCGATGATGCGGCTCAGGTAACTGAACAGCGCCACTTCGATGAGCGAAGCCACCAGCCCCACCACCAGCAGTGCGGCAAAGCTGGGCCACACCTGGCGCAGGTAGTAGAAATAGAACGGCAGGACCTTGCCCGGCGGCGATGCGGTCGGTGCTTCGCGAAAGATATCGATCAGCTTTTCGAAATAGCGATACAACCTCAAAACTCTAACTCCTGTCTGACTCGACCGGGCCGGTCGTGGTTCACGTCCCTGTGAACACGGGCTCAGTCAATGCGTTTGGCGGACTTGATCAGTACGGGATCGGCCGGTACATCGGCCATGCCGTTCTTGCGCGTGGTCGGCGAGTTGACGATCTGGTCGACCACGTCCATACCCTTGACCACCTTGGCGAACACGGCGTAGCCGGCATCGCGGCCCGGATCGAGGAAGGCGTTGTCGGCCACGTTGATGAAGAACTGGCTGGTGGCCGAGTTCGGGTTGGATGTGCGGGCCATCGACAGGGTGCCGCGGGTGTTGTGCAGGCCGTTGCTGGCCTCGTTGCGGATCGGGTCCTTGGTCGACTTCTGTTGCATCTGCGCGGTGAAGCCGCCGCCCTGGACCATGAAGCCCGGGATCACGCGGTGGAAGATGGTGTTGGTGTAGAAGCCGCTGTCGACATACTCGAGGAAGTTCTTGGTCGAGATGGGCGCCTTGACCGGGTCCAGTTCCACTTCGATCTGGCCGAAGCTGGTGTCGAGCAGTACGTGCGGGGCTTTTTCGGCAGCCATCAGGCTGGTGGCGAAGACGACCGAGCAGGCGCCAAGCAGAAGTTTTTTCAGCATGAACTCAATGATCCTTGAGAAGTGGTTGAAGCCGTTGCCAGAAACTGCAGCAGGGTCTGGTTGAACAGCCGGGGTTGATCCAGCGGTGTAGCGTGCCGTGAATCGTCGATGACCGCCAGTCGAGCTTGAGGAATAAGCGCGACGTAGCGCTGCTTGAGCTGTATCGGGGTGTAATCGTGGTCGGCGCTGATGACCAGCGTAGGACAGCGGATCTGGCCCAGGCGTTCCTGTACCCCCCAGCCGACGATGGCATCGAAGCTGGCCAGGTACGCACGCTTGTCGTTGCGCGCCCAGCGCTCGGCCATCTTGCGTCGCAACTCGGCCTGCTCCGGCTTGGGAAACAGGCGTGCGGCCAGGCCTTTGCCGATGGTCTCCAGGCTCAGCAGGCGGGCCAGGCTCCAGCGCTTGAACCATTGCCAGTAATCGTCGCGGCTGCGCAGCTTGAGCTCGGGTGCGCTGTTGACGATGCACAGGCTGCGCAACCGGTGGGGATGGTCGACGGCAAACTGGAAGCCGATCATGCCGCCCATCGACAGGCCAGCCAGGTGCACCGGGCCGGTGTTCAGGTGCTCCAGCAGGGCCAGCAGGTCGGCGCTGAAGCCGGCGATGCTGTAGCGCTCGCGAGGCTTGTCGGAGCGCCCGTGGCCGCGCACATCGAGCAGGATCACGCGGTACTGACGGGCCAGCTCCGGTACCTGGTATTCCCAGTCCTGGCAGCTCGAGCCCAGGCCGTGCAGCAGTACCAGGGGCTCGCCCTGGCCATATTCCTCGTAATGCAGGGTGCAACCTTCATGTTCGAAATAGGCCATGGGCGTTACCTGTCAGGCTTGGGCGGGGGCGGCGAAGGGCACGTCCAGCGGCGCAGTGTCGAAGTTGCGCAGCAACTCGATGAGGATCTGCGTGGCCGGGCCCAGGGGTTTGTCCTTGTTCGAGTAAAGGTAGAACAGCGGGTGACGGCTGCCACCCTGGTCCAGCGGCAGTGGCTTGAGCACGCCTTCGCGCAGTTCGCGCTCGATCAGGTGGCGTGGCAGCCAGGCAAAGCCCAGGCCGCTGCTGACGAAGGTGGCGGCGGTGGCCAGGCTGCCGACCGTCCAGCGCTGTTCGGCGCCCAGCCAGCCCACATCCCGCGGTTGTGCCCGGCCAGAGTCGCGGATCACCACCTGCAACTGGCTCTCCAGGTCCTGGAAACTGAGCTCGCGGCCCAGGCGGTGCAGGCTGTGCTCGGGGTGTGCAACGGCCACGAACTCCACCGCGCTCAATTCGGTGCCCAGGTAGCCGGGGATGCTGAAGCCGCTGATGGCAAGGTCCGCCACCCCTTCGTGCAGCACTTCCTCGACCCCTGACAGCACCTCCTCGCGCAGGCGCACCCGGCAGCCGCGACTTTGCGGCATGAACGCACTCAGGGCACGTACCAGTCGGGCATTGGGGTAGGCGGCATCGACCACCAGGCGCACCTCGGCTTCCCAACCCTGCTCCATGTGATGGGCGAGGTCTTCGAGCTGGCTGGCCTGCTTGACCAACTGGCGCGAGCGGCGCAGCAGCACGCTGCCGGCATCGGTGAGCACCGCCTTGCGCCCGTCGATGCGCAGCAACGGCACGCCGAGCTGGTCCTGCATGCGGGCCACGGTATAGCTCACCGACGATTGGGAGCGGTGCAGGGCTTCGGCGGCCTGGGCAAAGCCGCCGTGGTCGACCACCGCCTGCAGAGTCCGCCACTGATCCAGGGTAACGCGCGGCGCTTTCATCTTCGGCTCCTGTTGTCCTAAGCTGGCGCACTTTCATGGAGAGCGCCGTTATGAAGAAAATCTGTGTTGCACTGCTGGCCCTGCTGCCGCTGACGGCCCTGGCCTACCCCATCGACGTGACCAAGAACACCGACGGGGTGAAGCTTGACTACACCACCTACGACACCGACCGTGACATCGGCTCGATCAGCCTGAACAACTACGGCGATGTGGCAGCGACGTGCAAGGTCACCTTCCGCAACGGCCCGGAGGCCCCCAGGGTACGGCGCATACAGGTACCGGCGAAAAAGAGCGTCGACGTGACGGCCAAATTCAACCGCGAAATCCTCAAGCTGCGCATCGCGCTGGACTGCAAACCGCAATAAAACAGGTTAACTGATAGATTTAACCCAGTTTTTACGCTTTTTTATCGATAGGTCAATCTCTAATCTTGCCTCCATCGACTTAGCGAACTTGCCGATGGAGGCAACCCATGTCCCGCGTACTGATCATCGAAAGCAGCGCCCGCCTGCAGGACTCCGTGTCTCGTCAGCTGACCCGTGATTTCATCAGCCAGTGGCAGGCGGCCAACCCGGCCGACCAGATCAGCGTGCGCGACCTGGCATTGAACCCGGTACCCCACCTGGACAGCCATCTGCTGGGTGGCTGGATGAAGCCCGAAGCCCAGCGCAGCGCCGAAGAAGTGCAGGCACTGGCACGTTCCAACGAACTGACCGACGAAGTGCTGGCCGCCGATGTACTGGTGCTGGCGGCGCCGATGTACAACTTCACCATCCCCAGTACGCTGAAGGCCTGGCTCGACCATGTGCTGCGTGCCGGCGTCACCTTCAAATACACCCCCACCGGCCCGCAGGGCTTGCTGACCGGCAAGCGCGCCTATGTGCTGACGGCCCGCGGCGGTATCCACGCCGGGGCCGGTAGCGACCATCAGGAGCCCTACCTGCGCCAGGTGATGGCCTTCATCGGCATTCACGAGGTGACGTTCATTCACGCCGAGGGCCTGAACATGGGCGGCGACTTCCACGAAAAAGGCCTGAACCAGGCCAAGGCGCTGCTGGCTGCGGTAGCTTGAGCCGTACCGATTTTCCCCCCGCCTGACACCTTTGCTCCTTTGGGTGTACCTGCCCGGTCAGACACTGGTTTGACCGGGCTTTTTTGTGGGTGGTTATAAAACTTGTCATTGCCAGGTTGATTGTTTATAGAGAACTGACAGTTTTGTCAGGTGCGCGCTTGAATTCCTATCTGTTTATATACAGGTGACGGACAGACTTTCCGCAGTGAAAGTTTGTAACTTGCCTCGCGGATATAAGGATGCGTACCTATGCCTGCTAAAGTAGGGTCCAAACTATATGCCTGGGATGCCCCGACGATCGACTGTTCGATTCCACATCCCGATTACCCCAAAGACCCGTCGAGAAAGTATTTCAAGATATCGGCGATCTTCAACTGCGGCAGCAATACGGATTTTTTGTCAGTCAGGACGCTTATATCAGCCGGTATGTACCCCGGTGACAGGGTCAGGGTAAGAATTGTCGAACCTTCCGGTATCATTTTCGATTTGCCCGTGCAACCCATCAGTAACCCGCCGGAAGCGCTGTACTCTTCTTGTCCAAAAGCGCTGATGTACAGCAGTTCCGGCCAAACGGCACAGGTGAATTTCGCGCTGAGCAGGGATGGCGGACCCTGGGTGGTTTCGCAGAGTCGTTACTTTTCGGTGGAACGCCAAAGTTTAGATCCATTGACCCGGCCAAGACTTGATCGCGGTTCTCGCTGGGTCCAGATTACCTATCCCCAATGGCAACCTTCACACAAGGTTCGTCTAAGAGGTTTCACCATGACAGGGCATGAGGACCTGGGGTGGAAACCCATGACGGGTGGTACTGCCCAGTTTGAAATTCCACTGAGCTGGTTTCAGCAGAACAGAGGCAAGCAAGTGTGGCTCAATTATGCGCTTGAAGCGGTTACGGGCTCGGACTGGCAGTTTTCCAGGCTGCTTTATATCCCGAGCCTGGAGGTGCCCCCGGCATCTGCGAAGGCGCCTGAGGGCCCTGCGAAAGTGCCGGTGAAAAAACCTGCAAAAGCGTCAGAGGCACCTGCGAAAGTGCCTGACAAACCTGCGAAACGCCCGCCAAGCAAGGCGTGACCCGCAAGCAAGGGTTCAAAGCCGGCGCGAGCGCAGGGAGGCACCATGTTGAACACGTTCACACTGTTGCTGTTGATCAGCCTGATGACAGCCTGCGCCAACCGGGCGCCGGTGCAGCCTGCCAATGACGAGGTTGCGCAGGCAAGCTCGGTGCCGCCAACGGTCCAGGCCGCTGCGTTGCAGTCCCGTGCAGGTACGGCGGCTGTTTCCGGAGCCACGGTTGCACGCCACCTGCAGGAACGTTACCGCGACACCCGACAGAACTGTAACGCCTCCAGCGCGCCGGCCTTTCTGTGCAGCGGCATCCTCATGCGCGCTACGCAGAACAGCCCGGCGTTTCATTCGTGGAACCCGAACCCTACCGCCTCGGGCGTGTCGTTCTCCTACCTGCGCGCCGACTCTGCGTTCAGTCGGTTGGCCTATGGGTACACTAACGGCTTCATCTTCGTGCCTATCTTGTACGCCAACAATCAATACAAGCCCCGTGTGTTGTGCTCGTTTCCTGTGGACGCCGATTCCAACAGGCGAGAATCGCAGGGGTGCGGGCAGAATGTCGGTTATCCCACGGTGAGTCGCGAGTGCAGGGCGCAGGGCATCGGTACAGCCGAACAATGGCTGGCGCATTACAACGCCAACCGGATCAATGCACGCCAGTGCGGCTTCAATGTTCGCGATGAACTCAACAAAGAAGGCGCCATCGCGTTCTATCAGAGCCTGCGTGCCAGAAACCTGCCCGGCGCCAACCTTGGCGGCATCCAGAACGAAGTGCGCATGGCCCTGTGGCCGCAGAACATCGGTCGGCAATTGCCGATGGAAGCCTTCTTCTATATTGGCGGGAGCGCGAGCGGAAGGGCGGGGGCGCAGGCGGATCAGCGGGACTTCTTCAGCCAGACGGGCATCCTGGTGCCGATCATCGCGGTGACCTTGCCCTCTGGCGCCACCCCCGCACGCTTCCAGTTCATCACGGCCGATCAGACCCGTTGAGCCTGCTGGCACCTTGAGTGCAGGCGTTTCAAAAGCGGTTGCCGGCCCGTTGGTCAACCGCTAAGGTCGCCGCCTGCATATCAGGGGGCATACATGGGCTACTTATTGATCGTCGCGCTGATCCAGGCGTTTTCCTTCAGCCTGATCGGCGAATACCTGGCCGGGCATGTCGACAGCTACTTCGCGGTGCTGGCGCGGGTACTGCTGGCCGGCCTGGTGTTTTTGCCGTTGACCCGCTGGCGCAAGGTCGAGCCGCGCTTCATGCGGGCCATGCTGCTGATCGGCGCGTTGCAGTTCGGCATCACCTATGTGTGCCTGTATTTGAGCTTTCGTGTGCTGAGCGTGCCCGAAGTGCTGCTGTTCACCATTCTTACACCCTTGCACGTGACCCTGATCGAGGATGCCCTGAACCGGCGCTTCAACCCGTGGGCACTGGTGGCCGCACTGGTGGCGGTGGGGGGCGCAGCGGTGATTCGCTTCGACCGCATCAGCCCGGACTTCTTCATGGGCTTTGTGCTGCTGCAACTGGCCAACTTCACCTATGCCGCCGGTCAGGTGCTGTACAAGCACCTGGTTGCCCGTTACCCCAGTGACCTGCCGCACTACCGACGCTTCGGCTACTTCTACCTGGGCGCCCTGCTGGTGGTGCTGCCGGCCTTCCTGCTGTTCGGCAACGCGCAGCATCTGCCCAGCACCGACGTGCAGTGGCTGGTGCTGCTGTTTCTGGGATTTTGCCCGACGGCGCTGGGGCTGTACTGGTGGAACAAGGGCGCCTGCCTGGTTTCAGGCGGCACCCTGGCGGTGATGAACAACCTGCATGTGCCGGTCGGGCTGTTGCTCAACCTGCTGATCTGGAACCAGCACGAGCCGCTGGGCCGGCTGTTCATCGGTGGTGCGGTGATACTGGCCTCGCTATGGCTCAGCCGACTCGGTGCTCAACGCCCGTTGCTCGCGAACGGCACCGGCCGGTAGCAGCCCGGCGCGCAGGTCGCTGCCGCTGGGTTGCTGGTACAGGCCCAGACCGAACTCGGGCATCACGGCCAGCAGGTAGTCGAAGATATCGCCCTGGATACGTTCATAATCGGCCCAGGCGGTGGTGCGGGTGAAGCAGTAGATTTCCAGGGGCACGCCCTGGGCGGTGGTCTGCATCTGACGCACCATGCAGGTCATGTTCGGCTGGATGTCCGGGTGGCTTTTCAGGTACGCCAGGGCATAGGCGCGGAAGGTGCCGATGTTGGTCATGCGCCGGCGGTTGGCCGACAGTGCTGCCACAGGGCCCTGGGCTTCGTTCCAGGCCTGCAGTTCGCTGCGCTTGCGGGTCATGTAGTCGGTGAGCAGGCGCACCTTGCCCAGGCGTTGCTCTTCTTCATCGGTCAGAAAGCGCACGCCGCCAGCATCGATGAACAGGCTGCGCTTGATGCGCCGACCGCCGGCCTGCTGCATGCCACGCCAGTTCTTGAACGATTCGGACATCAAGCGCCAGGTGGGGATCGAGACAATGGTCTTGTCGAAGTTCTGCACCTTGACCGTGTGCAGGGTGATGTCCACCACGTCGCCGTCGGCGCCCACCTGGGGCATCTCGATCCAGTCGCCGACGCGCAGCATGTCGTTGCTGGTCAGTTGCACGCTGGCCACGAACGACAGCAGGGTGTCCTTGTACACCAGCAGGATCACCGCCGACATCGCACCCAGGCCCGACAGCAGCAACAACGGCGAGCGGTCGATCAGGGTGGCGACGATGATGATCGCGCCGAACACGAACAGCACCATCTTGGCCAGTTGCACATAGCCCTTGATCGAACGGGTACGCGCATGTTCGGTGCGGGCATAGATATCGAGCAGGGCATCGAGCAGTGCACTGATGGCCAGCACCAGGAACAGAATGGTGAACGCCAGCGCCACGTTGCCCAGAAAATGCTGGCTGGTGGCGCTGAGCTCCGGCACCAGCTTGAGGCCGAACTGCACCACCAGCGAGGGCACCATCTGCGCCAGGCGCTGGAAAACCTTGTTGTGCAGCAGGTCGTTGAGCCAGTGCAGGGCTGGCTGGCGGCTCAGCAGCCGGACGGCGTGCAGGATCATGAAGCGTGCCACACGCCCCAGTACCAGGGCGGCCAGCAGCAGTACCGCCAGGCCCAGGCCGGCGTGCAGCAGCGGGTGCTGATCGAGGGTGCCCCACAGATCCAGGGCGTTTTGCCAGAACAATTGAATATCCATGCCTTAGTAAAGGTGTCCGCAAAAAGAGTGGAAGTGCAATTAGAACGCGGAAAGTCGTGACAATGCCAAAAGAAATTCGGCGTGAGCGCCGGAAAACGTTACCCTATATGGCTGAATTTCTGCACTTGCCCGAGGTACACCCGTGTTTTCCCAATTCGCCCTGCACGAACGCCTGCTCAAAGCCGTGGCCGCACTGAACTTTGTCGAGCCCACGCCTGTGCAGGCGGCGGCCATCCCCCTGGCGCTGCAAGGGCGTGACCTGCGGGTGACGGCGAAAACCGGTAGCGGCAAGACCGCCGCCTTCATGCTGCCCGTGCTCAACCGCCTGGTGGACCTGAAGCAGAGCCGTGTCGAGATCCGTGCCCTGGTGCTGCTGCCGACCCGCGAGCTGGCCCAGCAGACCCTCAAGGAAATCGAGCGTTTCGCCCAGTTCACCTACATCAAGGCCGGCATGATCACCGGTGGTGAAGACTTCAAGGAACAGGCCGCCATGCTGCGCAAGGTGCCGGACATCCTGGTCGGCACCCCGGGGCGCATGCTCGAGCACCTCAATGCCGGCAACCTGCACCTTGAACATGTGCAGGCGGTGGTGCTGGACGAAGCCGACCGCATGCTCGACATGGGCTTTTCCGAAGACGTCGAGCGTCTGTGCAACGAGTGCGCGAACCGCGAGCAGACCCTGCTGTTCTCGGCTACCACTGGCGGTGCCGGCCTGCGCGACATGATCGGCAAGGTACTCAAAGACCCCGAGCACCTGATGCTCAACACCGTCAGCCAGCTCAACGACGGCACCCGCCAGCAGATCATCACCGCCGACCACAACCAGCACAAAGAACAGATCGTGCAGTGGCTGCTGGCCAACGAGACCTACCAGAAGGCAATCATCTTCACCAATACCCGGGTGATGGCCGACCGTATCTACGGTCACCTGGTGGCCAAGGACATCAAGGCATTCGTGCTGCACGGCGACAAGGACCAGAAGGACCGCAAGCTGGCCATCGAGCGCCTCAAGCAGGGCGGCGCCAAGGTGCTGGTGGCGACCGACGTCGCGGCCCGTGGCCTGGACGTGGACGGCCTGGACCTGGTGATCAACTTCGACATGCCGCGCAGCGGCGACGAATATGTACACCGTATCGGTCGTACCGGGCGCGCCGGCAACGAAGGTCTGGCAGTGTCGCTGATCTGCCATGGTGACTGGAACCTGATGTCGAGCATCGAGCGCTACCTCAAGCAGAGCTTCGAGCGCCGCACCATCAAGGAAGTCAAAGGCACCTATACCGGGCCGAAGAAGGTCAAGGCGTCGGGCAAGGCCGCCGGGGTCAAGAAGAAAAAGACCGACAAGAAGACCGACAAGAAGGTGGTGGCCAAACGCAAGCCGACCGCCAAGCCCAAGCCCAATGCTCCCTCCCTGGTGAGCCAGGACGGCATGGCACCGCTGAAGAAGCGCAAGCCGGCACCGGCTGCCGAGTAAGGTTGCAGGGCCTATTCGCCGGCAAGGCCGGCTCCTACAGGAGCTGTCTTGCCAGCGAACGCCTCATCCTCGATTCAGACTTTCTTCTCTGCCGCCTTCAGTTCCTGCATGCGCTTGTCGATCAGCTGGCATTTGTCCGGCAGGTCCTTGCTCTCGGTTCCCAGCTTCATCCCCTGTAGTTCTTCATTGATCTCCTTGGCCTTCTGCGGGTTCTGCTCCGTCAGTTTGCTGACCTCCTTGGCCAGCTCCTCGCGCTTCTGCGTGGCCTCTTCCAGCGTGCAGGCCCAGGTGGGCACGGCAAATAGAAGGGCAGCGGCAGCGGTGATGCTCATCAGCGTTTTCATGGTCGGACCTCGTGTTCCATTACGGGCGAAGGTGTTCGGTGGAGGGCTGTGCCGGCCGGAAAGTTCAGTCGAACCGCTGCCGCGCGCGCCTGTCACACCCTTACATCCCCTTGCTGGAGGTTGGACCGATGAGCACTACCTATGACTGGGACCTGATGGAGCGCCTGCTGCACGAAGTGCAGAACGGCGCCGGCCACAGCTTTACCCCGCGCCCGTATGCCGAGCAGCATGCTGCCGGCCTGGCTGCCAAAGGCGATGCAGTGCCGGAGCTTGATCATCTGAAGACCAAGGCCTGCGAATACGAGAAGCTGTTGTTCGAGCGCGGCTTTATCGAGACGCGCCCTGAAGAGGAAGGGGGCAATGGCGAGAACTTCGTCCTTACCCAACGAGGCTCGCGCCTGCTCAGCCTTATCGACAGCGCAATCCCGGGCAATGATCATCCGCGCCAGGTGTTGAACGAGCAGGCTGATGCACTGGATGAGGCGACCTTCGACGAAGTGGCGTCAAAGGCACAAATCGCCTGATCGGGCTGGTAATCGCTGGCAGCAGGCCCTGATAATCGGCGCTGGATCCACTATTGCCGAGAGCCTGCCATGCCGTGCCGCGATAATGGGGGTCGCCCTTGAGCGCCCTTCGTAAGAATACCGACACCTTCGCTCTGCAGGTCATGCTGGGCCTGTGCCTGATCTGGGGCATCCAGCAGGTCATGATCAAGTGGGCCGCGCCGGACATTGCACCGGTGATGCAGGCCGCCGCGCGCTCGGGCATCTCGGCACTGATGGTCGCGTTGCTGATGTGCTGGCGGGGTGGCTGGGAACAGCTGGGCACCACCTGGAAGGGCGGTCTGCTGGCCGGTTCGCTGTTCGGCCTGGAGTTTCTGCTGATAGCCGAAGGGCTGCAACTGACGTCCGCGGCGCACATGTCGGTGTTCCTCTACACCGCGCCGGTGTTCACTGCGTTGGGGCTGCACTTCATGCTGCCCAGCGAGCGCCTGCGCCCGCTGCAGTGGCTCGGCATCCTGCTGGCGTTCGCCGGCATTGCCGTGGCCTTTGCCGGCGGACTGTCGCTGGACAACCTCGATGGGCGCATGCTGCTGGGCGATGCGATGGGCGTGATGGCCGGCATGGCCTGGGGCGCGACCACCGTCGTGGTGCGGGCTTCGCGCCTGTCGGAGGCACCGGCTACCCTGACCCTGTTCTACCAGCTGATGGTCGGCTTCGTCGGCCTGCTGCTGATCGCGGTGCTGACCGGGCAGGTCGGCCATGTGACGCTGACCGCCACATCGATCAGCAGCGTGCTGTTCCAGGCGGTGGTGGTGTCGTTCTTCAGCTACCTGACCTGGTTCTGGCTGCTGCGTCGCTACCTGGCGTCCAACCTGGCGGTGTTCTCGTTCATCACCCCGTTGTTCGGGGTGACGTTCGGCGTGTTGCTGCTGGGCGAGCCGTTGAGCCTGAACTTCATCCTGGGCGCCGTCTGCGTGTTGCTGGGCATTACCCTGGTCAGTGCCGAGCAGTGGGTACGCAGGCGTCTGCGGCGCCTGCTCGGCCAGTAGCCGGGCGCAACAGCAGGGCCCCGGCGATGATCAGGCCGCTGGCGGCCACTACCAGCGCCGGTTGCAGGCTGGCGCTGAACTGATTGCTCAACGCCGCCAGCAGCGGGCCGCTGAGCTGGCCGAGGGCGAAGCAGGTGGTCAGCAGGCCGGCATTGCGGTGGGTGGCGTGGGGGGCCAGTTCGCGCGAGCGCTGCATCACCAACTGCATGCAGGCCAGAAACGGCGTGCCGCACAGCAGTACACCCAGCGCCAGGCCGGCGCCGCTGCCCAGCAGGCAGGCCAGTACCCCGGCGGCCTGCAGCCACAACGTTGCCATCAGCCAGCGCGCCGTGCTGCCGTGGTGCGGGCGGCGCAGGCTGACCAGCACCACACCCATGGCGGCAGCCAGGCCGAAGGCCGGCCAGAACAGGTCGGCCAGCCACTGGCCGTGAAAACGTGCGCTGGCCATCTGTGACATGAAAGTGGCCGGAATGATGTATCCCACCCCGTACAGTGCATAGATCAGCCCCAGCCGCCCGATGCCGGGTGTCGCACCCTGCGCGGTGGCCTTGTGCGCGGGCACTGGTTGCGGGTGTGGCAGCGCGGGCTGGATCACCAGCAGCATCAGCAGCGCCACGGCGGCGTAGATCAGCCACAGCGGTGCCGAACCCAGGCCCTGCAGATTGGCGCCCAGTGCCAGCATCCCCGTGAGCAGGATACCCATGCCAGGGCCGGCGAACACCAGTGCGCCAAGGCGCGGTTGCCGGCTTTGAGCGGCCAGGTGTTGAGTCATGCCGGTGAGCGTCACCACCACCCACGCACTGGCGATGCCGGTGCCCAGGCGCAGCGCGATATGCGGCCAGAACCCGTGGGCCCAGAACGAGGCCAGGGTCAGCAGCACACACAGCCACAACCCGGCCAGCAGGCGTTTGCGCACCTGGGCGGGGCGGTGCGCGAACATCGCGTCGAGGGCGCCGAGCAGGTAGCCCAGGTAATTGGCGGCAGCTACCAGCCCGGCGGCGGTCAGGCTGATCTGGCCTTCGCTGATCAGGTGCGGCAGTTGCGGGGTGAGGGCGAATCGGCCGATGCCCATGGCCATCATCAGGGCAACGAAGCTGGCCAGCAGGCGCATTGTCGAGGACATGGTGGGGTTCCTGTGCGATGAGCGTTGACCGTCAGGCTACTGCGGGTTGACTTTCATAAAAATTGAATAATGATGAGGAACTTGTTCTGCTTTGGAGAATTACCGTGGAGCTGAGTCAACTGCGCATCTTTCAGGCGGTCGCCGAAGAGGGGTCGATCACCCGCGCGGCCGAGCGCCTGCACCGCGTGCCCTCCAACCTGTCCACGCGCCTGCGACAGCTGGAAGAGCAACTGGGTGTGGAGCTGTTTCGACGAGAGCGCCAGCGCCTGCAGCTGTCGCCGGCTGGCAAGGTGCTGCTGGACTACAGCGCACGCATGCTGGCGTTGCATGACGAAGCCTTTGCGGCGGTTCAGGGGGGCGAGCCGGCGGGGAATTTCGTGCTGGGCAGCATGTACAGTTCAGCGGCCATTCATCTGCCTGAGCTGCTGGCGCGCTATCACCGAGCTTACCCGGCGGTGAACCTGCAGGTGCAGACCGCCCCCAGCGGCGAATTGCTCGAAGGCCTGCTCAGCGGGCGTCTCGACGCGGCGCTGGTGGATGGACCGCTGGCCCTGGCCGGGCTCGACGGGGTGCCCTTGTGCGAGGAGACCCTGGTGCTGCTCACCGAGGCCGACCACCCGCCGGTGCACAGTGCCCGGGATGTGGCTGGGCGTGCGGTGTTCACGTTTCGCCAGGGATGCTCGTACCGCATGCGGCTGGAGGCCTGGTACGCCCATGATCGTGCGGCGATGGGGCGGGTGATGGAAATCGAATCGTATCCCAGCATGCTGGCCTGTGTGATCGCCGGGGCGGGTGTGGCGTTGATGGCGACCTCGATGCTTGAAAGCCTGCCGGGCCGGGAACGGGTCACGGTGCACCCGTTGCAGTCGCCGTTCGACCAGACCACCACCTGGCTGATGTGGCGCAAGGGCATGTGCGGGGCCAACCTGAGTGCCTGGATAGCGGTGCAGGAAGCGGTGAAGGGGCGGGTGAGCGATGATGCCGATGTGGCCCTGCGTGCCTGACTGAAATCAATAGAGAAGTTTTTACCCGGGCGTGATGCTGCACATGGGGCTATGATGAGTTTGTAGCGCCGCCGCCGTACTTCGCGCGCAGATGACCCGTGAGGGGGAGTTATGAGAAACGATCTGTTCAACTGGCTCCACGACCTGGCTGTGGCATTGGGGCTTGTCCCGCCACCCATGCAGCCTGTACCGATCCCTACCGATGAGGAGCAACGCAAACGCCAACCTCGGCGCTAGCGTGCTGCTGAAACCGACGCATTGCGCAATGCGTCGGTATTCTTTTGCGATTTTTCAGCCGTCCCCATTCCCACAAAATCCCTGAAAGGCTTTGGCTTTGGCTTTGGCTTTGGCTTTGGCTTTGGCTTTGGCTTTGGCTTTGGCTTTGGCTTTGGCTTTGGCTTTGGCTTTGGCTTTG
>NZ_JAMYBY010000019.1:0-109715 GCF_024126555.1 Pseudomonas sp. VE 267-6A
TCCCCATGTGAGAGTAGGTCATCGTCAAGATTAAATTCCGAAACCCCTATCTGCATCTGCAGGTAGGGGTTTTGTCTTTGTGGGCTGAAAGTTTCCTGCAAGGCGGGCATAAAAAAACCACCTTGGGAGGTGGTTTTTTTACGTAATACGATTCAGGCCAGCGGGTCCGTCCTGTCCTTTTCGTTGGTGCCTTCTGCCGACAGTGTCTGTGAACCTGCCAGTGCACTGACCGCATCCATCTGTTGAGGCGGTTGCAGCTTGGCCATGGTTTTTATCTCCATTTCTTCCTTGATGCGTTGAGCGATCTGCTTGTCGATCAGCTCCTTCTTCTCAGGGGGTAACTCTTCGTATTCTTCAAGGCTCAGCCCAAGTTCGCGCAGCATCTTCTCGCGAATTTTCTGCTCGGGAGACAGTGCCATGTAGTCGCGAAACTCTTGCAAGGCAGTGCTCTCTGGTTCCTTCGTGTCAAAGATCTCTTCCAGGTTCTGCAGACTGACCTTGAACTTTGCGAACGCTTCTTGCTGGTTGTCGTGAAAGCGCTGCTCGGAGTGACTGGCACTCCCGCGCGTGTCGGACGTCGACTGGATGGCAACTGAAACAGGTACATACGGCACAGCATCGCTGTCTGTAGAAACACTGCTACGTTGCTGAGTGGTAGCGGCTACCTGCCAACCATAATCATTGATGATGCTCACCTGAAGGTCTCCCGATACTGTGCAGAGCAAGGGAAGAGCAAGGGCTGTGCCAGTTACCTCACGCTCTGAACCCTCTGTATTACAAGGGGGCAGCAATGCTCGGCCGTTTACTCTGGCACGCTGTTGCCCCAAAGAGGAGGATGATTGCCGCAGGCGGCAACAGCCAAGGCTTGCAGTTGGACGTGCGGTCGGTTCCGCCTGCCGCTTCCATTCTTTCGCGAGTATATTGTTCGAAATTTCGCGCAGGCTTTGGCGCATAACAATCGGCAGCACCATCATTGAGCTGGGGCGTAGTTGCTGGACAGGGGAGAGTGTCCATGAGTGAGAATACCGCTTGCGTGATGGCGCCATTGAGCGACCTGGGGCAAGAGCAACTGCAAACCCTCCTGGACCTGGTCAGTGATGGCATCTGGGACTGGAACGCCAACACCGGCCATGTCTATCGCAACCCGGGTTGGTATCGCATGCTGGGCTACCCCAGCCACTCGCTGGACAATACGGTGTTCACCTGGGAAAACGTCATTCACCCCGAGGACTACCCGCGGGTGATGGCCTGCTTCGAGGACTACCTGAGCCAGCGCGCGCCAAGCTACCAGGTGGAGTACCGTTGCCGTTGCAAGGATGGCAGCTACCTGTGGATCGAGGACAGCGGGCATGTGGTTGCGCGCAACCCTGATGGCTCGGTGGCCAGGATGTTCGGTGCACACCGCAACATCGACGACCGCAAGCGCCTGGTTGCCCATCTGGAGCAGCGCAACAGCTCGCTGGAGTCACTGATTGCCGAACGGACCCGGGAACTGTGCTGGGTGAACGAGCAACTGAAACGTCAGCTCGATGAGAACCGTGACCTGGCCGAGCGCGACTCGTTGACCCTGGCGGCCAATCGTTATCGCCTGGAAAAGGCCCTGCTTCAGGAATGCGAACGTGCCGGCCGCTTTCGTTTGCCCTTGAGCCTGATCCTGATGGATTTCGACGATTTCAAGCCGATCAATGATCGTTACGGCCACGCCCGTGGCGATACCGCCCTGGTAGAGGTGGTCGAACAGATCCGTAAGTGTGTCGGCCCCGAGCACCTGCTTGCCCGATGGGGGGGTGACGAGTTCATGGTGTTGATGCCAGGGAGTGACTTGCAGGCAGCAATGGCGGTAGCCGATGCCATCCGCCAGCAGGTGTTGAGGTTGCCCCCAATTGGCGAGCACCGCGTCACATTGAGTTTTGGCATCGCCCAGTGGCGTGGCGGCGAGCGCCCGGAGCAACTGGTCGCCCGTGCCGACCAGGCGCTCTATCGCGCCAAGGCCGGCGGCAAGAACCAGATCGCCTGATGCCTGGGCGTCGATGATCGACGCCCAGTGGTTCTGGCTACAGGTGCAACGCGTGCCCCAAGGCACGCAATGCAGCCTCCTGCACAGCCTCTCCGAGGGTAGGGTGGGCATGGATGGTTCCGGCCACATCCTCGAGCCGGGCGCCCATCTCCAGTGATTGTGCAAACGCGGTAGACAGTTCCGAAACCCCCACGCCGACAGCCTGCCAGCCCAGGATCAGGTGATTGTCGCGACGCGCCACCACGCGTACGAAGCCGCTTTTGGATTCCAGCGTCATGGCCCTGCCATTGGCCGCGAACGGGAACTGCGCAACGATGCAATCCAGGCCTTGCTGTTGTGCGGCCTCGGGTGTCTTGCCTGCCACCACCACCTCGGGGTCGGTAAAGCACACTGCCGCGATGGCCACCGGATCGAAAACCCGCTGCTTGCCGGCGATGAGTTCGGCCACCATCTCGCCCTGGGCCATGGCGCGGTGGGCCAGCATCGGCTCGCCGCTCAGATCGCCGATTGCCCACACATTGCGCATGCTGGTCTGGCAACGCTCATCGATGGCAATGGCTGAGCCATTCATCTTGAGCTCCAGGGTTTCCAGGTTGAACCCTTGAGTGCGTGGCCGACGTCCTACGGCAACCAGCACCTGATCGGTTTCCAGCCTCAACTGTTCGCCATGCGGGTCCCTGATCTGCAGGCACTGGGTGGCGTTATCGAAGCCTTCGACGCTGTGCTTGAGGTACAGCGTCATGCCCAGTTTCTTCAGCGACTCGGCTACCGGCTGAGTGAGCTCGCTGTCATACGTAGGCAGGATACGCTCGCGCGCTTCCACCACGCTTACCTCGACCCCCAGCTTGCGGTAGGCAATACCCAGCTCCAGGCCGATATAGCCTGCACCCACCACCGTCAGGCGCCTTGGCAGGCGTTGCGGGGCCAGGGCTTCGGTGGACGAGATGATCGGGCCGCCCAGTGGAAACATGGGCAGCTCCACACTGCTGGAGCCCGTGGCGAGCAGCAGGTGCTCGCACTGAATGCGCTGGCCTTCGACGTCGACGGTTTTGCCGTCGACGATCCTTGCCCAGCCATGAATCACCGTCACGCCGTGTTTCTTCAGCAAGGCGGCAACGCCGCTGGTCAGGCGGTCGACGATGCCGTCCTTCCAGGCCACGCTCTGGGTAATGTCCAGGCTGGGAGCCTGTACCTTGATGCCCAGGCTGGAGTGCTGGCTGTGCTGACAAGTCTGGTGGAACTGCTCCGCTACATGGATCAGTGCCTTGGATGGAATACAGCCTATGTTCAGGCAGGTGCCGCCCAGTGCCTGGCCTTCGACCAGTACAGTGGGGATGCCCAGTTGACCGGCACGAATCGCCGCGACATAACCGCCGGGGCCGCCCCCAATGATCAGCAGGGTGGTATTGAGAGTCTGCATGGTCACTCCACAAACAGGCTGGCAGGTTGTTCGAGCAGGCCGCGGATGGCCTGGATGAAGAGCGCGGCGTCCATGCCGTCGACCACACGATGGTCGAACGAACTGGACAGGTTCATCATCTTGCGCACCACGATCTGGCCGTTGACCACCATTGGCCGCTCGACGATGCGGTTGACCCCGACAATGGCCACCTCCGGCGTGTTCACCACCGGTGTGCTGACGATGCCGCCCAGTGCGCCGAGGCTGGTGAGCGTAATGGTCGAGCCGGACAGCTCTTCACGGCTGGCCTTGTTGTTGCGGGCGGCGTTGGCTACCCGGGCGATCTCGCTGGCATTGCTCCACAGGCTGCCGGCCTCGGCATGGCGCAGCACCGGTACCATCAGCCCGTTGTCGCCCTGGGTGGCGATACCCACATGCACTGCACCATGGCGGGTAATGAGCTGGGCTTCGTCGTCATAGGTGGCGTTGATCTGCGGGAATTCGCGCGCGGCGATCACCATTGCCCGTACCAGGAAGGGCAGCAGGGTCAGCTTGCCGCGGCTGTCACCATGCTTCTTGTTCAGGTGCACGCGCAGTTCCTCCAGCGCGGTCACGTCGATTTCCTCGACATAGCTGAAGTGCGCGACGCGGCGCTTGGCATCCTGCATGCGCTGCGCGATCTTGCGGCGCAGGCCGATCACAGGCACCTGCTCGCTGTCGTCACGCCTTGCATAGCCACCGGGGCCCGATGCACTGCTGGTGCTCGGTTGAACGAGAAAAGCGTCCAGGTCTTCGTGCAGGATGCGCCCGGCAGGACCACTACCATGCACATAGCGCAGCTCTATGCCCGCATCCAGCGCGCGCTTGCGCACCGCCGGGGAGGCCAGCGGACGCTCGTTGGCCTCACGTGGCACGATCGTCGGTGAACGCTGTGCGTTGCCTGAAGGTGCCGCTGCCGGGGTAGACACGACGGCGGGCTGGGGTTGGGCTTCGGGTACGCTGGCCTTCGGTGCGGCAGCTACCGCAGGCGGCGTGGCTGCTGCCGGCTTGCCGGCGCCTTCCTGATAGTTGCCGGCCCCTTCGACCTCGATGCGAATCAGCTCGCTGCCTACGGCCATGACCTCACCGGGCTGGCCGCCCAGGGCCAGCACCTTGCCGGTGACTGGCGAAGGAATTTCCACGGTGGCCTTGTCGGTCATGACGTCGGCGACCACCTGATCTTCGGTGACGGTATCGCCGACCTTTACGAACCATTCCACCAGCTCAACCTGTGCGATGCCTTCGCCGATGTCCGGCATCTTGATGACGTGCGTGCCCATTCAGACCTCCATGACCCGTTTCAATGCCGCACCCACTCGCGATGGGCCGGGGAAGTACGCCCATTCCTGCGCGTGCGGGTAGGGGGTGTCCCAACCGGTGACGCGTTCGATCGGGGCTTCGAGGTGATGGAAGCAGTGCTCCTGTACCAGCGCCACCAGCTCGGCGCCAAAGCCGCAGGTGCGGGTGGCTTCGTGCACGACCACACAGCGGCCGGTCTTCTTCACCGACTCGACGATGGTCTCCAGGTCCAGTGGCCAGAGGCTGCGCAGGTCGATGACCTCGGCGTCGATGCCGGTCTCTTCGGCAGCCACCTGGGATACATACACCGTGGTGCCGTAGGTCAGTACCGTCACCGCATTGCCTGGGCGGGTGATGGCAGCCTTGTCCAGTGGCACGGTGTAGTAGCCATCCGGTACGGCGCTGGCGGGGTGTTTGGACCAGGGCGTTACCGGCCGGTCGTGGTGCCCGTCGAAAGGGCCGTTGTACAGGCGCTTGGGCTCCAGGAAGATCACCGGGTCGTCGTTTTCGATCGAGGCGATCAACAGGCCCTTGGCGTCGTAGGGGTTCGAAGGCATCACGGTACGCAGGCCGCAGACCTGGGTGAACATCGCCTCCGGGCTCTGGCTGTGGGTCTGGCCGCCGTAGATGCCGCCACCGCACGGCATGCGCAGGGTCAGCGGGGCCACGAACTCGCCGGCAGAGCGGTAGCGCAGGCGGGCCATCTCCGAGACGATCTGGTCCGAGGCTGGGTAGAAGTAGTCGGCAAACTGGATTTCCACCACAGGGCGCAGGCCATAGGCACCCATGCCCACGGCGGTGCCGACGATACCGCTTTCGGAGATCGGTGCGTCGAACACCCGCGACTTGCCGTACTTGTTCTGCAGCCCTTCGGTGCAGCGGAACACGCCGCCGAAGTAACCGACGTCCTGGCCATAGACGACAACATTGTCATCGCGCTCAAGCATGATATCCATGGCCGAGCGCAGGGCCTGGATCATGGTCATGGTGGTAGTCGCCATGGCGGTTTCCAACTGGATAGTGGTGTTGTGATCGTTCATGTCAGATCCCCAGTTCCTGGCGCTGGCGCCGCAGGTGTTCCGGCATTTCCTTGTACACATCCTCGAAAATGCTCGCCGGGCTGGGCATCTGCCCGCCGGCCAGGGTGCCGTACTGCTCGGCTTCCTTCTGCGCACTGATGATTTCGGCTTCCAGCTCAGCAGTCACCGCCTGATGCTCTTGCTCCGACCAGTGCCCGATGGCCACCAGGTGCTGCTTGAGGCGGGCGATCGGGTCGCCGAGGGGGAAGTGGCTCCAGTCGTCGGCCGGACGGTACTTGGACGGGTCGTCCGACGTGGAGTGCGGCCCGGCGCGGTAGGTCACCCATTCGATCAGGGTCGGGCCCAGGCCGCGGCGGGCACGTTCGGCGGCCCAGCGCGAGGCCGCGTACACCGCGATGAAGTCGTTGCCGTCGACCCGCAGCGAAGCGATGCCACAGCCAACGCCGCGGCCGGCGAAGGTGGTGGATTCACCACCGGCGATGGCCTGGAAGGTGGAGATGGCCCACTGGTTGTTGACCACGTTGAGAATCACCGGGGCCTGGTACACGTGTGCGAAGGTCAGCGCGGTGTGGAAGTCCGACTCGGCCGTAGCACCATCGCCGATCCAGGCCGAAGCGATCTTGGTATCGCCCTTGATGGCCGAGGCCATGGCCCAGCCGACCGCCTGCACGAACTGGGTCGCCAGGTTACCGCTGATGGTGAAGAAGCCGGCTTCGCGCACCGAGTACATGATGGGCAGCTGGCGACCCTTGAGCGGGTCGCGCTCGTTGGACAGCAGCTGGCAGATCATCTCCACCAGCGACACGTCGCGGGCCATCAGGATGCTCTGCTGGCGGTAGGTGGGGAAACACATGTCGCTGCGGTTCAAGGCCAGTGCCTGGCCGCTGCCGATGGCTTCCTCGCCCAGGCTCTGCATGTAGAAGGACATCTTCTTCTGGCGCTGCGCCACGACCATGCGGCTGTCGAACAGCCGGGTCTTGAGCATCGCGCGCATGCCTTGGCGCAGCACTTCGGGGCCGATGTCCTCGGCCCAGGGGCCAAGCGCACGGCCCTGTTCGTCGAGCACGCGGATCAGCCCGTAGGCTAGGTCGGCGGTATCGGCGGGTTCGGCATCGATGGCGGGTTTGCGGACCTGACCGGCGTCATTCAGACGCAGGTAGGAAAAATCGGTCTGGCAGCCTGGCCGGCCTGTAGGCTCGGGCACATGCAGACGCAGGGGGGCGTACTCGTTCATGCTTTTTTACGCTCGCTCTGTCTTGTGTTTTTGTTGAGCTTTGAAGCGGTCGCTACTGAACCCGGCTTGTGACCGGAGAGTCAGTCTTGCCTACATCATATTCCGCTGGCGGAAGAATATTTTTCTCAAGTTCATTGCCTTTGGGGTGGCTTGCGGATAAACATTCTTCAAAAGAACAAGAAGCAGGTGAATTTGTCTCATGCGCAAACTGGATCGTACTGACATCGGCATTCTCAACAGCCTTCAGGACAATGCCCGCATCACCAACGCCGAGCTGGCCCGTTCGGTGAACCTGTCGCCCACCCCCTGTTTCAACCGGGTCAAGGCGCTGGAGGAGCTTGGCGTGATTCGCCAGCAGGTGACCTTGCTGTCGCCCGAAGTGCTGGGGCTGGACGTGAACGTGTTCATCCACGTCAGCCTGGAAAAACAGGTGGAGCAATCGCTGCACCGCTTCGAAGAGGAAATCGCCGAGCGCCCGGAAGTGATGGAGTGCTACCTGATGACCGGCGACCCGGACTACCTGCTGCGTGTACTGCTGCCGAGCATCCAGGCCCTGGAGCGGTTTCTGGACTACCTCACCCGCTTGCCCGGGGTGGCCAATATTCGCTCCAGCTTCGCCCTCAAGCAGGTGCGCTACAAGACTGCGCTGCCGCTGCCGGCCAACGGTATTACGCTGCCAGGCACAGTGTAGACAGCTTCTACGGGTTGGCTGGCGGCGTTCGTCCAGCGATCGGGACTATATGGTGCTTGATATTTTTAACACCCCCGGACTATGTTGTTCGGGTCGCCGTTCGCGGCTTGTTAAAAATAACAAGGATCAAGTCATGACGACCAATGGCCAACGTTCTCTCGCCGAGCGATTGACGGGCATTGATGAAATCGAATGCGTCACCCCCGACCTCAATGGCGTGCCTCGTGGCAAGGTGATGACCGCCGAGGGGTTCCTGGAAGGGCGGCGCCTGCAGATGGCACGCGGCGTGCTGCTGCAGTGCATCATGGGCGGATACCCTGCGGCACGCTTTTACGGCAGCGACGATGGCGACCTTGCCCTGGCGGCCGACCCCCTGCATATCTACCGCCTGCCCTGGAGCGACGAACCAAGGGCACTGGCGATCTGCGATGCCAATGAGCTCGATGGACAGAGCTCGGGCTTGTCCACCCGCGGCCAGCTCAAGGCGGTGATCGAGCGGTATCGCACGCACGGCCTGGCGCCAGTGGTGGCCACCGAGCTCGAGTTCTTCGTGTTCGCTCCCAATCCCGACCCGAGCCAGCCGTTCCTGCCGCCCACCGGGCTGGACGGTCGGCGCGAGGACGGCCATTCGGCGTTCAGCGTCAGTTCCAACAATGGCCTGCGCCCGTTCTTCAGCGAGGTCTACCGTTGCATGGAGGCCCTGGGCCTGCCGCGCGACACCTTCATGCACGAGATGGGCGTCAGCCAGTTCGAGATCAACCTGCTGCACGGTGACCCGCTGCTGCTTGCCGACCAGACCTTCCTGTTCAAGCACCTGCTCAAGGAGGTTGCGCTCAAGCATGGCCTGAATGTGGTGTGCATGGCCAAGCCGCTGGCCAGAACCCCAGGCAGCTCGATGCACATTCACCAGAGCGTGGTCGAGATCGACAACGGCCGCAACGTGTTCAGCGATGCGCAGGGGCAGCCAACTCCTGCCTTCTATCACTTCATCGGTGGCCAGCAGGCATGCATGGCCGACTTCACCGCGTTGTTCGCACCCAACGTCAACTCCTACCAGCGCCTGTGCCACCCTTATGCATCGCCCAACAATGCCTGCTGGTCGCAGGACAACCGCGCTGCGGGCCTGCGTATCCCTGCCAGCGCACCGGTAGCGCGCAGGGTCGAGAACCGCCTGCCCGGGGCCGATACCAACCCCTACCTGGCCATCGCCGCCAGCCTGGCGGCCGGCTTGTACGGCATCGAACAGCAACTGGAGCCGGCGCCGGCGATCCAGGGCGAATTCGAGGTGCCCGACAACCTGTCACTGCCCTGCACGCTGCACGCGGCACTGGAGCGTCTCAAGCGCAGCCAGTTGGCGAGGGAACTGTTCGGGACTGAGTTCATCGAAGGTTACATCGCGTCCAAGACCCTGGAACTGACCAGCTTCTTCGACGAGATCACCCCGTGGGAACGGCGCGTGCTGGCGGCACAGGCGTAACTGCGGGGCGGCAATGCCGCCTGGCGCCAGGGTAAGCAGAGGCAGGTGGCAGCCATGATCGAGATCATGGTTTGTCACCTGTTTTTTTATGCCCGGCCCGCCGCGTCGGCGTTTTTTTCACTTATGCTTTCAAGCAGTTTTTTCACCTGCTCAAGGGGCCCTCAGGGACGTCGATGCGAAGTATCTGGAAGTCTTTTCGCGCGCTGTATTTCGCCGCATTGATGATGTTGATCGGTTCCGGCCTGTTGAGCACCTACCTGGCCCTGCGCCTGGCGGCCGATCAGGTCGACAGCCTGTGGGTCGGTGCGCTGATGGCGGCCAACTATTTCGGCCTGGCGCTGGGGGGCAAGATCGGTCACCGGCTGATCGCCAGGGTGGGGCATATCCGCGCCTACGCTACGTGTGCCGGCATCGTCGGCGCAGCGGTGCTTGGTCATGGTCTGGTCAGCTGGCTGCCGGCCTGGCTGCTGCTGCGGGTGATCGTCGGCCTGGGCATGATGTGCCAGTACATGGTGATCGAGAGCTGGCTCAACGAACAGGCCGACGCCAAGCAGCGTGGGGCGGTGTTCAGCGGTTACATGATCGCCTCCTATCTGGGCCTGGTACTGGGCCAGCTGATTCTGGTGGTTCACCCGCAGCTGGGCCTGGAGCTGCTGATGCTGGTGGCCATGTGCTTTGCGCTGTGCCTGGTTCCGGTGGCCCTGACCCGGCGCATCCACCCCGCACCGCTGCGTCCGGCCCCCATGGAGCCGCGGTTCTTCATCAAGCGCGTCCCCCAGTCGCTGAGTACGGTACTCGGGGCGGGGCTGATCGTGGGGTCGTTCTATGGTCTGGCGCCTCTGTACGCCTCCAAGCAGGGGCTCAGTACAGAACAGGTCGGTGTGTTCATGGGCTGCTGCATCTTTGCCGGCCTGCTGGTGCAGTGGCCATTGGGCTGGTTGTCGGACCGTTACGACCGGGCCGTGCTGATTCGCAGTGTGGCGGTGGGGCTGGCCGTCACCTCCCTGCCATTGGCGCTGCTGCCTAGCGTGCCGCTCGAGGTGCTGTTCATCACCGGTTTTGCGGTCTCGCTGCTGCAGTTCTGCCTCTACCCGCTGGCGGTGGCGTTTTCCAACGACCACGTTGAAAGCGAGCGACGGGTCTCGCTCACCGCGATGCTGCTGGTGACCTATGGCGTGGGGGCGAGCATCGGGCCGCTGGTGGCCGGTGTGCTGATGAAGACCCTGGGCGACCAGATGCTGTACGCGTTCTTCTGTTTCTTCGCGCTGGTGCTGGTGTGGCGCATCCGTCCCAAAGCGGTTACCAACCTGCATCAGGTCGAGGATGCGCCATTGCTTCACGTAGCGATGCCGGCGGCAGGTTCACCGCTGTCTGCGGCGCTCGACCCGCGGGTTGATGAGCAGGTGGTGCAGGATCAGATGCAGGCACCGGTAGGTGCCGAAGATACCGAGGAGGAGGGCACGCCCGGGGAGGCTGAGGGCGTCGAACCTGTCAAGCCTGCGCCAGAAGTGTGAGTGGCGTGGGGGGCAGATAGTGGCGAAGGGCTGCGTCTGAGTTCCGCTGGCAGGCGGGGCGCCAGGCGCCCCTTTGCGGATGAATCCGTTGCCGCTGAATGGGTAGCGACCCTTGGAAATGTGAAGCGTGATGTCTATCAGTAATCGTCTTTGTCGAAGCGTCGCGCTTCACGTTGCAGCTGGTACACAAAGCTTTCGATCTTGCGCGCCATCTGTCCTGTCACGTTATGAAAGCGAATGCCGGCGAAGGTGGCGTTCAGGCGCTCTTCATAGTGCAGGTGGCGCAGCTCGACCATTACCTGAGAAAGCCCCAGCGGCAGGCCGGTAGCAAACTTCTCGTAGACCTGGCCCAACTGCAACCGCTCCTCGATATCGCCCTCGAAGCGAAGCTTGCAGCCAGTAGCCGAAATATCCAGCAGCTTGCCCTTGAGCGGGTGCTCGCCACGCAGTTTCTCGCCGTCGAAAATCACGTCGACCAGTTGCGACAGCTTCAGTGCCGCGCGAAACGCATTGCGACGCTGGTGATAGGTAACTTCCGTGGGCAGGCTGCCGCGGTAGCAGCGTGAGCCGTCAGAGGTGCTGATGCTCAGCGGGGTAGTGCAGTCCCAGGCAATGCGCACGCCGTCATGGAAGCCTTCGATACGGAATGGTTCACCATTTTCGAGGAAGCGTTCGCCATCGCGCGGGATCATTTCGTCCAGGGCCATGCTGTTGCTGTCCCGGTCTACCTCCACCACATAACTCTGGAAGCGCTGGCTGCGTTCGGGGAACGTGATGATCAGTGGGTCATGGCTCTCTAGCAACATCCGCAAATGAGCGGCAATTTCCAAAGGCGTAGTCAGCACCTTCGGAGGCTGAGGAGCTTCTTCGTCATTGAACACGGTTGATGAATCTCCAGGCAAAAACGACACAGGCAATTGCTGGCATTCTGCCAGCATGAATCGTGCCTTGATAGAGGGGGTCACGCCTGGCTGAGTGCACGAGGCTTTGAAAGCGGCGATGTAGTGCCACGGGCATCGTAGAGCGACGGTGATTCGCCACCCATGAGGATCTTGATCTGGTTTTCGGTGGTGTACTGCTGAAGCTGGATCGCCTGGCCGTTGCGTGCGTTGACCGCCTGGCAATCATTCATCAGCGCAGCCAGCACATCGAGCTGCTCGATGAGCAGGGAGCCCAGGTCCGATTGCTCGGCCATGGCCACTACACCTTCGCGGCTTTGCGGCAGGCCCAGGTTTGCAAGCAGCGCACTACGTCGTTGTCCGCCTTGATCGAGCAGCACCACCAGCGATTGCTTGCGGGCCAGAATATTTTCCAGCAAGGGCATGTCGCGGCCATGCAGGGCCACGGCTTCAGCCTGCAACAACTCGAGCAGTTGTTGCGCTGGAGCAATATCATCTTCGATCAGTTGCAGCAGAGTAGTGTCGTGCATTGGCTGGCTCTTGGTTCTAGCGTCCTGAAGTCAGCGCGCCAGAGGGCTAGCGCTGGGCTTCGAAATTAAGCAGTTTGCTGGCGACGCGCTGGGCGTCCACCTGGTAGCTGCCGTCGGCGATGGCCTGTTTCAACTCGGCCACGCGGGCGCTGTTGACAACCGGTTGATCGCGCAGCTTGTCGCTGACCTGTTGCAACTGCTGGGCCTCGTGGCTCAGGTGTACGGCTTCTCCGCTCTGGCCAGCCTCGGTAGCGCTGGTGGCGGTGCGAACAGTGGCCGTGCTTTCCTGGCTGTTGCCAGTGCGCACGGCGCCCGTCACGGACGGGGAATTATTCAAACGACTGAAGTCGATGACCATGATCAGAAAACCTCTGGGTGTTTGGACGCTTGCCTTGTTTTCGGCCAACCCGAAAGAAACTTTAGACGCAAATGCAGTGCAGCTTGCGCGGCCAGCCCATCAACCCGGTTCGACACAGTTTAGGAAAAGCGGTTCCTGACCGCCAGCCTTGTTTGTTCTGGCGTCGTGACCCGCTTCACATCGCGACTTCCACCTGCCCTGGTCCAGTGACCCGTGCCTTCACCACCCGTTTGGAGTTCAGATTGCGTACCCGTATCTGTTCACTGATGCCGCCCTTGCTCAAGGCTTCTCCCGGCATGCGCACGCTCAGCGTGCCGCTGCGGGCGATGATGACCACATGATCGCCCTTGCGGACCACTTCGGCCTGCTCCAGATGCAGCGGCGTGAGCACCTGATCGATGACCGTCGGTCGGATGACCTTCAGGCCCACGGCCTGCTCCAGGCTGGTCAGGTAGCCCTGGTTGAGCATGCCCACGTCCCGCTCGCGCAGGCTCACGTCCTGTTCGCCGACCACGCTGTCGCGCTTGAGCGGACGCGCCACGGTCACCACATTGCGAAACAGCCGTACCTGGGCCGGCACGAACACCGTCCACGGGGAGCTGCCATCGCAGCGCACCCGCACGGTCACCCTGCCCAGCGGTTGCGCCGGGCTTTCCAGGGTGGCGCCCAGTTGCTGGTCGCACAGTGGCATGCGCAGGCGCGGGTCGAGGCTGTTGACCTGGATCTCGAAGCGCCCTTCGGTCTGGCTGGTCGCCAGGTAATCCTCGACCGTGAATTCAAGAAACCCCTGAGTGACACCGATAAGCTGTTCAGGCAAGGTGAAAGCGTCAGCCAGAGTTCGAACGCCGGGGGCCAGCAGGCACAGCGCAGCAAGGATGCCGGGCAAGGGGCGGGTCAGGCGTCGGAAAAATGTCGTTTTCGTGTTCATACAGTTAAAAAAGCAAGGCGCGTGCCGACTGCGGTACGACGCTCGAGCATTTGGTCGAGGAGTCTGGCATGGCTGGTGTAATGGATTCGGTTAACCAGCGCACACAACTGGTAGGGCAGAACCGTCTCGAACTGCTGTTGTTCCGCCTCAATGGCGAGCAGCTGTACGGGATCAACGTGTTCAAGGTGCGGGAGGTGCTGCAATGCCCGAACCTGACCGTGATGCCCAAGTCCAACCCGGTGGTGCGCGGTGTGGCGAATATTCGTGGGGCAACCATCCCGATCCTGGATCTGGCGATGGCGACCGGGATGCCCGGTCTGAGTGAAGATGTCAGCAAGAGCTTCGTGATCATCACCGAGTACAACACCAAGACCCAGGGGTTTCTGGTGCACTCGGTCGAACGCATCGTCAACATGAACTGGGAGGAGATCCATCCGCCACCCAAGGGCACCGGTCGTGACCATTACCTGACGGCCGTGACCCGGGTGGACGGCAAGATGGTCGAGATCATCGACGTGGAGAAGATCCTCGCCGAGGTCTCGCCGACCTCCGAGGCGATCTCCCTGGGTGTGGTCGACGAAGAAGTGCAGGTCAAGGCCGTGTCGCTGCGCGTGCTCACCGTGGATGACTCCTCGGTGGCACGCAAGCAGGTCAGCCGTTGCCTGCAGACGGTGGGGGTCGAGGTGGTGGCGCTCAACGACGGCCGGCAGGCGCTGGATTACCTGCGCAAGATGGTCGATGAGGGCAAGCATCCGGAAGAGGAATTCCTGATGATGATTTCCGACATCGAGATGCCGGAAATGGACGGCTATACCCTGACTGCAGAAATCCGCAACGACCCGCGCATGCAAAAGTTGCACATCATCCTGCATACTTCGCTTTCCGGCGTCTTCAACCAGGCCATGGTCAAGAAGGTGGGCGCGGATGATTTTCTCGCCAAGTTCCGGCCGGATGACCTGGCGCAACGCGTGGTCGACCGGATCAAGGCCACCCACTAACGGCCAGGGCTCGTCCCTGGCGTTACACATGATTTAAGAGGCGGCATCATTGTCTACGGGTAATTTGGATTTCGAACAATTCCGGGTCTTCCTGGAAAAAGCCTGTGGCATCCTGCTGGGCGAAAACAAGCAGTATCTGGTCTCCAGCCGTCTCAACAAGCTGATGGAACAGCAGGGCATCAAATCGTTGAGCGAGCTGGTGCAGCGGATCCAGACCCAGCCGCGCAGCGGCTTGCGCGAGCAGGTGGTCGATGCGATGACCACCAACGAAACCCTGTGGTTTCGCGACAACTATCCGTTCGAGGTGCTCAAGAACAAGGTCTTGCCCGAGCAGATCAAGGCCAACCCTGGCCAGCGCCTGCGCATCTGGTCGGCGGCCTGTTCGTCGGGGCAGGAGCCGTACTCGATCTCCATGGCCATCGATGAGTTCGAGCGCAGCAACATCGGGCAATTGAAGATGGGGGCGCAGATCGTCGCCACCGACCTGTCCGGCTCGATGCTGGCCAACTGCAAGACCGGTGAGTACGACAGCCTGGCCATTGCCCGTGGCTTGTCCCAGGAGCGCCTGCAACGCTATTTCG
Source organism: Pseudomonas sp. VE 267-6A (assembly GCF_024126555.1). Taxonomy (NCBI): domain Bacteria; kingdom Pseudomonadati; phylum Pseudomonadota; class Gammaproteobacteria; order Pseudomonadales; family Pseudomonadaceae; genus Pseudomonas; species Pseudomonas sp. VE 267-6A. The sequence goes on from NZ_JAMYBY010000019.1 coordinate 15,005, forward strand.
ACCCCAAGGGGCCGGGGCGCTGGGCAGTCAAGGCCCCGATCCGCAGCCGCGTCGAGTTTCGTTCGTTCAACCTGCTCGACAGCTACGCGAGCCTGGGCAAGTTCGACATCGTGTTCTGCCGCAACGTGCTGATCTACTTCTCCGCTCAGGTGAAGAAGGACATCCTGCTGCGCATTCACGGCACGCTCAAGCCCGGCGGTTACCTGTTTCTGGGGGCGTCCGAGGCGCTCAACGGGCTGCCCGACCATTACCAGATGGTGCAGTGCAGCCCGGGGATCATCTACCAGGCCAAGTGAAACGAAAAAGGCCGGTGTCGCGAGACACCGGCCTTTTTCATGCAGCTGCTGTCATCGATCAGAAGTCGTAACGCACCTTGGCCGAGAACACATCGGCGTCAAAGCCCGATTTGCCGATGTAGTCGTAGTTCACGCCCAGGGTCACCGCGCCCAGCTTGTAGTCGGCGCCTACGCCGGCTTCGTAGCTGTTGCGCACGGCCTTGGCGCCGCTGGTGACGAACGGGGTGCTACCCAGCAGGAAGGTCGAGGTGCTCTTGGCTTCGTCCGCCGCGAAGTCATGGTATGCCATCAGGCGAGCCTGTGGCTGCAGGGTGCCGGCGCCCAGCGGATACTCGCCGGCAACGCGCAGGCCTGCGCCCAGCTCGATGGCCTCGTAGCGCTGGTCTTCGACCTTCAGTGCAGCCGACGAACCCTTCTCGCGGTAACCGTCGATGTTCACCAGGCTGTAGCGTGCGGCAATGCGCGGCTCGACCAGCATCTGCGGGTTGATGTGATAGGTGTAGCCACCCACCACGTTCAGGCCCAGCAGGTCGCTGTCGTAATCGGCCTTGGCCGAGGTGCCGGCAATCTTGCGTTTGCTGTCGTTGTCGTTCAAGCCATAGCTCAGGCTGGCATCGACGAAGTAGTTGCCCTGCTCGAAGCCGCCGTACAGCGTGAAGGCGTGGCTGTCCACCTTGGTCTGGTTGCCGCTTTTGCCGTTGACGTCGGTGTTGATGAAGCTGTACGCCAGGCCCAGGGTCAGATTGTCGTTGAGCTTGCCGTCGGCACCCACCGCGATGCCGCGGCTGTAGGCGTTGTAGCCGGCCACGCCGTCGCGCAGGTCCTGGCTGGCATCGCTGTAGAGGGTCTGCACCCACACGCCGGTGTCCTTGAACGCTTCGCCCGAGGAGGCGCCACGCAGGCTGCTGGTACGGCTGCCGGTGACATTGCTCACCAGGTTCTGGCTGGTGGTGGCTGCCTGGGTGGCGCCGCCGTTGACTTCAGGTGTCAGTTGCTCGGCCAGCTTGGCCAGCTGGGCCTCGTCGGCATTGGCGAAAGCTTGCAGCAGCGGGTCGTTGGCGCTCAGTTTGCTCAGGATGCTGTCGCGGTTCAGGCTGCCCAGGGCCAGTTGGCTGTTGGCCGAGGCACCCTGGCCGACCAGGATGTCGGTGACTTCTTCGGCGCCCTTGCCGGTGACGGTAGCCACCAGCTTGTTGTCCTGCAGGCTGTAGCTGTCGATCTTGAGCAGGGCCGAGCTGCTCACCAGGTTCAGCTTGCCGTTGGCGTCGACATTGTCGGAAGCGTCCAGCAGATCGATGCGCCCGGCCTGGAACAGGTTGTACGTGCTGCCCTGGGCGCTGAAGTCGCTGCCCTGTGCGGCCAGGCGAATCTGTGCGCCCTTGCCGAACTCGGCAGTACCGCTGACGGCCACCACGGCGGTGTCGGCACGGGTGGCGCTGCTCAGGTTCAAGTCCAGCGACGAGTTGCCGGCCACGTACAGGTTGCCGTCGATGGTGGTGTGCGGCTGCACGAAGTTCAGGTGCGCTGGCGCATTGCGGCTGACGCTGCCCACGTCCATCCAGCCGCCCTGGCGCAGACGGATGTTGGCACCGTCGCTGCTGCTGTCGGTGCCGCTGAAGTCCACCTTGCCGTACACCTCGACGGTGGTCAGGTCGATCAGGTTGCCGGTGATCTTGCTGCCGTCCAGCAAGGTCAGGTACACGCTGCGCTCGGTTTCGGAGGCATCGACCGCTTCGTCTTCGGAGATCAGCGTGCCGCTGTTGACGATTTCCAGCCCTGCATAGCTGTTGTACAGCCGGTTGTCATCGTAGGCATCGATGTCGAAGTTGCCGATCACGATGGCCGCATCGGTCGCCTTGATGGTGCCGGTGTTGACGATCTGGCGCTCGGCGGTGGTGAAGCTGGCGCCGTCCACACGGATGCCTTCGGCGTCATCGCCAGTGGCGATGATGGTGCCGTTGTTGACGATGCCGGCCAGGTCGACCATGTCCACATTCTGCCCGTTGAAGCTGGTAGTGGCGTCGATGGCGGTAGCGCCGTCGCCGGTAACCTGGATCAGGCCGTTGTTGATCAGCTTGCCGTCGATACGGCCGCCTTCCAGGTTGATGCCCTTGGCGCTGGTGCCCTTGGCGATGATGCGGCCAGTGGTGTCATTGAGCAGGTCGCCCTTGATCGTGCCGGTGAAGTCCAGTGCACGGGCCACGTCCATTTCGCTGCCGTCGAGCAGCGGTTCGCCGGTGGCGCTGAGCAGGCCCTGGTTGATGACGCTGCCATTGATGGTGGCCGGGTCGATCATCAGGGCATTGGAGCCGCCGCCCACGGCGCTGATGCTGCCCTTGTTGATCAGGTTGCCGTCGATCTGGTTGCTGGCCCAGCTGCTGCCGTCTTCCCAGGCGTCCAGGTCGATGCCGCCGGCAAAGTCGCCGCTGCTGTTGATCGTGGTGTTGAGAATCAGGTCGCCCTTGACGTGGTTGCCGTTGAATTCGATCGCGTCTTCGGCGGCACTGCCGGTGTAGGCGCCAGTGAATTCGAGGTTGCCTTCGTAGGTCTTGTGCTCGCTGATGAAGCCGGCATCGGTCAACTCGATGGTTTGGGCGCCTACAGGCAGGGCGGTGGCAGTGATTGCCAGGGCGAGCAGGGTCTTGCGAAACATCACAGGAGTCACGGTTTATTCCTTAAACACAGCGTATTGAGTTCGGCGCTTGCCTGCGTGGCGTGACGGCTGTGCGGTGATAGCCAGATGCCACGTAGCGGAGCGGGACGGATCTTAGATGAGAGATGGCGAATTGGCATTAAAATTTGACGCCAAAAGGGCGCAGGGTGGGGTTGCCGCTGCCAGGCAATTGCCGCTTTGCCGGTGTCTGGCGGAAATCCGTTGCCGCTTTTCTGGCATTGCCATCGCTGGCAAGCGCGGCAAAGCCCCGGCTTTGCTGGGTTTTGTGTTTTGGCACGGGACTTGCTCTATCACCGGCAACGAACCCTACGGTCAACCTTCAAAGGTTTCCCCGACATGAGCATCAGTTTCGACAAAGCGCTTGGCATTCACGAAAAGGCACTGGGCTTTCGCGCCCAGCGTGCCGAAGTGCTGGCCAACAACATCGCCAACGCCGACACGCCCAACTACAAGGCGCGCGACATGGACTTCTCGTCCGTGCTGGCGGCCGAGACCGACAAGGTCAAGAACGGCCATTTCTCCCTCGAGCGCACTAACACCCGGCACATCGAGGCCCAAGGCCTGGCGATGGGTGACGAAACCCTGCAGTACCGCACGCCCATGCAGCCCTCAATCGACCAGAACACCGTTGACGCGCAGCTCGAGCAATCCAGCTATGCCGAGAACGCCGTGGGTTTCCAGGCCAGCTTCACGCTGCTCAACAGTAAATTCAAAGGGCTGGTGTCAGCCCTGCGCGGAGAGTAAGTCATGTCCCTTGCCAGCGTTTTCAACATTGCCGGTAGCGGCATGAGCGCGCAGACCACGCGCCTGAACACCGTTGCCTCCAACATCGCCAACGCCGAGACCGTTTCCTCGAGCATCGACCAGACCTACCGTGCCCGCCACCCGGTGTTCGCCACCACGTTCCAGCAGGCCCAGAATGGCGTCAGCCAGTCGCTGTTCCAGGACCAGGGCGAAGCCGGGCAGGGCGTTCAGGTGCTGGGTGTGGTCGAAGACCAGAGCAACCTCGAGGCGCGCTATCAGCCCAACCATCCGGCGGCGAACAAGGACGGCTACGTCTACTACCCGAACGTCAACGTGGTCGAGGAAATGGCTGACATGATCTCCGCCAGCCGCTCGTTCCAGACCAACGCCGAACTGATGAACACGGCCAAAACCATGATGCAGAAGGTCCTGACCCTGGGTCAGTGATAAGGGGCGTTTTTTATGGCTGATGTAAACCTGAACGACGTCATTTCCAATTCCGGCGTCAAGAAGTCCAGCAATACGAACGCGGCAAGCGGCCTGGGCGGCAAGACCGCCAACGGCCAGACCCTGGGCAAGGACGCGTTCCTGCAGCTGCTGGTTACCCAGATGCAGCACCAGAACCCGCTCGACCCGCAGGACAACAGCGAGTTCGTGGCCCAGCTGGCGCAGTTCTCCAGCCTCGAAGGCATCACCTCACTGAACGATTCGGTCAACGCCATCACGGGGGCCATGGGTTCCTCGCAGGCGCTGCAGGCCTCCGGGCTGGTCGGTCGCTCGGTGATCACCCAGGCCGACAAGGCCGTGGTCGACACCACCAAGAGCTTCACTGGCCAGGTGGTGGTCCCGCAGTCGATCACTTCGGGCACCGTCACTGTCACCGACAAGGATGGCAAGACCATCAAGACCATCGACCTGGGCGAGCAGAAGGCCGGCAATGCCGACTTCATCTGGGACGGTACCAACGAGAAGGGCGAAAAGGTCGACCCGGGTACCTACACCTTCACGGCCAAGACCACCGTCGATGGCAAGTCGGCCGAGATGTACACCCTGCTGCCGGCCACCGTCAGCAGCGTCACCATCAGTCAGACCGGCGGCGAGCTGATGCTCAACCTCGCTGGCCTGGGCAGCGTTGCGCTGTCCAAAGTCCAAACTATCGGTATATAGAGCCGGCTAACGCGGCACAAGGAGTGGAAAGATGTCTTTCAATATCGGCCTTAGCGGTCTCTATGCAGCCAACAAGCAACTGGCTGTCACCGGCAACAACATCGCCAACGTTTCGACCACCGGCTTCAAGGCCTCGCGCGCCGAGTTCGCCGATGTGTACTCGGCCAGCAAACTGGGCGTGGGCAGCAAGACCGTCGGCAACGGGGTGCGTCTGGCTGCAGTCTCCCAGCAGTTCGGTCAGGGTGACATCAACAACACCGGCAACGTACTGGACATGGGTATCCAGGGCCAGGGCTACTTCGTCCTGAGCGACAACGGCTCGCTGAGCTACACCCGTTCCGGTGCGTTCCAGACCAACAAGGACAACTACGTGGTGACCTCGGACGGTATCCGTCTGCAAGGTTACGCGGCCGACGTCAACGGCAAGATCATCAAGGGCGTGCTGACCGACCTGAAGATCGACACCTCCGCGCTGGCGCCAAAGACCACCACGCTGATCGATCAGGGCATCAACCTGAACTCCTCGGCGCCGTCGATCCCGCTGCAGGTACTGGATGACAGCACGCCGCCGGTGCTGGTGGACAACAAGACGTTCGACCCTTCGGACGAGAGCACCTACACCAAATCGTTCCCGACCAAGATCTACGACAGTCAGGGCAACGAGCACACGATGGAGCAGTTCTATCGCAAGACCGGTGACAACCAGTGGACCACCTACACGCTGGTCGATGGTCGCAACCCGTTCGACCCTGCCAGCACCAAGCCACTGTCCGGCACCATCAGCTTCAATCCTGATGGCAGTGTCAAGGCCATGACTGCCGACAATACCGGTCACCCGGCGGGCTCCGAATTCACCGTGGTCAACAACAACTTCACCATGAAAGGCTGGGTGCCGGCGTCCTACGACAAGGCCACCGACAAGTGGGCATCCAACGGTTCGGCCGGCAATGCCGACGGCATCCGTATGAACATGACCAGCACCACGTCGTACAACACCGACACTGCCCGCATGTCCCAGGCACAGGACGGCTATGCCACCGGCATCCTGTCCAGCCTGAGCATCGACTCCACCGGTGTGATGTTCGCCAGCTTCAGCAACCAGCAGTCCCGCGCCATCGGCCAGGTCGCGATTGCCAGCTTCGCCAACGAGCAGGGCCTGGAGCAGCTGGGTGGTACCCGCTGGAAAGAGACCTACGCCTCGGGCATCCCGGGCATCGACACGCCGAAGACCGGTACCCTGGGTTCGATCGAGTCCAACGCACTGGAAGCGTCCAACGTCAACCTGACCATGGAGCTGGTCGAGCTGATCAAGGCGCAGAGCAACTTCCAGGCGAACTCCAAGACCATCTCTACCGAAAGCACCATCATGCAGACCATCATCCAGATGACCTGATGATCGCCTGATGGAATGAGCATGGACGAACCCCTTTCTCGGAAGGGGTTCGTTGTTTCGGAGGCAGTAGAAATGAAGTGCGCACTCGCAATCGTGGGCTTCGCCTTGCTGGTGGTGGCTGTGCAGGTCGGCGCCGACATGGCCGCCTGGTATCGCTGGGAAAGCCAGGCCGATGGCCGGCTCGTCTGTTCGCAGGTTTCGCCGGGCGAGGGCTGGCGTCGGTTTGCCGGGCCTTTCAACAATGGCGCTTGCCGTGACAACTGAGGTTTGCCGCTAGCGGCAAGCTGGCGCCGTATTTTCGACGGTGCATCGCACGCGCAGGCGCTGGCCTGTGCTCCAGCCCCCGCATTGACGGGGCTTTACCCCTGTTTTGCAGAGTTGGTTTGAAACTTGCTTGAGTGACCGGCAAAGCAGCGGTGAACGGCAAGTGTTCGCCAGCGCAGCGGAGGATGATCTGTGGACAAGATGCTTTACGTGGCCATGACCGGTGCCAGCCAGAACGCACTGGCGCAACGGGCGCATGCCAACAACCTGGCGAACATTTCCACCAGCGGCTTTCAGCGCGACCTGGAGCAGGCGCGCTCGATGCCGGTGTTTGGTGACAGCTTTCCGGCGCGTGCCTATGCCATGACCGAACGTCCTGCCACCGATTTCAGCCCCGGTGCCATGCAGGAGACCGGCCGCGACCTGGACATCGCCATTGGTGGCGACGGCTTCATCGCCGTGCAGGCCCCGGATGGCAGCGAAGCCTACGTGCGTACCGCCAGCCTCAACATCGATGCCCTGGGCGTGCTGCGCGCGGGCAACGGCATGCCGGTGATGGGCAATGGTGGCCCGATTGCCGTGCCGCCCGAGCAGAAGGTCGAGATCGGCCAGGACGGCACCATCAGCATTCGCGCCATGGGTGAAGGCCCGCGGGTGATGGCCGAGGTCGATCGCATCAAGCTGGTCAACCCCGACGTCAAGACCCTCAACAAGGGCCTGGACGGCATGATCCACACCAAGAGCGGCCAGCCTGCCGATGCCGATGCCAACGTGCAGGTGGTGTCCGGTTTCCTGGAAGCCAGCAACGTCAACGCCGTCGAGGAAATGACCTCGGTGCTGGCGCTGTCCCGTCAATTCGAACTGCACGTCAAGATGATGACCACGGCCAAGGAAGGCGACGAAGCCATGGCTCGGGTTTTGCAAATCGGCTAATTACACAGACGTAGCGCCGTAAAACAGGCGCACGAGGAGAACAGCATGCTTCCGGCTCTTTGGGTCAGTAAAACCGGTTTGTCCGCCCAGGACACCAACCTGACCACCATTTCCAACAACCTGGCCAACGTCTCGACCACCGGCTTCAAGCGTGATCGTGCCGAGTTCCAGGACCTGCTCTACCAGATCAAGCGCCAGCCAGGTGCACAGTCGACCCAGGACAGCGAGCTGCCATCGGGTCTGCAGGTGGGTACTGGTGTGCGCATCGTCGGCACCCAGAAAAACTTCAGCACCGGCAGCCTGCAAACCACCGAGAACCCGCTGGACATGGCCATCAACGGTCGCGGCTTCTTCCAGGTACTGCAGCCAGACGGTACCGTTTCGTACAGCCGTGACGGTACCTTCCACCTGAACTCCGATGGCCAGGTGGTCACCGCCAACGGTTTCGCCCTCGAGCCTGCCGTGGTCGTGCCGCCAGACGCGCAGACCTTCACCGTGGGCCAGGACGGCACCGTATCGATCACCACCGCCGGCAACCCGGCCGCGCAGATCATCGGCAACATCCAGACCGCCGACTTCATCAACCCGGCCGGCCTGCAGGCCATGGGCAACAACCTGTTCCTGGAAACCGCCGCCAGCGGTGCGCCGCAGATCGGCACGCCGGGCCTGAACGGCTTCGGTACCACCCTGCAGCAGACCCTGGAAAACTCCAACGTCAGCACCGTGGAAGAGCTGGTCAACATGATCACCACCCAACGTGCCTACGAGATGAACTCCAAGGTGATTTCCACCGCCGACCAGATGCTCTCGTTCGTTACCCAGAACCTGTAAGTGAAGCCCCAGGGGCGCTGATGCGGCGCCTGTTACACCGTGAGGTCAGAGTCATGAGCCGTTTGTTGTCCGTATTCGCCCTGGGTGGGGTGGTGTTGCTGGCCGGTTGCGTCGCGCCGACGCCAAAGCCCAACGACCCGTACTACGCGCCTGTGTTGCCGCGTACACCCCTGCCTGCAGCGGCCAACAACGGCTCCATCTACCAGGCCGGTTTCGAGCAGAACCTGTACAGCGACCGCAAGGCGTTCCGGGTGGGCGACATCATCACCATCACGCTCAACGAGCGTACCCAGGCGAGCAAGAACGCCAACTCGCAGATCGCCAAGAACAGCAAGGCCGAGCTTGGCCTGACCTCGCTGTTCGGTGCCGGGGTCAACACCAACAATCCGTTTGGCGACGGTGACCTGAGCCTCAGCGCCGGCTACAGCGGCGACCGCGCCACCAAGGGCGACAGCAAGGCGGCCCAGGGCAATACCCTGACCGGTTCGATCACCGTCACCGTGGCCGACGTGCTGCCCAACGGCATCATCGCGGTACGCGGCGAGAAGTGGATGACCCTCAACACCGGCGACGAGCTGGTGCGTATTGCCGGCATGGTACGCGCCGACGACATCGCCACCGACAACACCGTGCCGTCGACCCGGGTCGCCGATGCGCGCATCACCTATTCGGGCACCGGCTCGTTTGCCGATGCCAGCCAGCCCGGTTGGCTGGACCGCTTCTTCATCAGCCCGCTTTGGCCTTTCTAGGTTCGGATGATCATGTTCAACATCAAGCAGCTGATTGCCGCGACTGTCCTGTTGTCCACCGCGTTCGGCGTACATGCCGAGCGCCTCAAGGACATCGCCAGCATTTCCGGCGTGCGTACCAACCAGTTGATCGGCTACGGCCTGGTGGTGGGGCTCAACGGCACGGGTGACCAGACTACCCAGACCCCGTTCACCCTGCAGACCTTCAACAACATGCTCTCGCAGTTCGGTATCAAGGTGCCGCCGGGCTCGGGCAACGTGCAACTGAAAAACGTCGCGGCAGTGTCGGTGCACGCCGACCTGCCGGCGTTCGCCAAGCCGGGCCAGGTGGTGGACATCACCGTGTCGTCCATCGGCAACTCCAAGAGCCTGCGCGGCGGCAGCCTGCTGATGACCCCGCTCAAGGGTATCGACGGCAACGTCTACGCCATTGCCCAGGGCAACCTGGTGGTGGGCGGCTTCGATGCCGAGGGCCGTGATGGTTCCAAGATCACCGTCAACGTGCCATCGGCCGGGCGTATTCCGGGCGGTGCATCGGTAGAGCGCTCGGTGCCGAGCGGCTTCAACCAGGGCAACAGCCTGACCCTGAACCTCAATCGCCCCGACTTCACCACCGCCAAGCGTATCGTCGACAAGGTCAACGAACTGCTCGGCCCGGGTGTGGCCCAGGCGCTGGATGGTGGCTCGGTGCGCGTCACCGCGCCCCTGGACCCGAGCCAGCGCGTCGACTACCTGTCGATCCTGGAGAATCTCGAGATCGACCCCGGCCAGGCAGTGGCCAAGGTCATCATCAACTCGCGTACCGGTACCATCGTGATCGGCCAGAACGTCAAGGTATCGCCAGCGGCGGTCACCCACGGCAGCCTGACCGTGACCATCACCGAAGACCCGATCGTCAGCCAGCCCGGCCCGTTCTCCAATGGCGAGACGGCAGTGGTGCCGCGCTCGCGGGTCAACGCCGAGCAGGAAGCCAAGCCGATGTTCAAGTTCGGGCCGGGCACTACGCTCGACGAGATCGTGCGTGCGGTCAACCAGGTGGGCGCGGCCCCCGGTGACCTGATGGCGATTCTCGAAGCCCTCAAACAGGCCGGCGCACTGCAAGCCGACCTGATCGTGATCTGAGGGGCTGGTCATGGATATGCCTAAAAGCGGCATCAGTGCCGCCGACAGTGGTGCCTACACCGACCTCAACCGCCTCAACTCGCTCAAGGTGGGTGATCGCGACAGCGACGCCAACCTGCGCAAGGTCGCCCAGGAATTCGAGTCGCTGTTCCTCAACGAGATGCTCAAGTCGATGCGCTCGGCCAGCGATGTGCTGGCCAAGGACAACCCGCTCAATACCGAAACCACCAAGCAGTACCAGCAGATGTACGACCAGCAGTTGGCGGTGAGCATGTCCCGCGAGGGCGGCGGCATCGGCCTGCAGGATGTGCTGATGCGCCAGCTGTCCAAGCAGAAGGCCACCAACGCTGCAGCGGCGGCCAGCAGCCCGTTCCCGCGGGTCGACCTGCAGCAGCGCAGCCTGTGGGCGACCAAGGTGGCCGAGCCACTGCGTGATGCCGCCAGCACCAGCCACCGCAACGACATGGCGGCGCTCAATTCGCGGCGTCTGGCGTTGCCCGGCAAGCTCACCGATCGCCTGCTGGCCGGTATCGTGCCGTCGGCAGATGGAACGCCAGCCACCACCAATACCGCCGCGTTGCCGCAGCGCACCACGGCCATGACCGATGCGCTGGTCAAGGGCGACTGGGCCCCGGCCCAGACTTTTGCCGCGCCGGGCTCGATGCGTATCTACGGACGTGCCGTGGCGCAGCCGCCACTGGCCCCGGCCAAGCGCGCGTTCGATTCCAGCGACGAGTTCGTCACCACCATGCTGCCGATGGCCGAGCAGGCCGCCAAGCGTATCGGCATCGACCCGCGGTACCTGGTGGCACAGGCCGCCCTGGAAACCGGCTGGGGCAAATCGGTGATGCGCCAGGCCGATGGCAGCAGCAGCCACAACCTGTTCGGCATCAAGGCCACCGGCAACTGGAAAGGCGATCAGGCACGTGCGATCACCAGCGAGTTCCGTGACGGGCAGTTCGTCAAGGAAACCGCTGCGTTCCGTTCCTATGACTCCTACCAGGACAGCTTCCACGACCTGGTGAGCCTGTTGCAAAACAATGCTCGCTATAAAGATGCGGTAAATGCGGCCGATAAGCCTGAACAGTTTGTGCGAGAGCTGCAGAAGGCCGGGTATGCAACCGATCCGGACTACGCCAGCAAGATCTCGCAGATCGCAAAACAGATGAAGTCGTACGAGAGCTACGCAGCTGTCGCTACTACAACGAAACTATAAGGTTTGAATTATGGCGAGTTTGATCAATATCGGCTTATCCGGTGCCAGCGCTGCCCAATCGGGCATGCACACCACGGGTAACAACATCGCTAACGTCGATACCGCTGGTTACTCGCGCCAGCAGAACATTCAAAACTCCAAGAGTTCGATCCGCGAAGGCCAGGTGTTCATCGGCACCGGCACCACGCTGGCCGATGTGCGCCGCGTGTACAACAACTTCCTGGAAAACCAGCTGCGTACCACCAACTCGCTGAGCAGCGAGGCCAACGCCTTTCTCGACCAGGTCAGCCCCACCGACAAGCTGCTGTCGGACAAGGACACCGGTATCACTGGCGCCCTGCAGAGCTTTTTCACCGCCCTGCAGAGCGCTGGCGCCAAGCCGACCGAAGACGCCTCGCGCCAGTTGCTGCTGACCAGCGCCCAGGCACTGAGCAAGCGCTTCAACACCATCGCCGCGCAGCTCAACCAGCAGAACACCAACATCAACGGCAACCTGTCGTCGATGGCCACCCAGGTCAACAACCTGACGGCCACCATTGCCAACTACAACGACCAGATCTCCCGCGTGTCGTCATTGCAGGGCAGCCCCAACGACCTGCTCGACAAGCGCAACGAAGCGGTGCGCCAGCTCAGCAACCTGGTGGGCGTGGATGTGGTCGAGCGCGAGGGCAACCTCGACGTGTACCTCAAGAACGGCCAGTCGCTGGTGCTCGGCAAGACCACCAACACCCTCGAGACGGTGAACAGCCCGACCGACCCGACCCGTTCCAACCTGGTGCTCAACCGGGGCACCACCAAGATCGATATCACCAGCAGCGTCAGCGGTGGCGAGATCGGCGGCCTGATCACCTACCGCAATGACGTGCTGGAACCGGCGCTCAACGAACTCGGCCGTGTGGCCCTGGTGGTGGCCGACCGGATCAACAGCCAGCTGGCGCAAGGTATCGACAAGAACGGTGACTTCGGCGCGACCCTGTTCAACGATATCAACAACGCCACCATGATGGCTCAGCGCAGCATCGCCAAGGCGGGCAACAACGCCGCCACCGGCAGCCTTAACGTCAACATCAAGGACACCGGCAAGCTGACCACCAGCGACTACCAGGTGACCTTTACCGACGACAACAACTACACCGTCACCCGGCTCCCGGGTGGCACTGCAGTGGGCTCCTACAAGCTGGACGAGACCCCACCGCCGGTGATCGACGGCTTCACCCTGGAAATGAACGGTGGCCTGCCCAGCAAGGGCGACTCGTTCAAGATCACCCCGACCCGCGGCGCCGCGGGCAGCCTCGACACCGTGCTCACCGACCCCAAGCGCATCGCGCTGGCGGCGCCGCTGACCGGCACCAGCGGTGCAGGCAACCAGGGTACCGGCATCATCGGTCAGCCCAACCTGACTTCGATGATCGACATCTACGACTCGGCCCAGCGCATCGAGCTGCAGAACGGCCTGAAGTACTCGACGCCGGTCAAGCTGGTGTTCGGTGATGAAAGCACCAACCCGCAGACCTACAAGATCCACAACGCCCAGGGCGATGAAATCGGCAGCGGTACTATCATTCCGGGCCAGGAAAACAAGCTGCAGATCAACGTGCCGATGGTCGATGCCAGCGGCAACCCGGTGGGTACGCCACAAAAGAACATCACCTTTGAAATGACCGTGGCCGGTTCGCCCAAGCAGGGCGACAACTACACGGTGGGCATGACCGGTGCCGGCTCGGCCGACAACCGCAACGGCCAGGCGGTGATCGATCTGCAGACCAAGGCCACCGTCGACGTCGGCCCCAACGGCAAGGGCATCAGCCTGACCGATGCCTACGGCAAGCTGGTGGAGAACGTCGGCGGCAAGGCGGCCCAGGCCAAGCTCGATACCGAGGCCACCGGAGCCCTGCAGAAGTCTGCGGTAGCCGCCAGCGCTTCGGTGTCCGGCGTCGACCTGGACGAAGAAACCGGCAACCTGATCAAGTTCCAGCAGTACTACACGGCCTCCTCGCAGATCATCAAGATCGCGCAGGAAATTTTCTCCACGCTGATCAACAGCCTTTAAGGAGTCGTAGATCGTGCGCATTTCCACCGCCCAGTTCTACCAGACCAGCACCTCCAACTATCAGGCTAACTTCGCCAAGGCCGTGGAGTCCCAGCAGCAGGCCAGTGACCAGTTGCGCGTACGTACCGCCGCGGACGACCCGGTCGGTGCCGCGCGCCTGCTGCAACTGGAACAGCAGAACAACCTGATCACCCAGTACAGTGGCAACATCTCCAGTGCACGCTCCAGCCTGGGCACCTCCGAGGCCACCCTCAACAGCATTACCAATGTGCTGTCGCGGGTGAAGGAGCTGGCGATCGGCGCCGGCAGCGGCAACATGACCGACAACGATCGCAAGGCCAACGAGCAGGAGTTGTCGCAGCTCGAAGAGCAACTGTTCAGTCTGATGAACAGCCGCGACGAGAACGGCAAGTACATCTTCTCGGGTTCGCGTGGTGACACGCAGCCGTTCGAACGCAATGCCGATGGCACCTACTCGTACAAGGGCGACCAGAGCACCACCAACCTGCAGGTCGGTGACATGCTCAGCGTGGCCACCAACGAGACCGGCTACGACGTGTTCCAGAAGGCGCTAAACACCAGCCGCAGCCAGACCACCATGACCGCGCCTGCCAACCCGGCCGACGTGCGTGTCAACTTGTCCAATGGCCAGGTCTCCGGCAGCTCGACCTACAACGACCTGTTCCGCAGCGGCGAGCCGTACAAGATCGAGTTCGTCAGCGCCACCGAATTCAAGATCACCGACGTCAACAACGTCGACCGTACCCTGGAAGCCACCAATGGCGGGGTCTTCAACCCGAAGGGCGGCAACACCACCATCAATTTCCGCGGCGTCGACATCCGCATGGAAGTCGGCCTGCAGGGCGACGAATTGACCGACCCCACCGCCGCTGACGACGCGGTGCGCGGGCACGAGTTCACCCTCGCTTCCAAACCCGACGAAATCACCGGCACCCGCAGCCCCGGCAACGTGTCGCCCGACGGCCAGCTCAGCGGCCTGTCGATCGCGGACAAGGCAAAATACGACGCTGCGTTCCCCGGTGGCGGTGCGATCGTCAAGTTCACCAGCGACACCACGTTCGATGTCTATGCGCAGCCGATGACCGCCGACAGCCGTCCTGTGGGCAGCGGTGATACCACCGTCAGCCCGACCCGTGTGGCCGGTGTCGACTTCACCTTCACTGGTACTCCGAAAGATGGCGACCAGTACTCGGTGCAGGTCAACAACCACCAGAACCAGAACGTGCTCGACACCATCCATCAGTTGCGTACCGCGCTGCTGACACCTGTCGACAACGATCCGACAGCCCGCCGCAACTTCCTCGCGTCGATGGACTCGGCTATCTCCAACCTGGCCAGCGCAGCGGACAAGATCGCCGAATCCATCAGCTCCATCGGTGGACGCGGTGCGGCACTGGATGTGCAGGCAGAAACCAACGAAGCCTTGCAGTCGGCCAACACCATCACGCAGAACTCGATCCGCAACGCCGACCCTGCCGAGACGATGATCCGTCTCACGCTTCAGCAGAACATGCTGCAAGCCTCGCAACTGGCCTTCAGCAAGCTGGCCGCGCTCGGGCTGTTCAACCGGCTCTGATTGACCCTTTTCTGCAGTACCCACCCGGGGGCGCTCAGTCGCCCCCGGGGTTTTCTCCAGGTCTATCTCAATGAACGAACTGCCGCTCGTCAGCATCGCCATCCCCGCGTTCAACCCCGAGTTCTTCAGTCGCGCCCTGCACAGTGCCATTACCCAGCGTTATGCCAACGTGGAAGTGGTCGTGTGCGACGACAGCCAGGGTGACGAGATCAAGGCGATTTTCGATCTGTGGGCAGGCCAGGCCACGTGCGCGTTGCGGTATGTGCGCAACCCTTCGACGCTGGGCTTTTCGCGCAATGTGCTGATGTGCCTGGAGCAGGCGCAGGGTGAATTCATCAAGTTTCTCTGCGATGACGACTGGCTGGTGAGTGACTGCATCGCTCAGTCGGTGCAGGTGATGCTCGACTGCCCGGATGTGAATGTGCTGGTTCACCATCGGCTGATATGCGCGGCGGACGAAACGGTACTGCCCATGCGCCAGGCCAACTGCATCATTTCCCCCACCAGCGCGTTGATCAACGGCGGCGACCTGCTGGAGGCGCTCGAAAGCAACCTGCCGAACCTGTTTGGGGGTATCAGCCATGCGCTGTTGCGCCGTGCCCAGGTTCAGGACTTTTTGCCGCAGCTGGTGCAGGAGGGCGAAGGGTTTCGTGCGCGTCTGGTCGAAGCGCTGTTCATCTGCCTGCTGCGCCGTGGCCACCTGGCCTACCTGAACACCATGCTCAGCCTGGAGCGCGTTCACCCTGGGCGCTTGAGCCATCACCCCAGCATGACCCTGGCTTTCGCTACCGAAAGCGAGTGGTTGCGCCAGATGCTCGCCTCGCGCACCAGTGAACCGGCGCCGGCCAGCGGTTGGGTGCGGCACATTCCACTGGAGCTCTACACCGCCGGCGCAGACAAGGCCTGGGAAGAGTTCGAGCTGACGCGCCTGTATGCGCGCCAGGTCGCCAGTTTTCAGCAACAGGTCGGCACCAGCAGCCTGAGCTTCACCGAGCTGTACGGCGAGTGGCTGGGGTGTCGGGTATTGTCGGCGGCGCAGCTTGACCTGCTGCCCAAGCGCATTGCGCAATGGCCGCGTCGCCCGCGCATCGACGTGCTGGTGCTCGCTGCTCAAGACGATGGCGTGGCACTCAAGGCCACGCTGGACAGCCTGGAGCAACAGTCCTATGCCGCTGCGGCCATTTGCGTGCTGGGCCCGGCAGCGCTGCAACCGTTGAACCCCAAGTTCGTGCAGGTGCACGCCCAGGGCCACGCCATCGAGCAGCTCAATGACTGCGTGACCCGCGATGGGGCGGGCGACTGGGTATTTCTGCTGCGCGCAGGCGACTGCCTGCACCCGCATGCGTTGGTCATCATGGCCGAGCGCATGGCACTGCAACCCGACTGCGCGTGCCTGTACACCGATGAAGGCACCCACGACAACCTGCAGCCCAGCCAGCCGATCTTCAAGCCGGACTTCAACCTGGACCTGATGCGCAGTGTTCCCTACGTAGGCAGGCTGCTGGCCTTCGATACCGCCCGGGTGCGTGAGCAGGGCGGTTTCGACCCGCAGTTCGAGTCGCTGGCTCCCCACGACATGCTCTGGAAACTGGTCGAGAGTCAAGGGTTGGGCGCGGTGGGGCATGTCGCCGAGCTGCTGGTGCAATGTCGCTACGGCTATGAGGCCTGGCAGCGGGAAGCGGCCTGTGCCGTACAGGCACCCAGGGTGCTGCGTGCGCATCTGGCACGCCTGGGCGTCGAGGCCGAGGTGGTCAGCGCCGAAGGCTCGATGTTTGCCCATGTGCAGTATCGACATGCCGATACGCCGGCGGTGTCGATCATCGTTGCCGCAGGCGATGACGTAAAGGCACTGACGCGCTGCGTCGAATCGATTTTCGAGCACACCGCCTACCGCAACTACGAGATCCTGATTGCTGTCAGTGGTCGTGAGTCGATGCCGGTACAAGGCTGGCTGGCTGCAATGCAGGGGCTTGGCAGCGAGCAGTTGCGCATTGTGCCGGTAACCTCGGCGAATGGCCCGGCGCTTTACAACCAGGCCAGCCTGCAGGCACGTGGCAGCTACCTGCTGTTGCTCGATTCGGACTGCGTGTTTTTCGATGCGCAATGGCTTGATGAACTGGTAGGTCAGGCCCAGCGCCCAGAGGTCGGCATCGTCGGGCCAAAATTGTGCAACCAGACTGGCAACGTGACCGGAGCAGGCCTGGTGCTGGGGCTGCACGGCGTTGCCAGCAGTCCGTTTTTCGGCCAGCCCGCAGACGCCAATGGCTACATGAATCGGTTGGCCTGCGTGCAGAACTACAGCGCCGTGAGTGGCGTCTGCCTGATGGTACGTCGCGAGCTGTTCGACCAGCTTGGCGGTCTGGACGGCGAAACCTTCTCGACCGGCTTGAGTGATGCCGACCTTTGTCTGCGTGTGCGCGACCATGGCTATCTGATCGTCTGGACTCCCTTTGCGGTGGTTGCCAAGGCCACCTCGCAGACGGTGGCCCTGGACGAGCAGCACAAGGACAGCTTCTACGAGCGCTGGCTGCCGCGCGTGGCCAATGACCCGGCGTACAACCACAACCTCAGCTTGCGCATGGCCAGTTTCAACCTGGAGCCGGGCCTGCGCGAGGGATGGGTGCCGTTCATCCAGCCGGTGCTGCCTTTTGTCATGGCCTTGCCAATCAACACCACTGCGGTCGGACACTATCGCGTCAGCCAGCCGTTCAAGGAGCTGGAACGGGCCGGCTGGATACAGGGACAGTTGAACTATGTGCTGCCGAGCATGGTGGAGCTTGAGCGTTGCAAGCCGGATGTGATCATCCTGCAGTGCCGCTATACCACCGGCTCGCTTGAGGAGATGGCGCGCATCCAGCGACTTTCTTCGGCTCGGCGCATCTACGAGATCGATGACTACATCATCGATGTGCCCGAGAAGAATGAACACCGGCGCAACATGCCCGGCAACATGCGCGAAATGGTCAGCCGCGGTATCGCCCTGTGTGATCGGGTGGTGGTCTCCACCGAGCCACTGGCCGACGCGCTGTCGAGCATGCACCGGGATATTCGAGTGGTCCCCAACATGCTCTCGCGCTCGTTGTGGGGCGGCCTGAAGGGGCGCCGCCAGACGTCGGCGCGTCCGCGTGTCGGCTGGGCGGGCGGCACCAGCCACCGCGGCGACCTCGAACTGCTGGCCGAGGTGGTCAAGACCTTGGCCAATGAGGTCGACTGGGTGTTCTTCGGCATGTGCCCGCCGCTGCTGCGTCCCTACATCAAGGAGTTTCATGCCGGCGTGCCGCTGCACCTGTACCCGCAGAAGCTGGCGGGCCTGAACCTCGATCTGGCGCTGGCGCCGCTCGAGCAGAACCTGTTCAACGACTGCAAGAGCAACCTGCGCCTGCTGGAATACGGTGCTTGCGGTTTCCCGGTGATCTGCACCGAGACCAAGGCCTACGGTGGTTACCTGCCCTGTACGCGGGTCGCCAGTAACACCACCGAGCAGTGGCTGGACGCGATCCGCATGCACCTGGCAGATCCGCAGGCCAGTTATCGCCAGGGCGATGCGCTACGCGAAGCGGTACTGCGTGACTACGTACTCAATACACACAATCTGCAGCAATGGGCCAACGGCTGGTTGGCCGATTGACCTCCACCGGCCGGCAAGTCGCCTGGCCGGGCATCCAACAACAGAGGTAGGTGCTTTATGACTGACAACGCAACCGGGTTGGGCAAAGACGTTACGGTCGTGCTGCTGGGGCATGAAGAGCAGGGCTATCGCGAGCGCGCACTGCATTACTACAAGACGCAGGGTCTCGCCTGTGCAGTGGTCGAGCACGCCTCGTCGAACCTGACTGGCGATGCCTGCACCCAGGGGCTGCAGGCGCTGCTTTCGCAGCTTGCAACGCCGTTCGTGAGCCTGGCGCTGGATACCGATTTTGTCCGTGTTCAGGCCCTGGAGGCTGCGGCAGAGCATCTTCATGCGCACCCGCAGTGCCAGTTGGCCCAGGGCTACGTGCTGGGCTACGCCCCCGGCAGCAAGCAGGTGGCCTACCACAAGATCGGCGATGCACTTGATGCCACCGTTGGCGAAAACGCACGTGTTGCCATCGAGCAGTATGCCGCCAGCGGACAGTCGGCCTGGCGTGCGCTCGTGCGAGTACCGACGCTGCAGGCTGTGCTGTCGACCTTGCCCGCCGGGCTCGATTTCGATACCTGGCTGGTGGTGGTGTCGTACTCGATGCTCGGCCAGGGCGCGCTCAAGCGGCTGGACCAGACCGATGCGCTGGTGCAGTACGCCGACAGCCGGCTGAGCCAGGTCGAACGCGAAGAGCAGCGGGTGCGTGCGGTGCGCGTGCTGCGCCAGTGGGACGCCGACCACCTTCGGCTATGCGCCGACGATGAGGGCTTCACCGTCATCGACCGGTTCGTTGGTGCCACCCAGGGTGGTGTTGCTACCGATCTGCTGTTCACCTCCACCTGGAGCGGCATGAATGCAGCGCCCGAGCGCAGGTTCGAGCCGCGCCAGTTTGTCGAGCTGCCTTACTACAATGCGCCGTTGTTCGAGGTACTGACCGGTCTGGAATTCCTGTTGCACGCCTGGCCGGTCGGACAGGCCCATCGGCAGGCGGTCGAGGGTACCTGGGTGAGCCAGTTCGAGCTGTTGCGCGAGCACCCCAACGACACCGTCGATACCCTGAGGGCACGCTACTGGCAAGCGTTGGACCTGGGGGTGTTCACCCCCGAGGTTTGCCGCCGTCTGCTTGCGACCCTGGTGGATGAGGACGTCCAGGCCGATGCCCGCGAGCTGCAGGCATGGCTGGAACGCCTGGATGGTCTGCCGGGCATCGACCCGGCCGCGTGGCTCAGGGCCACCGCCTCGGGCCTGGTGCAGGAGTCGATTGCCGCTGCCACGCCGGACGCCGCCACCCAGCAGCGTATCGTCGCCCACCTGAGCAAGCAGCGTGCTGCACAGATCGCCTTCGTGGTTGTCGACCTGGAAGACGACAACGGCGCACTGCAGAACACCTTCGACAGCCTGTTGGCCAGTGGCCTGCGCGACTTCAAGCTGGTCGTGCTCAAGGCCGGCAAGCCGCCGGTGGTGACCACGCCACGCGATACCCTGCATTTCATCCAGGTCACGCCGGGCAATTTCGTCTCCCACCTGAACCAGGTGGCGCGTCAGGTACCAAGTGAATGGCTGTTGCTGCTGCAGGCCGGCGACCTGCTGACCGTGGGCGGCTTGCTGCGCCTGCAGGTGGAGCTGGCGTCAGCCCCGGGCTGCCTGGCCATCTGCGCCAACGAAGTGCAGCGCGACTCCGACGGGCGTCTGGTCAGCGTGGTGCGCCAGGGTGGCAACCTGGACCTGCTGCGCAGCCGTCCCGACCTGATGTCGCAGCACTGGCTGGTACGTCGCGAGGCAGTGGTCGAACTGGGCGGCTACAGCGAAACCTACCCGCAGGCGGTGGAGTTCGACCTGCTGCTGCGTCTGGTCGAGCACAACGGCCTGAACTGCCTGGCACACATGGACGAGTACCTGGTGATCGGTCGGGGCGGGCGTGAGGGCATGGCCCAGGACGCGCTGTCCACGCTCAACCGTCACCTGGCGGCGCTGGGCTACCGTGGCCAGGTCAATGATGCAGGCGAGGGGCAGTTGCAGATCGACTTCCGCCATCAGTCCACGCCGCTGGTGAGCATCCTGATCGCGGCCGACGATGACCTCGAGCAACTCAAGGCCTGCGTGGCCAGTGTGCTGCAGCGTACCCGCTACCCGCGCTACGAAGTGCTGGTGGCCTGCCGCGACACCCTGGCAGACCTCACGGTCGCTGCGCTGCAAGGGTTTGGCGGGCGGGTCAAGCTGCTGGCCGGCGAACACGTGCAGTCAGCCTCGCAGCTCATCAACCTGGCTGCCGTCAACGCCAGTGGCGAGTACCTGGTGCTGCTCTCCAGCCGTTGCCAGGTGGTGACGCCGGCCTGGATCGAAGCCCTGCTCAACCAGGCCCAGCGCCCTGAAGTGGGCGTGGTAGGTGCGCGTCTGGTGGACCGCGAAGCCGCCATCAGCCATGCCGGTTACGAACTGCTTGCCGGCGCCCAGGTGCAGTCGCCCTGGCTGGGGGTGTCGACGCGCGACAGCAAGGCGTCGCTGTGGTCGGGCGTGGTCCGCAGTTGTGCGGCGGTGTCGGCTGACTGCCTTATGGTACGCAAGGCACTGTTCGAGCAGTGCGATGGCCTGTCTGCCGAGGGCGGTGCCGACATCGAGCTGTGCCTGAAGGCAGCCGATGCCGGCCTGCTGGTGATCTGGGCGCCACAGGCGCAGTTGCTCAGCGACCAGGTGCCAATGCCGGATGCCCAGGCCTGCCAGGCGCTGGAAGGCCGTTGGCCGGCTGCGTTCAGCAGCCGGGTGATCATCGACGGCCGGTTTGGTGTCGATGTGTCGCGCTCGGTCGCTGCCGGTGGTTCGCCGGTGCTGGAGTGGCTCGCCGACCTGGGCTGATGGCGCGGGTTTTGCAAAAGCCGGGTTTCGTGCCCGGCTTTTTTGTGCCCGACCCGCTCAGGCATGAGCGCCGCGTCAGGATCATGCCGGGGTACGGCAGTTTATTGACAGCCATCGCAGGGCGGGCGGGCTTTTCAAGCCGCAGGTGCGCCGTTGTGATCGCCTGAAAAACCTACACAGATCGTACCGGCCCCAGGGCCGTGCGATGGAGGCGTTACCGTGAGCAAACAGGTTATCCCTTTCAACAAGCCGTTCGTGGTTGGCAAAGAGCTGTTCTACATTGCCCAGGCGGTCATGAACGGCTCCATTGCGGGGGACGGCGAATTCACCACGCTGTGTCAGGGCTGGCTGGAAAACAACCTGGGCTGTGAAAAGGCGCTGCTGACCCATTCGTGCACCGCTGCGCTGGAAATGGCCGCGATCCTGGCCGACGTCGGGCCGGGCGACGAAGTCATCATGCCGTCCTTCACCTTTGTCTCCACGGCCAATGCCTTCGTTCTGCGCGGTGCGGTACCGGTGTTCGTGGACATTCGCGACGACACCCTGAACCTGGACGAGCGCCTGGTCGAGGCGGCCATCACCGACAAGACCAAGGCCGTGGTGGCGGTGCACTACGCCGGGCAGCCGTGCGACATGGATGTCTTGGCGCAGATCTGCGAAAAGCATGGCCTGTTCCTGATCGAGGATGCCGCCCAGGCGATCCTGGCCCGCGACCGCAAGCGCGCCCTGGGCACCATCGGGCACCTGGGCTGCCTGAGCTTTCACGAAACCAAGAACGTCATCAGCGGCGAGGGCGGTGCCCTGCTGATCAACGATCCGCGGCTGGTCGAGCGGGCCGAGATCATCTGGCAGAAGGGCACCAACCGCAAGGCCTTCAGCCGCGGCGAAGTGAGCAAGTACACCTGGGTGGATGTCGGCTCGTCGTTCCTGCCCAGCGAGCTGACGGCCGCATTTTTGTACGCGCAGCTCGAGCATGGCGAGCGCATCAACAAGCACCGTCGGACCCTGTACGAGAAGTATTTCAGCCTGCTGCGACCACTGGCCGCCGATGGTCTGTTCCAGCTGCCGCGTACCCTGGACGACAAGCCGGCCAACGCGCACATCTTCTACCTGCTGATGCGCAGTGTCGAAGAGCGCACGGCGTTGATCGCGTTTCTGCGTGAGCATGGGGTGAATGCGGTGTTCCACTATGTGCCATTGCATGACTCGCCAGCCGGCCTGCGTTATGCGCGCAGCAGCGGCCAGTTGCCGATCACCACGGATGTCTCGCAGCGCCTGTTGCGCCTGCCGTTGTTTTCCGACATGCGTAGCCGCCAGGTGGCGCATGTGTGTGCGTGCATCGCGCGCTTTTTCCAGGACAAGCCTTCGAGCGCCTCGCGCTGACAGCAGCACGCCCCTAATCAGAGATTGGAGTTTCACCATGTCGCATGCCTCGCAGGTCGACGCGCAGGTCCTTGAGCAGGCGTTGTTTCGACACACCCTGATGTTCGCCAAACCCGAACACCCTTACTACATCATGGCGCCCGACTACCGGGACACCTCCTCGGGCATCGTGTCGCTGCACTACCTGTGTCACGTGCTCAACCTGAACGGGCGCGAGGCGTACCTGTGCGGGCCCAAGGTGGTCAACCCCAACCTGAAGACGCCGCTGCTCGACGCCGCCACCGAGCAGCGGCATCAGCAACACGGCAAGGTGGCCATCGCCGTGTATCCGGAGGTTGTGGTCGGCAACCCGCTGGGGCGCAGGGTGGTCTCGCGCTTTTTGCTGAACTTCGAAGGGCTGATCAACGGCAAGTCGATGGAGGCCGCGCCCACCGACCTGCTGTTCTACTACGGCCCGGCGCTGGCCGAAAAACGCGGCCACGCCAACCCCGACCTGCTGGGCCTGCCGGTGCTCGACATCGACCTGTTCAAGGCGCCGCCGGCGGGCACGCCACGCAGGGGTTGCTACCTGTATCAGAACCGTCATCCCCTGGAGCAGATCGACTACTCGCTGTTGCCCGAGGGTATCCAGCTGCTGCGCATCGCCAATGCGCTGCCGCTTCATGAACTGGCCCAGGTGCTGCGCTCGGCCGAGGTGATGTACAGCTACGAATGGTCGATGACCTGCGTGATCGCCGTGCTGTGTGGCTGCCCGGTGATCTTCATGCCCGGTAGTGGTGTCGACCAGGCGTTTCTCGAAACCGGCTTCCTTGGCAGCGCCGGCTTTGCCCTGCTTGACCAGCCGGACGCGCTGGCCACCGCCAGGGCAGGGGTGGAGGGGGCATTGCAGCGCTACGTGCTGGCAACGCTGCCGTTCTGGCAGCAGCTGGATACGTTCATTGCCAAGACCCAGGCCGCGGCCGCGCTCGAAGCGGCGGACCTGAACCTGGGCGTGCTGCCCTGGTTGCGCGAGCGCCACCCTGATGCCCAGCAGCTGCGCCTGATCAACGAGCGCCTCGACAGCCAGCCGATGCCGGTCATCGGTGTGCTTGTGCTGGATGACGCTGATGATCGCCAGCGCCTGGCCGCCACCCTGGCCAGCCTGGGTACGCAGCGCTGCCTGTACCCGCACCTTGAGGTCAGCGTGCTTGGCAACCAGTCGTTGGCCGACCCGCAGGTACGGCATGTGCCCTGTGCCCGGGAGCGGCAAGCTGAAGCCATCAATACTGCGCTGCAGCACAGCCGGTGCGACTGGTTCCTGATCGTGGAGGCGGGCGTCGAATTCACGGCCTCGGGCCTGCTGATCGCGGCACTCGAGCTTGTCGGTGCCGAGGCCGGTTGCCTGGCGTACATGGCTGATGAAGCGATGCGCGCGACCAACGGCAGCACCGACATCGCACTGCGACCGGATTTCAACCTCGACCTGCTGCTGAGTTTCCCGGCGAGTCTGTCGCGGCACTGGTTCTACCAGCGCCAGGCCTTGTTGCAACGGGGCGGCTTCGCCCTCGACTGCGCTCGGGCCTTCGAGCTGGAGTACCAGCTGCGTCTGGTCGAACAGCAGGGCCTGGGCTGCGTGGGGCATGTCGCCGAGCCGTTGCTGATCGGCGAGGCCCTGCCGTTGCGTGATTGCGCCCACGAGCGCGCGGTGCTGGAACGCCACCTGCAGGCCCGCGGTTACACGCAGGGGCAGGTCGCGGTGCTGGCGTCGTCGCCGGGCCGTTATCGTCTCGATTACGGGCATGCCCAGGCCGCCTCGGTGAGTATCCTGATCGCCCTGGAAGGCAGCGTCGGCCACTTCCAGCGCTGCATCGAAACCTTGCTGGAGAACACGGCGCTGGCTGGCGGCTTCGAAGTGCTGTTGCTGGCGCCGTCTGCCCTGGACGAGGCTGCCCGTGAATGGCTGGCGATGGTCGAGCAGATCGGCGGTGAGCAGATTCAGGTCCTGCACTATGCTGCCGGCCAGTCGCGGGTTGCCATGTGCAATCACGCGGCGCAGCAGGCCCGTGGCGATTTCCTGCTGTGGCTGGATGCGCGTGCGGGGATCCTCGCGCGCGACTGGCTGCAGCAATTGCTCAATCACGCCCAGCGGCCCGAGGTGGGCGCGGTGGGGGCCAAGCTGATGGCGGCCGACGGCAAGGTCCGGCATGCCGGCCTGGTGCTGGGGCTCACCGGCCTGGTGGGCTCGGCATTCGACGGGGTCGATCATCAGCAGGCCGGTTACATGGGGCGGCTGCAGGTCGATCAGGACTGTTCGGCGCTCAGTGGCGAATGCCTGATGCTGCGCCGGGCGCTGTTCCTTGAGGCCGGCGGCTTTGCCGAAGATCCGCTGCTGGCCCGCTGGGTGGATGTCGACCTGTGCCTGAGGCTGCAGGAGGCCGGTTACCTGAACGTCTGGACGCCCCATGTGCAATTGCTGATGGACGCTTGCGAGCGCGACGCGGCGACCACGGAGCAGGAGGACGCTCTGCTGGCCCGTTGGCTGCCACGCCTGGCCCGCGATCCGGCATACAACGCCAACCTGTCGTTGCAGGTGCCGGGTGGCTTTGTCCGGGCGAGCAACTCGCTGGTGTGGAACCCGCTGAAAAGCTGGCACCCGCTGCCCATGTTGCTGGCTCACCCGGCCGACCTGCAGGGCGCCGGCCAGCAGCGCATCGTCGAGCCGTTCAAGGCGCTGCGCGAGGCGGGGTGGGTGGACGGGCTGGTCACGCCGCACCTGCTGTCTGCCGTGGAGCTGGAGCGCTACGCACCGGACACCGTGCTGCTGCAGCGCCCGCTCGATGACGCGCAACTGCTGGCCATGCGGCGCCTGCGGGCGTTCTCGCGGGCGTTCAAGGTGCTCGACGTGGACGGCTACCTGCCGCAGATGCGCTTGCAGGGCGCGCATGCCGGGTTTGGCGCCGACGAAATCAGCCAGCGCTTGCAGAGCGCGGTGATCCTCGCCGATCGCATCATCGTACCTGCGCCCGCGCTGGCCGAGGTGCTGGCAGGCCAGCACGACGATGTTCGTGTGCTGGAGGCCAGCTTGCCGGGCCGATGGTGGCGCAATCTCCAGGGCAAGCGTGGCATGGGCAGCAAGCCCCGTGTCGGCTGGGCCGGGGCGGTGGATGCCGACCTGCTGGTCGATGTGGTCAGGACGCTGGCCGCGGAGGTGGAGTGGGTGGCGCTGGGCGACTGCCCCGAGGCCCTGCGCCCCTACATGAAGGAGGTACACGCCGCCGTCGCCCCCGAACGGCAGGCCGCAGCGCTGGCCGCGCTCAACCTGGACCTGGCGCTGGCGCCCATGGCCCAGAGCCTGCTCAATGCCTGCTCGGGCAACCCGGGGTTGCTGGAGTACGCCGCCTGTGGCTACCCGATCATCTGCAGCAATGTGCCGGGCTTTGCCGGTGTCGATGTGCTGCCGCTGACCCGCGTGGCCAACACCACGGCCGACTGGCTGGCCGCGATCCGCCTGCACCTGGGCGACCCGCAGGCTTCCGCCAGCCTGGGCGAGGTGCTGCAGGCCAGCGTGCGGCGCGACTGGCTGCTCGAGGGCGAGCGCCTGGCGCTGTGGCGCGCGGCCTGGCTGGCGGGCTGAGCGGTTTTGCAGGGCGGTCGGGCCTTCCCGACCTGGCCGTCCTCACGTGACCGTGAAGTGCTGTGCACAAGCATCGCCCTGGTTCGCGTACAATGCCGTGACTTGGCAGTCGAAACGTGCATCTCTAAGCTAATGAATCAGCGGGCGGTGCAGGTGGCCTGGAGCGGCGCTGCGTGAGATCCCTTGCCTGCAGGGGAGTGAGGCCCGTGAAAATCCGCATATCTATCGGGAAGCCACAATGATTGGCATCAAAAGTATCGCGAGTTACGTACCTGTCGAGGGTCTGAACAATTACGCCCAGGGTGCGAAATTCGGCAAGGATCAGGACTTCATTCTGGGCAAGATCGGTTCGACCTTTCTGCCGCGCAAGGAGGCAGGTCAGGAGACCTCGGACTTGTGTGTAGAGGCCGCCAAGGTCCTGTTCGCTGCCAATCCTTCGTTGTCCCCGGAGTCGATCGATGTGCTCATCGTGGTCACCCAGAACGGCGACGCCGAAGGGTTGCCGCACACTGCCGCGATCGTCCAGCACAAGCTTGGCTTGCCCACCCATGTGGCGGCCTTCGACATTTCCCTGGGCTGTTCCGGTTACGTCTACGGCCTTTATGCCATCAAGGGCTTCATGGAGGCGGCGGGGCTGAAGAACGGCCTGCTGATCACCGCCGATCCCTATTCCAAGATCGTCGATCCGGAAGATCGCAACACCACCATGCTGTTCGGTGATGCTGCCACGGTCACCTGGATGGGCGAGGACGCGGCCTGGCAACTGGGCAAATCGAGCTTTGGCACCGACGGTGGCGGCGCAGAGCACCTGAAGGTGAATGACGGGGTGTTCTTCATGAACGGTCGCCAGGTGTTCAACTTCGCGTTGCTCAAGGTACCTGCGCACCTGCGTCAGTTGCTCGAGGCGAGCAATCTGGGGGCCAACGACATCGACCTGTTCTGCATTCACCAGGGCAGTGCGGCAATCGTCGATGCCGTGGCGCGCCGCTTCGAGGAAGACAAGCCCGAAACCATCGAGAAATTCGTCAAGGACATGGTCGAGACCGGCAACACGGTGTCCTCGAGCATTCCGTTGCTGCTGGAAAAGCACGTACTGGGCACCCAGCACAGGCGTGTGGCCTTGAGCGGTTTTGGCGTGGGCCTGTCGTGGGGCTCGGCAATCATCGAGCGTCGGGACTGAACCGACCTCCCGTCTACAGAAGCGCTGCCTTGAAGGTGGCGCTTTTTTTTGCCTTTGCGGTATGCCACAACCAAGGCTGTGCCGCAGGGGCCATAAAGCTGGCGTCAAACCCTTGATTTCATTGGAGTGGCAGGGTGCCAGTAAAAATTTTCAAAAAACCCCTAAAGCAACCTGCACAGACGACGATAACTATTACGAAGGTTCTCTAGGCCACACCCGGCGCTTGCCAGGGCCGGAAGCCGCAATACCCACAAACGAGGAATTCGTCATGGCATTAACCGTAAACACCAACGTCACGTCGCTGAACGTTCAGAAAAACCTGAACCGCGCTTCCGACGCCCTGAGCACCTCGATGACTCGCCTGTCTTCCGGCCTGAAAATCAACAGCGCCAAAGACGACGCCGCTGGCCTGCAGATCGCTACCCGTATGACCTCGCAGATCCGCGGTCAGACCATGGCAATCAAAAACGCCAACGACGGTATCTCGATCGCCCAGACCGCTGAAGGCGCGATGCAAGAGCAGGTCAACATCCTGCAGCGTATGCGTGAACTGGCTCTGCAATCGCGAAACGACTCGAACGATTCGGACAACCGTGACTCGCTGAACTCCGAGTTCGCTCAGATGCGTGACGAGCTGACCCGTATCGCTCAGTCCACCCAGCTGAACGGCAAGAACCTGCTGGACGGTTCCGCCAGCACCATGACCTTCCAGGTCGGTTCGGAAACCGGTGGCATCAACCAGATCAGCATCGACCTGACCGGCAAGTACCTGGCCAGCGACCTGGGTATCACCAACGCCATCACCATCGCCGGTAGCGACAGCGCCACTGCCGAGACCAACTTCTCGGCTGCAATGGACGCGATCGATGCTGCGGTCAAGACCATCGGTGAAGGCCGTGCTGCACTGGGTGCCGTTCAGAACCGTCTGACCAGCACCATCAACAACCTGCAGAACATCAACGAAAACGCCGACGCTGCCCGTGGTCGTGTACAAGATACCGACTTCGCTGCCGAGACCGCTCAGCTGACCAAGCAGCAGACTCTGCAACAAGCTTCGACTTCGGTTCTGGCCCAGGCCAACCAGCTGCCATCCGCCGTACTGAAACTGCTTCAGTAATCGCCTGATGGTTATCGGCGGGGGAGTGCACCTGTGGCGCTCCCCCGCCTTTTGCATTGAGAGGTGGTTGGCATGGATATGAGCGTCAAGCTGAACCTGTCCTACCAGGCTGCAAAGCCTGTGGAGCAGCCCACCGAGCGCCCTGCGGTCAAGCCCGTGGAGGCTGTCGAATCCATCAAGCCAGCGAAGGAAAGCGCCGACAGCGGCCTGCCCGAAGCTGAGAAGGTCAAGAACGCGCTCAAGGACATCGAGAAGTTTCTCGCCTCGTCGCGTCGCAATCTCGAATTTTCCACGGATGAAGAATCCGGCCGAATTGTAGTTAAAGTCATCGCCAGTGAAACCGGTGAGCTGATCCGCCAACTTCCTTCGGAAGAGGCGTTGAGAATTGCCCACAGTCTGAGCGATGTTAACAGCCTGCTGTTCAACGCCAAGGTCTGATGCTGGCGTCCGAGCAGCACGTTCGCTAGCCTTGATCGGCTAGGGGCGGCGCGCAACCAAGAGGGAATAGCAATGGCGAGTTCAATTTTACCGGGCACCGGTCTGGGTTCTGGGGTCGATATCAACAAGATCGTCAGCACGCTGGTGGCGTCTGAAACCGATCCGAAAGCCAACCAGATCAAACGCCAGACTGCCAACAACTCGGCCATGCTTTCTGGTGTCGCATCGCTCAAGAGCGCGCTGTCTGTCTATCAGGCGGCGATGAAGAAGCTCAATGATCCCCTCGCGCCGTCGTTCAATGCCTATGCGGCAACGTCCAGCAACGACGCCGCGATCAAGGCAACCTCCAACAATACCGCGGTGCCTGGTACCTACACGATCCGTGTCGACAACCTGGCCACCTCGTCCAAGGTGGCCAGCCAGAACTTCGACACCGGCGCCACCACGCCGATTCCCGAAGGTGACCTGCTGATTACCCAGGACGGTGTCACCCACACCGTCAAGGTCGGCCCTGGTGCAACCTTGCAGTCCGTGCGCGACACCATCAACTCGTCGCTGTCCGAGAAAGGCATCACTGCCAACCTGGTCAATGGTGCAGACGGTTCGCGCCTGGTGTTCAGTTCGACCAAGACCGGTGAGGGTACGGACATTTCCGTCGACGGCACCATCGACGCGCTCAAGATCGCGCCGGGCGAGAAGATGGATGGTGACGGTGCCGGCTACATCGGTGAGCCGGCCAAGGACGCAAAACTGTACGTCGACGGCCTGCCGGTCACGAGCAAGAGCAATACCGTCACCGGTGCCATCAGTGGCATCAGCCTGGACCTGCTTCAGGCAACCGGCCCCGACGCCAGCAAGGCTGTACAGGTTACGGTGGGTGAGAACACCGATGGCCTGAAAAAATCGGTGCAGGCCTATGTCGATGCCTATAACACCCTGATCAAGGCGGTCACCAACCTGACCTCCGTGAGCAAGGATGCCGATGGCAACACCGTGCTGGGCCCGTTGACCAACGACCCGACCACCCGTTCGCTGCTGAGCGACCTGCGCAGCCAATTGGCGACCGAGTCGGACGGTACCCGCCTGACCACCCTCAGCCAGCTGGGTATCAACACCCAGAAGGACGGTACCCTCGAGTTCAACTCCGTCAAGTACGACGCAGCGATGAAGGACAAGAAGCTCGGTGCCGACGTGCAGGAGCTTTTCACCGGCAAGAATGGCGTGTTCGCGCACATGAACAAGGCGATCGAACCGTACCTGCAGACCGGTGGCATTCTCGACTCGCGAAAGAACGGCCTGGACAGGCTGCAGAAAGACCTCGAGAACCAGCAGGAGGCCCTGGATCGGCGCATTGCGTCGCTGACCGAGTCGCTGACCAAACGCTACGTGGCCATGGATACCCTGGTCGGCAAGCTCGAGGCGCAGCGCAAGAACATTGCCTCGATGTTCGCCTCGATCGAAGCGCAGCAGAAGAACTCCTGATAGCAGGGGCCGCAAAAAAGCCCGGCAGCACCCCTTCGGGTGCTCCGGGCTTTTCGTTTTCGGGGTTAAAGTTTTTTGACCCGCAGGCGATACAGGCGGTATATGAACCTTTTCGTTTGTTACGAGGTAGAACATGAACCCTATGTTGGCCCTTCGGCAGTATCAGAAAGTCAACGGCGTGGCGCAGACCTCCGAGGCCAGCCCGCACCGTCTCGTGCAGATGCTCATGCAGGGCGGGCTGGATCGCATCGCGCAGGCCAAAGGTGCAATCGCGCGCAATGACCTGGCCCAGAAGGGCATCCTGATCGGCAAGGCCATCGGGATCATCGGCGGTCTGCGCGAAGGGCTCGACCTCGAAAACCAGGCCGAGGCACTGGCCGACATCGATGGGCTGTACGCCTACATGAGCAGGCGCCTGGTCGAGGCCAACGTGCAGAACGACCCGGAGATCCTCAATGAAGTCGCACGCCTGCTGATTACCGTCAAGGAAGGTTGGGACGCGATCGGCGATCAGGTCGCCGACGTCTAGGAGAACGCCATGAGTGCCGTGCTCGAACGTATCGAACAAACCCGCGAAGCCCTGCTCGGGGCATTGGCCAGCCGCGACTGGGAAACGATCACCGAACTGGACCTGAGCTGCCGTGTTTGCGTCGAGGACGTACTGGCCGAGGCATCGACCAATGAACAGGTTCTGCGCACCAGTCTTGAGGAGTTGCTCGACGTCTACCGCCAACTAATTGATGTTGCAAGTGGTGAACGTCAAACAATAGTCGACGAGATGACGCAGATCCGCCAAGCGAAAAACGCCGCAAAGGTATACCATCTGTTCAGCTGACGCTGGACGGTTCGAAAATGCAGTGCGCCATAAATTTGACTGTGTACGATTTTTTGACTTAACTAGTGGCTGTTTTCTAATTTCAGACGTCCGATCACTGACCGCTCCAGTCGGAATGGATGTCGAGCATGCCCACATTGGGTGTCGAGTTGACTAGGGAAGTTTCGATTGCATGTGGCGTGAAACCAAAATTCTCCTGATCGATGACGATGACGCTCGCCGCCGCGACCTGGCGGTGGTGCTGAATTTTCTTGGCGAAGAAAATCTTTCCTGCTCCAGCCACGATTGGCAGCAGGTCGTTCAGTCGTTGTCATCCAGCCGTGAAGTACTCTGTGTCCTGGTCGGCACCGTGAACGCTCCGGCAAGCCTTTTGGGCTTGCTTAAGACCGTGGCTGCATGGGATGAGTTCCTTCCGGTATTGCTGTTGGGTGAAATATCTTCTGCCGAGTTGCCCGAGGACCTGCGCCGCCGGGTGCTTTCCAACCTGGAGATGCCGCCCAGCTACAGCAAGCTGCTCGATTCGCTGCACCGTGCCCAGGTCTATCGCGAGATGTACGACCAGGCCCGCGAGCGCGGTCGTCAGCGCGAGCCCAACCTGTTCCGTAGCCTGGTCGGTACCAGCCGCGCCATCCAGCATGTGCGCCAGATGATGCAGCAGGTGGCCGACACCGACGCCAGCGTGCTGATCCTCGGCGAGTCGGGTACCGGCAAGGAAGTGGTCGCGCGCAACCTGCACTACCATTCCAAGCGCCGTGAAGCGCCGTTCGTGCCGGTCAACTGCGGCGCGATCCCGGCCGAGCTGCTCGAAAGCGAGCTGTTCGGTCACGAGAAGGGGGCGTTCACCGGCGCCATCACCAGCCGTGCCGGGCGTTTCGAGCTGGCCAATGGCGGCACCCTGTTCCTCGACGAAATCGGCGACATGCCGCTGCCGATGCAGGTCAAGCTGCTGCGCGTGCTGCAGGAGCGCACCTTCGAGCGTGTGGGTAGCAACAAGACCCAGAGCATCGATGTGCGCATCATCGCCGCCACCCACAAGAACCTCGAGAGCATGATCGAGGTGGGCAGCTTTCGCGAAGACCTGTACTACCGCCTCAATGTGTTCCCGATCGAGATGGCCCCGCTGCGTGAGCGGGTCGAAGACATTCCGCTGCTGATGAACGAGTTGATCTCGCGCATGGAGCACGAGAAGCGGGGGTCGATCCGCTTCAATTCCGCCGCGATCATGTCGCTGTGCCGCCATGGCTGGCCGGGCAACGTGCGCGAGCTGGCGAACCTGGTGGAGCGCATGGCGATCATGCACCCGTATGGCGTGATCGGCGTGTCCGAGCTGCCGAAGAAGTTCCGCTACGTCGATGATGAGGACGAGCAACTGGTCGACAGCCTGCGCTCGGACCTGGAAGAGCGCGTGGCAATCAACGGCCATACGCCCAATTTCAGCAACCATGCGATGTTGCCGCCCGAAGGTCTCGACCTCAAGGACTACCTGGGCAGCCTCGAGCAGGGCCTGATCCAGCAGGCGCTGGACGATGCCAACGGTATCGTGGCGCGTGCCGCAGAGCGCCTGCGCATCCGCCGCACCACGCTGGTGGAAAAAATGCGCAAGTACGGCATGAGCCGTCGCGATGGAGACGAACAGGCGGAGGATTGACGCCTGCTTCCTGCCGGCAGGCCCCGACCGGGGCCTGCCGAACGCATACCCCTATTTTCCACAGGGCTGTAAAGCCTGCCCTTGCTGGCTTTGGGCGGCGCGCCGCTGCTGCTGGCAACCCCCCGTCAAAGTATCCGGCACGTCTATTGCTATACCGCTGGCAACATACCGTTTTATGACGGTGAGCCATGCGAGAGAGCAACCCATGCCCCACGCCGCCCACATCCCCGCCGCCGAGCCCAGGCGTTCTGACGCCGCCGAACAGCAGAGTCGTCAGGGGCTCGAGCAGGCGTTTGCCCTGTTCGACCAGGTGTCGACCCAGTTGAGCCAGTCCTACAACCTGCTCGAGGCCCGTGTCACCGAGCTCAAGGGGGAGTTGGCCGTGGTCAGTGCGCAGCGCATGGCGGAGCTGGCGGAGAAGGAGCGACTGGCCAACCGCCTGCAGAACCTGCTGTCGCTGTTGCCCGGCGGGGTGATCGTGATCGACGGCCAGGGCCGCGTGCGCGAGGCCAACCCGGCCGCCGTCGAACTGCTGGGTCAGCCGCTGGTGGGCGAGCTGTGGCGTCAGGTGATCGCCCGCAGCTTTGCGCCGCGCGAGGACGACGGCCACGAAGTGTCGCTGCGCGATGGTCGCCGCCTGTCGATCGCTACCCGCTCGCTGGATGCCGAGCCGGGCCAGCTGGTGCTGTTGACCGATCTCACCGAAACCCGCCACCTGCAAAGCCAGCTGGCGCGGCACGAGCGCCTGTCGACCCTGGGGCGAATGGTGGCCTCGCTGGCGCATCAGATCCGCACGCCACTGTCGGCCGCCTTGCTGTATGCCAGTCACCTGGCCGAGCAGGACCTGCCGCTGGACACCCGTCAGCGTTTTGCCGGCAGCCTCAAGGAGCGTCTGCACGAACTCGAGCACCAGGTACGCGACATGCTGGTGTTCGCCCGCGGCGAACTGCCGCTGACCGACCGTGTGACCCCCAAGGCGTTGTTCCAGGCGCTGCAGCAGGCCGCGCAGGTACATGTACAGGGGCATGCTGTGCGCTGGCAGTGCGACAGCCACCTGGGTGAATTGCTGTGCAACCGCGACACCCTGGTGGGGGCGCTGCTCAATCTCATTGAAAACGCCCTGCAGGCCGCGCCCGGCGCTGCTCGGCTCAAGGTACACCTGTATCGTCGCGGGCAGAGCCTGCGCCTGTGCATCAGCGATGCCGGGCCGGGCATCGACAGTGCATTGCTGGCGCGCCTGGGCGAGCCGTTCCTGACCACCAAGGCCACCGGCACCGGGCTTGGCCTGGCGGTGGTGATGGCGGTTGCCCGCGCGCACCAGGGCACCGTGCAGCTGCGCTCGCGCCCCGGGCGCGGTACCTGCGCGCTGGTGACCCTGCCGCTGATCGGCGCACCGCTGGAGGCAACGGCATGAGGGCGATCAAGGTTCTGCTGGTCGAGGATGACCGCGTACTGCGCCAGGCCCTGGCCGATACCCTGGAGCTGGGCGGTTTTGCCTATCATGCAGTGGGCTCGGCCGAAGAAGCGCTGGAAGTGGCGGCCAGTCAGCCCTTCAGCCTGGTGGTCAGCGACGTCAACATGCCGGGCATGGACGGCCACCAGTTGCTGGCCGCGTTGCGGGCCCGCCAGCCGCAGTTGCCGGTGTTGCTGATGACCGCGCACGCCGCCGTTGAGCGTGCAGTGGATGCGATGCGCCAGGGCGCTGCGGACTATCTGGTCAAGCCCTTCGAGCCGCGCGCTTTGCTCGACCTGGTGGCCCGTCATGCCCTGGGCGTTGCCAGCGGCGCGGACGCCGACGGTCCGGTGGCGCGCGAGCCTGCCAGTGCGCAGTTGCTCGAACTGGCCGCGCGGGTGGCGCGCAGTGATTCCACCGTGCTGATTTCCGGCGAATCGGGCACCGGCAAGGAGGTGCTGGCGCGCTACATTCACCAGCAGTCCCTGCGTGCCGACCAGCCATTCGTGGCCATCAACTGCGCCGCCATCCCCGACAACATGCTCGAAGCCACGTTGTTCGGACATGAAAAGGGCTCGTTCACCGGGGCGATAGCCGCCCAGCCAGGCAAGTTCGAGCAGGCCGACGGTGGCACGCTGCTGCTCGACGAGATTTCCGAAATGCCGCTGGGGCTGCAGGCCAAGCTGCTGCGGGTGCTGCAGGAGCGCGAGGTCGAGCGGGTAGGCGGGCGCAAGCCGATCGCGCTGGACATCCGCGTGGTCGCCACCACCAACCGCGACCTTGCCGGCGAAGTGGCGGCGGGGCGGTTTCGCGAAGACCTGTTCTATCGCCTGTCGGTGTTCCCGCTGGCCTGGCGGCCGCTGCGCGAGCGCAGCGCCGACATTCTGCCGCTGGCCGAGCGTCTGCTGGCGCGACACGTCAATAAAATGAAGCATGCCCCCGTGCGCCTGTCGGCCCAGGCCCAGGCCTGCCTGCAAGGCTATCCGTGGCCGGGCAACGTGCGCGAGCTGGACAACGCCATCCAGCGGGCGCTGATCCTGCAGCAGGGCGGGGTGATCGAGGCGGCGGACTTCTGCCTGGCCGGGGTGCTGCCGCTGCTGGCGGCATCGCCCGTAGAGCCGGTGCCGGTGCTGGCCGAGCCGTCCGAGCCAGCCGGGCTGGGGGATGATCTGCGCCGCCACGAGTTCCAGATGATCATCGATACCCTGCGCGCCGAGCGCGGGCGCCGCAAGGAGGCTGCCGAGCGTCTGGGCATCAGCCCGCGCACCTTGCGCTACAAGCTGGCACAGATGCGTGATGCCGGCCTGGATGTGGAGGCGAGTCTCTACGCCAGCGGCGTGTGACGCCGTAACCGGTCGTTTTTGTTGGTCCTGTGGGTAGAGCTGGCACTCTTGTTGCTAAGTTCTGCCTGTCCGCTGCGTAGTGTCAAAAAAATGCGGGTCGTCGGAGAGAAGAGTCAATGAGCCAAGGTGTTGAATTTAATCGATTGATGTTGGACATGCGGGCCATGCAGGCGGACGCCATGTCGATGTCGAAGGCTGCCCCTGCGCCAGAGCTTGGCTCGAGCGGTTTTGCCGACATGCTTGGCCAGGCCATCAACAAGGTCAGCGATACCCAGCAGGCGTCCACCCAGTTGGCCAACGCCTTCGAGATCGGCAAGAGCGGCGTCGACCTTACCGACGTGATGATCGCCTCGCAGAAGGCCAGCGTGTCGTTCCAGGCCTTGACCCAGGTGCGCAACAAGCTGGTGCAGGCGTATCAAGACATCATGCAGATGCCGGTATAAGGGCGAGATTGAGTCATGGCCGAAGCAGTCGTTGATAACGTGCCCGCCAAAGGCAGCCCGGCGCCCAAGCCGCCGCTGTTCGGCATGTCCTTTCTGGAAAACATCGCAGAGATGCCCATGCTGCGTCAGGTCGGCCTGCTGGTCGGGTTGGCGGCGAGCGTGGCGATCGGCTTTGCCGTGGTGCTGTGGTCGCAGCAACCCGACTACCGCCCGCTGTACCCAAGCCTTGCCGGCATGGACACCAAGCAGGTCATGGACACCCTATCCGCCGCCGACATCGCCTACAACGTCGAGCCCAGCTCCGGGGCGCTGCTGGTCAAGTCCGAAGACCTCTCCCGTGCGCGCCTGAAACTTGCCGCGGCTGGCGTGGCGCCAGGCGACGGCAACGTCGGCTTCGAACTGCTCGACAAGGAGCAGGGGCTGGGCACCAGCCAGTTCATGGAGGCCACCCGTTATCGTCGCGGCCTGGAAGGTGAGCTGGCGCGTACCATCTCCAGCCTGAACAACGTCAAGGGTGCCCGCGTGCACCTGGCCATTCCGAAAAGCTCGGTGTTCGTGCGCGACGAGCGCAAGCCCAGTGCCTCGGTACTGGTCGAGCTGTATTCGGGGCGTGGCCTCGAGCCCGGCCAGGTGGCGGCCATCGTCAACCTGGTGGCGTCCAGCGTTCCGGAGCTGAACAAGTCCCAGGTGACCGTGGTCGACCAGAAGGGCAACCTGCTGTCCGACCAGGGCGAGAACTCCGAGCTGACCATGGCCGGCAAGCAGTTCGACTACAGCCGCCGCATGGAAGGCATGCTCACCCAGCGCGTGCACAACATTCTGTTGCCGGTGCTGGGCAACGACCGCTACAAGGCCGAAGTCTCCGCCGACGTCGACTTCAGTGCGGTCGAGTCCACCTCCGAACAGTTCAACCCCGACCAGCCTGCCTTGCGCAGCGAGCAGTCGGTGAACGAACAACGCTCCAGCAGCATGGGCCCGCAGGGCGTACCTGGTGCCCTGAGCAACCAGCCACCCGGCCCGGCCACTGCGCCACAGCAGACCGGTCAGGCACAGGCTGCCGCGGGCATGGTGCAACCAGGCCAGCCGCTGCTGGACGCCAACGGCCAGCAGATCATGGACCCGGCCACCGGCCAGCCGATGCTCGCACCGTACCCGGCCGACAAGCGTCAGCAGTCGACCAAGAACTTCGAACTGGACCGTTCCATCAGCCACACCCGCCAGCAGCAGGGGCGCCTGAGCCGCCTGTCGGTCGCGGTGGTGGTCGACGACCAGGTCAAGCTCGACCCGGCCACTGGCGAGTCGACACGCGCCCCATGGGGGGCCGAAGACCTGGCGCGCTTCACGCGCCTGGTGCAGGACGCCGTCGGCTTCGATGCCAGCCGCGGTGACAGCGTCAGCGTGATCAACGTGCCATTCGCCGCCGACCGTGGCGAAGTGTTCACCGAGATTCCGTTCTACCAGCAACCGTGGTTCTGGGACATCATCAAGCAGGTCATGGGCGTGCTGTTCATCCTGGTGCTGGTGTTCGGCGTGCTGCGCCCGGTGCTCAACAACATCACCGGCAACGGCAAGCAGGGCGCCGGTGCCGATGGCGACATGGAACTGGGCGGCATGCTCGGTCTGGATGGCGATCTGGCCAACGACCGCGTCAGCCTGGGTGGTCCGCAAAGCATTCTGTTGCCTAGCCCGAGCGAGGGTTACGACGCTCAGCTGAACGCAATCAAGAGCCTGGTGGCCGAAGACCCGGGTCGTGTGGCCCAGGTCGTGAAAGAGTGGATCAACGCCGATGAGTGATAATCGAGCCCTTACCGCCAAACTGACCCGTGTCGACAAGGCGGCCATCCTGCTGCTGTCGCTGGGTGAAACCGATGCGGCGCAGGTGTTGCGCCACATGGGCCCCAAGGAAGTGCAGCGGGTCGGCGTGGCCATGGCGCAGATGGGCAACGTCCATCGTGAACAGGTCGAGCAGGTGATGAGCGAGTTCGTCGAGATCGTCGGCGACCAGACCAGCCTGGGTGTCGGCTCCGACGGCTACATCCGCAAGATGCTCACCCAGGCCCTGGGCGAGGACAAGGCCAACGGCCTGATCGACCGCATCCTGCTGGGTGGCAACACCAGCGGCCTGGACAGCCTGAAGTGGATGGAGCCGCGTGCCGTGGCCGACGTGATCCGCTACGAGCACCCGCAGATCCAGGCCATCGTGGTGGCCTACCTGGACCCCGACCAGGCTGGTGAGGTGCTGGGCAACTTCGATCACAAGGTGCGCCTGGACATCATCCTGCGCGTCTCCTCGCTCAACACCGTGCAGCCGGCGGCGCTCAAGGAGCTCAACCAGATTCTGGAGAAGCAGTTCTCGGGCAACTCCAACGCGGCGCGTACCACCCTGGGCGGTATCAAGCGCGCGGCCGACATCATGAACTTCCTCGACAGTTCGGTCGAAGGCCAGCTGATGGACGCGATTCGCGACGTCGACGGCGAGCTGTCCGAGCAGATCGAAGACCTCATGTTCGTCTTCAACAACCTGGCCGATGTCGACGACCGCGGTATCCAGGCGCTGTTGCGCGAAGTGTCCTCGGACGTGCTGGTGGTATCGCTCAAGGGCGCCGACGAGAAGGTCAAGGACAAGATCTTCAAGAACATGTCCAAGCGGGCTTCCGAGCTGCTGCGTGACGACCTCGAGGCCAAGGGCCCGGTGCGGGTCAGCGACGTGGAAACGGCGCAGAAAGAGATCCTCACCATTGCCCGGCGCATGGCCGAAGCCGGCGAGATCGTGCTTGGCGGCAAGGGCGCCGAAGAAATGATCTAAAGCCGTTCGCCGGCCCCGGCTCCTCCACAGGAGCCGGCCTTGCCGGCGGATGCCTCAACGCGGTACACGCCGGTGCCTGGCGGCCGCATCGCCGACCACCCCGGCGCCTACCCAATTGAACGCGTGGAATCATGTCGACCAACGAGCACCTGAGTGAACTGATCCCCGCCCGCGACGTCGAGGGCTTCGACCGCTGGGCGCTGCCCAGCTTCGACCCGGAGCCGGAACCCGAGCCCGAACCCGAGCCGGAAATCGTCGAGGAAGTCGAAGAAGTGCCGCTGGAAGAAGTCCAGCCGCTGACCCTCGAAGAGCTCGAAAGCATTCGCCAGGAAGCCTACAACGAAGGCTTTGCCACCGGCGAGCGCGAAGGGTTTCACAGCACCCAGCTCAAGGTCCGCCAGGAGGCCGAAGTGGCCCTGAGCGCCAAGCTGGCGAGCCTGGAGCAGCTGATGGGCCACCTGCTCGACCCGATCGCCGAGCAGGACAACCAGATCGAGAAGGCCCTGGTGCACATGGTCAGCCGCATCACCCGCGAGGTGATCGGGCGTGAGCTGGCCACCGACTCCAGCCAGATCACCCACGTGCTGCGCGAGGCCCTCAAGCTGCTGCCGATGGGCGCCGAAAACATCCGCATTCATGTCAATCCGCAGGACTTCGAGCTGGCCAAGGCCCTGCGCGAGCGTCATGAGGAAAACTGGCGCCTGCTCGAAGACGACGCCCTGTTGCCCGGTGGTTGCCGCATCGAGACGTTGCACAGCCGTATCGACGCCACCGTCGAGACCCGCATCGAAAAGGCCATGACCCAGTTGTTCGACCAGTTGCATGACCAGGGCCTGCACCCTGCCGCGCCAGACTTGCACGTCGACCTTGCTGGCGACGCGGGCACCCGCGAGGCCACGCCCGATGCGCCTTGACCGCACCAGCTTCGGCAAGCGCCTGGGCACCTATGCCGAGGCCGTAAGCCTGCCGGCGCAGCCGGTGGTGGAGGGGCGGTTGTTGCGCATGGTCGGCCTGACCCTGGAGGCCGAAGGCCTGCGCGCTGCCGTCGGCAGCCGCTGCCTGGTGATCAACGATGACAGCTACCATCCGGTGCAGGTCGAGGCCGAGGTCATGGGCTTTGCCGGTGACCGGGTATTTCTCATGCCGGTGGGCAGCGTTGCCGGCATCGCGCCCGGTGCGCGGGTGGTGCCGCTGGCCGAAAGCGGCCGCCTGCCGATGGGCATGAGCATGCTCGGTCGCGTGCTGGATGGTGCCGGCCGGGCGCTGGATGGCAAGGGCGGGATGAAGGCCGAGGACTGGGTGCCGATGGACGGCCCCACCATCAACCCACTCAACCGCGACCCCATCAGCCAGCCGCTGGACGTGGGCATTCGCAGCATCAATGGCCTGCTGACGGTGGGCCGTGGCCAGCGCCTGGGCCTGTTCGCCGGTACCGGCGTGGGCAAGAGTGTGCTGCTGGGCATGATGACCCGTTTCACCGAGGCCGACATCATCGTGGTGGGGCTGATCGGTGAGCGGGGGCGTGAGGTCAAGGAGTTCATCGAGCACATCCTGGGCGAGGAGGGCATCAAGCGTTCGGTGGTGGTGGCATCCCCTGCCGATGATGCACCGCTGATGCGCCTGCGCGCCGCCATGTACTGCACGCGGATCGCCGAGTACTTTCGCGACAAGGGCAAGAACGTGCTGTTGCTGATGGATTCGCTGACCCGTTTCGCCCAGGCCCAGCGGGAAATCGCCCTGGCCATCGGCGAGCCGCCAGCCACCAAGGGCTATCCACCTTCCGTGTTCGCCAAGCTGCCCAAGCTGGTGGAGCGCGCCGGCAACGGCGAGGCCGGTGGTGGCTCGATCACCGCCTTCTACACCGTGTTGTCCGAAGGCGACGACCAGCAGGACCCGATTGCCGACTCCGCGCGGGGCGTACTCGACGGCCATATCGTGCTGTCCCGGCGCCTGGCCGAAGAGGGGCATTACCCGGCCATCGATATCGAG
This sequence comes from Pseudomonas sp. VE 267-6A, assembly GCF_024126555.1. NCBI lineage: Bacteria > Pseudomonadati > Pseudomonadota > Gammaproteobacteria > Pseudomonadales > Pseudomonadaceae > Pseudomonas > Pseudomonas sp. VE 267-6A. Next base: position 56,243 of record NZ_JAMYBY010000019.1, read on the forward strand.
GCTTCGATCAGTCGGGTCATGCCGCAGGTGGTCAGCCCCGAGCAGATGACCCAGGCCCAGCAGTTCAAGCAGCTCTGGTCGCGCCTGTCGCAAAGCCGCGACCTGATCAGCGTGGGTGCCTATGTGGCTGGCGGCGACCGCGAGACGGACCTGGCGATTTCCCTGCAACCCAAGCTGGTGCAGTACCTGCGCCAGGGGCTCAATGAAAACGTCAGCCATGAGCAGAGCCGCGATGAACTGGCGGCGGTGTTCGCCCCAGCGGCTTCGGGCTGATAACCGATGGCCCTGCCAAGTCGTGCCGCGCGCCTGGTGCCGGTGGTGGAGATGGCCGAGGAGGCCGAGCGCAAGGCTGTGCAGCGCCTCGGGCATTTCCAGCAGCAGGTGAGCATGGCCGAAACCAAGCTCCGGGAACTGGACCAGTTTCGCAGCGAGTACCAGAACCAGTGGATGGAAAAGGGCGGCCAGGGCGTTTCAGGCAGCTGGCTGCTGGGCTATCAGCGCTTTCTCAGCCAGCTGGACACCGCCGTGGCCCAGCAACACCAGAGCCTGGTGTGGCACCAGACCAACCTCAACAACGCACGGGCCACCTGGCAGCAGGCCTACGCCCGGGTCGAGGGCCTGCGCAAGCTGGTACAGCGCTACCGCGATGAAGCCCGCATGCTCGAGGACAAGCGCGAGCAGAAGCTGCTCGACGAATTGTCCCAGCGATTGCCGCGCCACGATCGCTTCTAGCACGGCATTGGTCGGCGCAGGTTGCCCAGGGGCGGGCGGGCTGCTAAACCTGTGGTGTCTGCAATCGCCATGATCGAAGGAGTCGAGCATATGGCCGTGGAGCACGATCTATCGCCGGATGGGAACAGCCTGACGATCAGGGTCAAGGGACGGTTCGATTTCGGCAAGCACCAGGCGTTTCGTGAATGCTACGAGCGCGAGCCAGTACCTTCCAAGGGCGTGGTCGTCGACTTGAAGGACGCCACCTATCTCGACAGCTCCGCCCTGGGCATGCTCCTGCTGCTGCGTGACCACGCCGGCGGCGACGATGCGTATATACGGGTGATCAACGCCAGCTCCGACGTTCGCAAGATCCTCGCCATCTCCAATTTCGACAAGCTGTTCGAGATCACTTGAGCGACCTCGTGAACGAGCAGTCGTCGCTGACCGTGCTGATTGCCGAAGATGGCGCCACCGACCGCCTGTTGCTGGCGCGCATCGTGCGCGAGCAGGGGCACTCGGTGATCACGGCCGAGAATGGTGCGCAGGCAGTGGCGCTGTTTGCCGAGCTGCGTCCGCAACTGGTGCTGCTCGACGCGCTGATGCCGGTGATGGACGGCTTCGAGGCGGCTCGCCAGATCAAGCTGATGGCTGGCCAGGCGCTGGTGCCGATCATCTTTCTTACCTCGCTGAGTGAGGAGCAGGCCCTGGTGCGTTGCCTGGAGGCTGGTGGCGACGACTTTCTGCCCAAGCCTTATCGCCCGGTGATCCTGGCCGCCAAGATCAAGGCGATGGATCGCCTGCGTCGCCTGCAGGCGACCGTGCTGGAGCAGCGCGACGAGCTGGCGCGCCACCACGGTCACCTGCTCAACGAGCAGCGGGTGGCCAAGGCGGTGTTCGATCAGGTCACGCACTCGGGGTGCCTGAATGCGCCGAACATCCGCTACCTGCAATCTCCCTATGCGCTGTTCAACGGCGACCTGCTGCTGGCGGCGTTCACGCCGACCGGTGAAATGCATGTGCTGCTGGGCGACTTCACTGGCCATGGCCTGCCGGCTGCAGTGGGCGCCATGCCGTTGGCCGAGGTGTTCTACGGCATGACCGCCAAGGGCTACGGCCTGGCCGAAACCTTGCGCGAGATGAACGCCAAGCTCAAGCGCATCCTGCCGGTCGACATGTTCTGCTGCGCAATGATGCTCAGCCTGAGTTTCGAGCGGCGCCTGGCCGAGGTATGGAACGGCGGCATGCCGGACGGCTACCTGCTGCCCGCGGCCGGTGGCGAGCCCCAGGCGCTGGTGTCGCGGCACTTGCCCTTGGGGGTGCTGGCGCCGGAGCGTTTCGACGAGCACCCCGAGGTGGTGTCGCTGGCGTTGGGGGATCGCCTGTTCCTGCTGTCCGATGGGGTGGTGGATACCTGCGACCAGGACGAGCAACTGTTCGGGGTGGAGCGCCTGCGCCAGGTGTTTGCGCGCAACCGTGCGCCGCAGCAACTGTTCGAGGATGTACTGCAGGCGCTCGAAGACTTTCGCGGCCAGTCCCGCGACGATGTCAGCATGCTCGAGATCAGTGTGGTCGAGCCCCAGACACTGGCCCCGCCGCCGCTTGTCTATTCGGACAGCGGCCAGTCCAGCCCGCTGGACTGGTCGCTGTCGTTCGAGTTTCGCGCGCAGACCCTCAAACGCTTCAACCCCTTGCCCTATCTGTTGCAGGTACTGCAGGAAATACACGGCCTGCGCCCCCAGAGCGGTGCGCTGCACAGCGTGCTCAACGAGCTCTACACCAATGCACTGGAGCACGGTGTGCTGGCCCTCGACTCGGCCCTCAAGCGCGACGCCCAGGGGTTTGCCGCCTATTATCAGGAGCGCAGCCGACGCCTGCAGGCATTGCAGGAAGGTTACATACGCTTGCACCTTCAGGTTGAACCCGTAGCGGGTGGCGGGCGTCTGGTGATTGAGATCGAAGATAGCGGCAGTGGCTTCGATGTGGGTACAGTGCTGGCCCGACCGGTGTTGGAGCAGCGGTTGTGCGGGCGTGGCCTGAGCCTGATCCGGCGTTTGAGCCGTCACGCCGAATGGGCCGACGGAGGGCGCAGGGCCCGCGTGGAGTTCGCCTGGGTGGCTCTGGCATAATTGAACTTGATCAAGGAGTGAGCAAGTGTCCGATCAGCGTATCGATAACAAGGTAGTGGGCGAGTTGCGGGAGGTCATGGGTAGCCAGTATGCCGAGTTGCTGGAGACCTTCCTGGCCGATTGCGAAAAGCGCATGGTGCAACTGCGCGACGCCCGCTCCCCCCGGCAGCTGAGTGAGGCTGCCCACAGTTTCAAGGGTAGCTGCAGCAACATGGGCGCCACCGACCTGGCCGAGTTGTGTCGGCAGCTGGAAGTGCGCGTGATGGAGCAGCCGGCACACGGCATCGAGGACCTGATCAGCCAGATCAGGTGCGAGTACCTCGAAGTGCGTCCCTTCTATGTCGCCGAGTTGGAGCGCGTGTCGCCGCAGGCGGCCAGGCATCCTGTGTAGCGCAAACCTGGCGCGACTCTTGCAGTCTCTTCGCTATTCAAGTTCGCGCTTCTGTAGTGGAGACCCTTCCCATGCCTGTCGCTTCAAACCCGCTGCTGCAACCGTCCGCCGTGGCCAAGGCCTCGCGCACGGCTGCGCCAGCGCCCGAAAAGGTGCCCCAGGTCGCCAATGACAAGGCTGCGGGCTTCTCCAAGGTGTATGCCGATCAGTCCCGCGACAAGCTGCCGGCCAAGGCGGATGTGCCCAATGCCGACAAGGCGGGCGTTGCAGCCGGGGCGGCAAATGCCGGCAAGACGGCGACCGATCAGGAGCGCACTGTTGCCGACAGCGGCAATTCATTGCCTGAACAGAAGCCGGTATCGGACGAGTCGACGCCAGTTGCCGATGACCTTCAACTGCTCGATTCGAGCCTGGTGGCGGGTCAGGTTACTGACGCCCAGGCCGGTGCACAGCTGATCCAGGCTCAGGCCGAAGCGGTGGCCCCAGTGGTGCAGGCGGCTGCCGCACAGTTGCAGGCCCAGGTGCAGGCCCCGGCCGTCGCGCCGCAGCCACCGGCCCCGGAAGAACCCGCTTTCGACCCGGCCGGCGACGTGCTCGAGGACCTGCCGGCATTGCGCCTGGCCCTGGAGCAGAACGCCCAGGCCCAGGGCACCACCTCTGCCCATGCCAGCAAGCCGACCACGGCGCAACCCGAAGCCACCCAGGGCCAGCCTGCCGTCAATACCCTGGCGGCCATGCTCGACCCGCGTCAGGCCGATCCGGGCGACAGCGAGCCGGGCGAGAAGGGCTTCAGCAACCTGCTCGATGACGGCCTGAAGGACCTCAAGGGCGCCTCCAGCGATACCCGTGTCGATGACTTTGCCGAGCGCCTCAGCGCGCTGACCCAGGCCGCGACGCCCAAGACCGCCAATGCGGTGCCGGTGGCGATGCCGCTGAACCAGCCGCTGGCGATGCACCAGGGTGGCTGGACCGAGGGCCTGGTCAATCGCGTGATGTACCTGTCCAGCCAGAACCTGAAGTCGGCTGAAATCAAGCTGGAGCCAGCCGAACTGGGGCGCTTGGACATTCGCGTGCACATGACACCCGAGCAGCAGGCGCAGATCACCTTCACCAGTGGCAACGTGGTGGTGCGCGAAGCGCTGGAAAACCAGGCCAGCCGGCTCAAGGAAATGTTCGCCGAACAGGGGCTGGCGCAACCTGACGTGAACGTGGCCGACCAGTCCCGCGAGCAGCAGGGCTCGCAGGACGGCACCTCGAAGCTCAGCGGCGTGGCCGCGCGTCGCAATGAAGGCGCGGGCGGCGAAGAGGCCGACGCCGACGCGGCGGCCCAGCCCGTGGAGCGACCGGTGGTGCTGGGGTCCAGCGCGGTCGATTTCTACGCCTGATTGCACGGGGAGGGCTGGGCGTTGCGGGGCGGCTGCCCAGCCCTTCACGGATGAATCTGCCCCTGCGTTCGTCGCCTTCCTCAATCGGGCCGGTGTGGCCCGCAAATCTGGCATAACACTTGCTCAACCCTCGCCATGTGGGACAAACCTCTTGTGAGTGACGGATTATTGGCATGGCGAAGAGCGAAGCAGTGAAAGACCCCGCCGTAAAAGGCAAACTCAAGCTGATCCTGCTGCTGGTGCTGGCATTGCTGCTGGCCATCGGCTTGTCGGTGGGCGCCACCTGGTTCTTCCTGCAAAGGGGCGACAGCAAACCTCAGGTCGACCCGGCAACCGTCAGCAACGTCAGGCCTGCGGCCATCTACGAGCCGCTGGCGCCAGCCTTCGTCGTCAACTTCAACCAGAACGGTCGTCAGCGCTACATGCAGGTGAGCATCACCATGCAGGGGCGCGACCAGGCTGCGCTGGATGCGCTGAAAGTGCACATGCCGGTGATCCGCAACAACCTGGTGATGCTCTTCTCCGGCCAGCCGTTCGACTCCCTGGCGACCCCGGTCGGCCAGGAGATGCTGCGCCAGAAGGCCACCGCCAGCGTGCAGGAAGTGGCCCAGAAAGAAGTCGGCAAGCTGGTGATCGACCAGTTGCTGTTCACCAATTTCGTATTGCAGTAGGAGCCCAAGATGGCCATGCAGGACCTGCTGTCCCAGGATGAGATCGATGCCCTGCTGCACGGCGTCGACGACGGGCTGGTGCAAACCGATAGCGGCGCCGACCCCGGCAGCATCAAGAGCTACGACCTGACCAGCCAGGACCGGATCGTGCGCGGGCGCATGCCGACCCTGGAAATGATCAACGAACGTTTCGCCCGGTATACCCGCGTGAGCATGTTCAACCTGCTGCGCCGCTCGGCGGATGTGGCAGTGGGGGGCGTGCAGGTGATGAAGTTCGGTGAGTACGTGCACTCGCTGTACGTGCCCACCAGCCTCAACCTGGTGAAGATCAAGCCGTTGCGCGGCACCTCGCTGTTCATCCTCGATGCCAAGCTGGTGTTCAAGCTGGTGGACAATTTCTTCGGCGGTGACGGTCGTCACGCCAAGATCGAGGGTCGCGAGTTCACGCCCACCGAATTGCGCGTGGTGCGCATGGTGCTGGACCAGTGCTTCGTCGACCTCAAGGAAGCCTGGCAGGCGATCATGCCGGTCAACTTCGAGTACATCAACTCGGAGGTCAACCCGGCCATGGCCAACATCGTCGGCCCGAGCGAGGCGGTGGTGGTGTCCACCTTCCACATCGAACTCGATGGCGGTGGCGGCGACCTGCACGTGACCATGCCCTACTCGATGATCGAGCCGGTGCGCGAAATGCTCGACGCGGGCTTCCAGTCCGACCTGGACGACCAGGACGAACGCTGGATCAAGGCCCTGCGCGAAGACGTGCTGGACGTCAGCGTGCCGATCAGCGCCACCGTGGCACGCCGCGAGCTGCGCCTGCGCGACATCCTGCACATGCAGCCGGGTGATGTGATCCCGGTCGAACTGCCGGACGAGCTGGTACTGCGCGCCAATGGCGTACCGTCGTTCAAGGCCAAGTTGGGCTCGCACAAGGGCACACTGGCATTGCAAGTAACCGAGCCGATCGAGCGCCGCTGATCGGTACCCTGGCTTTAACTCCGAATTGATTGCCCCGTCGAGGACAAGATGGCTGACGAAAACGATATCACCTCCATGGAAGACCAGGCCCTGGCCGATGAGTGGGCAGCAGCCCTGAGCGAGACCGGCGACGCCGGCCAGTCCGACATCGACGCGCTGTTGGCGGCTGACGGCGGCAGCAGTGCCGGCTCGCCCAACCGCCTGCCGATGGAAGAATTCGGCAGCTCGCCCAAGGGCAACGATGCAGTGACCCTGGACGGCCCGAACCTGGACGTGATCCTGGATATTCCGGTGAGCATCTCGATGGAAGTGGGCAGCACCGAAATCAACATCCGCAACCTGCTGCAACTGAACCAGGGTTCGGTGATCGAGCTGGACCGCCTGGCCGGCGAGCCGCTGGACGTGCTGGTCAACGGCACCCTGATCGCGCACGGCGAGGTGGTGGTGGTGAACGAGAAGTTCGGCATCCGCCTGACCGACGTGATCAGCCCGAGCGAACGCATCAAGAAGCTGCGCTGAGTGAAGCGTCTTCTGCAAGCGGGGCTGACCGGGGTCGGCCTGCTCTGGCTCGACCTGGCACTGGCGGCACAGCCCGCGGCCACGACAGCCGCGGCGACCACGGCAGCAGCCGGCAGTGCCAGCGGGCAGTTGGGCCGTCTGGTGCTGGGGTTGTTGCTGGTGCTGGGCCTGATCTTCTTTCTCGCCTGGCTGCTGCGCCGGGTGCAGAACGTGACGCCGCGTGGCCAGCAGGTCATCGAGATCGTCGGCACGCGCGTGGTCGGCCCGCGTGATCGGCTGCTGCTGGTGCAGGTGGGCAACGAACAGATACTGATCGGTCATACGCCGGGCAGCCTTACCGCGTTGCATGTGCTGGCCGAGCCGGTGCAGGTACCGGCCAGCGCCCGCCAGGCTACGCCCGAATTCGCCCAGCGCCTGATGGAGCTGCTGGGCAAGGATCAAAAGGACAAGTCGTGATGGGCGCATTGCGCATGCTGTTGACCCTGCTGCTGATGTTCGCAGCGCCGCTGGCCCTGGCCGCCGACCCGCTGTCGATTCCGGCGATCACCCTGTCCAACGGGGCGGATGGGCAGCAGGAGTACTCGGTCAGCCTGCAGATCCTGCTGATCATGACGGCGCTGAGCTTCATTCCGGCGTTCGTGATCCTGATGACCAGCTTCACCCGGATCATCATCGTGTTCTCGATCCTGCGCCAGGCCCTGGGCCTGCAGCAGACGCCGTCGAACCAGATCCTCACCGGCATGGCGCTGTTCCTGACCCTGTTCATCATGGCGCCGGTATTCGACCGGGTGAACAAGGATGCCCTGCAGCCGTACCTGGCCGAGACCCTGTCGGCCCAGGACGCGGTGGCCAAGGCCCAGGTGCCCCTCAAGGACTTCATGCTGGCGCAGACCCGCGAGAGCGATCTCGACCTGTTCATGCGCCTGTCCAAGCGTACCGATATCGCCACGCCGGACGAGGCGCCGTTGACCATCCTGGTACCGGCCTTCGTCACCTCCGAACTCAAGACCGCGTTCCAGATCGGCTTCATGATCTTCATCCCGTTCCTGATCATCGACCTGGTGGTGGCCAGTGTGCTGATGGCCATGGGTATGATGATGCTGTCGCCGCTGATCATCTCCCTGCCGTTCAAGATCATGCTGTTCGTGCTGGTGGATGGCTGGGCGTTGATCATGGGCACCCTGGCCGGCAGTTTCGGTGGCGTCTAGCGCGCCGAGGAGAACAACATGACCCCAGAAGTTGCTGTCGACCTGTTCCGCGATGCGCTGTGGCTGACCACCATGATCGTGGCTGTGCTGGTGGTGCCGAGCCTGCTGGTGGGCCTGATGGTGGCCATGTTCCAGGCCGCCACCCAGATCAACGAACAGACCCTGAGCTTCCTGCCGCGCCTGCTGGTGATGCTGATCACGCTGATCGTGGCCGGGCCCTGGCTGGTGCAGAAGTTCATGGAATACATCCTGTCGTTGTACGGCAGCATTCCCCAGTTGATCGGCTGAGCGCGCGATGCTCCAGTTGACCGATGCGCAGATCGCCACCTGGGTGGCGAGCTTCATCCTGCCGCTGTTTCGCATTGCCGCCGTGCTGATGACCATGCCCATCATCGGGACCAAGATGGTGCCGGGGCGCATCCGCCTGTACCTGGCCCTGGCGATCACCGTGGTGGTGGTGCCGGGCCTGCCGCCGATGCCCGAAGTCAATCCGCTGTCGCTCAGCGGGCTGCTGCTGATTGCCGAGCAGATCCTCATCGGTGCGGTGTTCGGCCTGTCGCTGCAACTGTTCTTCCAGATATTCGTGGTGGCCGGGCAGGTGGTGGCCATCCAGATGGGCATGGCCTTCGCCTCCATGGTCGACCCGGTCAACGGCGTCAACGTGGCGGTGGTCAGCCAGTTCCTGAGCATGCTGGTGACGCTGCTGTTCCTGTCGATGAACGGGCACCTGGTGGTGTTCGAGGTGATCACCGAGAGCTTCACCACCTTGCCGGTGGGCACCGGCCTGATGGTCAACCACTACTGGGACCTGGTCGGGCGGCTGAGCTGGGTGCTGGGCGCGGCGCTGCTGCTGGTGCTGCCGGCGATCACCGCGCTGCTGGTGGTGAACATCGCCTTCGGCGTGATGACCCGTGCAGCGCCGCAGCTGAACATCTTTTCCATCGGTTTCCCGTTGACCCTGGTGCTGGGGCTCGGGATTTTCTGGGTTGTCCTGGCCGACATCCTTTCCCATTACCAGGCGCTGGCCTCCGAGGCCCTGCAGTGGCTGCGTGAGCTGGCGAGGGCGAGCTGAGCATGGCAGAGAGCGAAAGCGGTCAGGACAAGACAGAAGACCCCACGGAGAAAAAGAAGAAGGACGCCCGCGAGAAGGGCGAGATCGCCCGTTCCAAGGAGCTCAACACGGTGGTGGTGACCCTGGCCGGGGCCGGTGGCCTGCTGGTGTTCGGTGGTGGCCTGGCCGAAGTGCTGATGGACATCATGCGCATCAACTTCACCCTGTCGCGCGACACGCTGATCGACGAGCGCTCGATGGGCACCTTCTTGCTGGCCTCGGGCAAGATGGCCCTGATGGCGCTGCAGCCGGTATTGCTGGTGGCGCTGATCGTGGCCTTCATCGGGCCGATCTCGCTGGGTGGCTGGCTGTTTGCCGGCGGCACCCTGGCGCCCAAGTTCAGCCGCATGAACCCGCTGTCGGGGATCAAGCGCATGTTTTCCCTGAACGCACTGACCGAGCTGCTCAAGGCCCTGGCGAAGTTCTTCGTGATCCTGATCGTGGCGCTGGTGGTGTTGTCGTCGGACCGTGACGACCTGCTGGCCATTGCCAACGAGCCGCTGGAGCAGGCGATCATCCACAGCGTGCAGGTGGTGGGCTGGAGTGCCCTGTGGATGGCCGCCGGCCTGTTGCTGATTGCCCTGGTGGACGTGCCGTTGCAGCTGTACCAGTCGCACAAGAAGCTGCTGATGACCAAGCAGGAGGTGCGCGACGAGTACAAGAACAGCGAGGGCAAGCCGGAGGTCAAGCAGCGTATTCGCCAGCTGCAGCGCGAGATGTCGCAGCGGCGCATGATGGCGGCGATCCCCGATGCCGACGTGATCATCACCAACCCGACCCACTATGCGGTGGCGCTCAAGTACGACCCCGAGAAGGGCAATGCGCCGACGCTGCTGGCCAAGGGCACCGATTTCCTGGCGCTGAAGATTCGCGAAATCGCCAATGCCCACAACATCCAGGTGCTGGAATCGCCTGAGCTGGCGCGTTCGATCTTCTACTCCACCGAGCTCGAGGAAGAGATCCCGGCCGGCCTCTACCTGGCCGTGGCCCAGGTGCTGGCCTACGTGTATCAGATTCGCCAGCACCGGGCGGGCAAGGGCAAGGCGCCGGAGCCGCTCAAGGATCTGCCGATTCCGCCGGAGCTGCGCCGCGATTCCTGAACCGTTTGAGCTCTTCCCGTCGGCGCCGAGGTGCCGGCCCCTTCGCTGCAGGAGCCGGCAGTGTCGGCGAAGGTCGCGTCACTGATCCAAAGTTGGAAAGCTTCTTGCAATAGCAGCGCCAAGCGCCCGCATGGCGTCAAAAGTTTGCTTGAAGAGGAATATCGGTGGATCGCTCTCAGTTAATCAACAGCGCCCGTAGCAACCTGTCCGGGCTCGGCCGGGGCAACCTGGGGGTGCCGCTGTTGCTGCTGGTGATGTTGGCAATGATGATGTTGCCGATCCCGCCGTTCCTGCTCGACGTGTTCTTCACCTTCAACATCGCCCTGTCCATCGTCGTGCTGCTGGTGTGCGTGTACGCCTTGCGCCCGCTGGATTTCGCCGTGTTTCCGACCATCCTGCTGGTGGCCACGCTGCTGCGCCTGGCGCTGAACGTGGCGTCCACGCGGGTGGTGATGCTCCACGGCCACGACGGCCACGAAGCCGCGGGCAAGGTGATCCAGGCCTTCGGCGAGGTGGTGATCGGCGGCAACTACGTGGTCGGTATCGTGGTGTTCGCGATCCTCATGATCATCAACTTCGTGGTGGTGACCAAGGGTGCCGGGCGCATTTCCGAGGTGAGCGCGCGCTTCACCCTCGACGCCATGCCCGGCAAGCAGATGGCCATCGACGCCGACCTCAACGCCGGCCTGATCGACCAGGCCCAGGCCAAGGCGCGGCGTACCGAAGTGGCCCAGGAGGCCGAGTTCTACGGTTCGATGGACGGTGCCAGCAAGTTCGTGCGCGGTGACGCCATCGCCGGCCTGCTGATCCTGTTCATCAACCTGATCGGCGGCATGGCTGTGGGTATCTTCCAGCACGGCATGACCTTCGGCGACGCCGGTCGCGTGTATGCGCTGCTCACCATCGGTGACGGTTTGGTGGCGCAGCTGCCTTCGCTGCTGCTGTCCACCGCTGCCGCGATCATGGTTACCCGTGCCTCGGGCTCCGAGGAAATGGGCAAGCAGATCAACCGGCAGATGTTCGATTCGCCCAAGGCGCTGGCCGTGTCCGGCGGCCTGATGATCGTCATGGGGCTGGTGCCGGGCATGCCGCACGTGGCATTCCTCAGCCTCGGCCTGATGGCCGCAGGCGGCGCCTACCTGGTGTGGCGCAAGCAGAACCAGGCCAAGGTCAAGGCACAGCAGGAAGTGCAGCGCCAGCAGGACCTGCTGCCGTCGCCGCAGCGTGCTCAGGAAACCAAGGAGCTGGGCTGGGACGACGTTACCCCGATCGACATGATTGGCCTGGAAGTCGGCTACCGGCTGATCCCGCTGGTGGACCGCAACCAGGGTGGGCAGTTGCTGGCGCGGATCAAGGGGGTACGCAAGAAGCTGTCCCAGGACCTGGGCTTCCTGATGCCCACCGTGCACATCCGCGACAACCTCGACCTGGCCCCCAGTGCCTACCGCCTGACGCTGATGGGGGTGATCCTGGCCGAGGCCGAGATCTACCCCGACCGCGAACTGGCGATCAACCCGGGGCAGGTGTTCGGCAACCTCAACGGCATCGCCGCCAGGGACCCGGCCTTCGGCCTGGAGGCAGTGTGGATCGATGTGGCCCAGCGCAGCCAGGCGCAATCGCTGGGCTACACCGTGGTGGACGCGAGCACCGTGGTCGCCACCCACCTCAACCAGATCCTCTACAAGCATTGCCACGAGCTGATCGGTCACGAAGAGGTGCAGCAACTGCTGCAGGTCCTGGCCAAGGGCTCGCCCAAGCTGGCCGAGGAACTGGTACCGGGGGTGCTGCCGCTGTCCGGTCTGCTCAAGGTGCTGCAGGCGTTGCTGGCCGAGCAGGTGCCGGTGCGCGACATCCGCACCATTGCCGAAGCCATCGCCAACAATGCCGCCAAGAGTCAAGATACCGCCGCGCTGGTGGCTTCGGTGCGCGTAGGATTGAGCCGCGCAATCGTGCAAAGCATTGTAGGAACTGAGTCCGAGCTGCCTGTGATCACGCTTGAGCCAAGGTTGGAACAGATTTTGCTCAATAGTTTGCAAAGGGCCGGGCAGGGTCAGGAAGATGGTGTTCTTCTTGAGCCGAGCATGGCCGAAAAGCTTCAGCGTTCGTTGATCGAGGCCGCCCAGCGTCAGGAGATGCAAGGGCAACCTGCAATCCTGCTGGTCGCAGGACCCGTTCGACAGATGCTGTCGCGTTTTGGCCGCCTGGCTGTACCGAATTTGCATGTTTTGGCGTATCAGGAAATACCTGACAACAAGCAAGTTACCATCGTTGCCACAGTAGGCCCCAACGGCTGAGGTAGTGGGATATGCAAGTTAAGCGTTTTTTCGCCGCTGATATGCGTCAGGCCATGAAGCTGGTTCGTGATGAGCTGGGGGCAGAGGCCGCCATCATCGGCAACCGACGGATTGCTGGCGGTGTCGAGCTGACGGCGGCGCTGGACTACAAGCTGTCCGCGCTTGCGCCGCGGGTGCCGAACGTCGAGCTCGAGGACGAACTGCGCAAGACCCAGTCGCGCATCGTCACCGCGCAGGCCGAGCTCAGCAGCCGGGTCGAAGGCGAGGAGGGCAACCGCCAGTTGTTCGCCGGCCTGCCGCTGACCGCCTCCGAGCCGCTGGTAGAGCCGCAGGTCGAGGCCCCCGTGCGGCCTCAGGCAGCGGCCCCGGCGCCGGTCGATCAGCGTCTGTTCGATTCCATGCGCTCGGAGCTCTCGGGCCTGCGCGAGCTGCTCGAAGTGCAGCTCGGCTCGCTGGCCTGGACCCAGCTGCAGGGCAGCAAGCCGCACCAGGCCAACCTCTGGCGCCGTCTGCAGCGTATCGGCATCGCCGGGCCGCTGGCCCGCGAGGTGCTGGACATCACTGCCGACATCGAAGAGCCCCGCCAGGCCTGGCGCATGCTGCTGGCGCACCTGGCCCGCATGATCCAGGTGCCGGAAATCGAGCCGATAGAAGAGGGCGGCGTGATCGCCATGGTCGGCCCGGCCGGCATGGGCAAGACCACCACCCTGGCCAAGCTGGCGGCGCGCTATGTGCTCAAGTACGGCGCGCAGAACATCGCGCTGGTGAGCATGGACAGCTTTCGCATCGGCGCCCAGGAACAACTCAAGACCCTGGGGCGCATCCTGAATGTGTCGGTGACCCACGTCGACCCCGGCCAGTCGCTGGCCCAGGCCCTGGACCCTCTGCTGCGCAAGCGCGTGGTGCTGATCGATACCGCCGGCCTGCAGGCCAGCGACCCGGCACTGCGCATGCAGCTCGAAACCCTGGCCGGGCGCGGCATCCAGGCCAAGAATTACCTGGTGCTGGCCACCACCAGCCAGAAGCAGGTGCTGACCGCTGCCTACCACAGCTACAAGCGCTGCGGGCTGGCCGGTTGCATCCTGACCAAGCTCGACGAAACGGCGTGCCTGGGCGAGGTGCTGAGCCTGGCCATCACGCATGAGTTGCCGGTGGCCTATCTGACCGATGGGCCGCGCATTCCGGACGATCTGCACTTGCCGCGCCGGCACCATCTGGTCAGTCGCGCGGTCAGTGTACAAATGCAGGACGATCCCAGCGAAGAGGCCATGGCCGACATGTTCGCCGATCTGTACCACAGCGACGGCAAGCGTGTCGGCTGAGGTAAATGTGTATACGTTGCAAAGTACCTACATCAATGGTCTGCCAGGCATTTTTCAGGTGTTGAAAGCGCAGCCAGTCATGTGGCCTCGGTCTAAGTAAGACAAGGTAAAGAACAAACATGGGCAGCATGCATCCCGTACAGGTGATCGCCGTGACAGGCGGCAAAGGTGGCGTCGGCAAGACCAACGTGTCAGTGAACTTGTCATTGGCGCTGGCTGAGCTTGGCCGTCGGGTCATGCTGCTGGACGCCGACCTGGGCCTGGCCAACGTCGACGTCTTGCTCGGCCTGACCCCCAAACGCACACTGGCCGATGTCATCGAGGGCCGCTGCGAGCTGCGCGACGTGCTGCTGCCGGGGCCTGGCGGGGTACGCATCGTGCCTGCGGCCTCCGGCACCCAGAGCATGGTGCACCTGGCGCCGGCCCAGCATGCCGGGCTGATCCAGGCGTTCAGCGAGATCGGCGACAACCTCGACGTGCTGGTCATCGACACCGCGGCCGGCATCGGCGATTCGGTCGTCAGCTTCGTGCGCGCGGCCCAGGAAGTGCTGCTGGTGGTGTGCGACGAGCCCACGTCCATCACTGACGCCTATGCCCTGATCAAGCTGCTGAACCGCGATTACGGCATGAACCGTTTCCGGGTGCTGGCCAACATGGCACAAAGCCCTCAGGAAGGTCGCAATCTGTTCGCCAAGTTGACCAAGGTCACGGATCGCTTCCTGGATGTCGCCTTACAATACGTCGGTGCTGTGCCCTACGACGAATGTGTCCGCAAGGCAGTGCAGAAGCAGCGAGCAGTCTACGAAGCCTTTCCGCGTTCCAAGTGCGCGCTGGCCTTCAAGGCCATTGCTCAGAAGGTCGATAGCTGGCCGTTGCCTGCCAACCCGCGTGGTCATCTGGAGTTCTTCGTCGAACGGCTGGTGCAACCGACCAGTGCGGGACCAGTGCTATGAGTGCAAGCGGCTATCGGATGTACAGCAAGGCTTCGCGTGATGCCCAGTACGAGCTGATCGAGCGGTACGCACCCTTGGTCAAGCGCATTGCCTATCACCTGCTGGCGCGTCTGCCAGCCAGTGTGCAGGTGGAAGACCTGATCCAGGCCGGCATGATCGGCCTGCTCGAGGTCTCCAACAAGTACGACTCCAGCAAGGGTGCCAGTTTCGAGACCTATGCCGGTATCCGCATCCGTGGGGCCATGCTCGACGAGGTGCGCAAGGGGGATTGGGCGCCGCGTTCGGTACACCGCAATACCCGCATGGTGAGTGACGCGATTCGTGCAATTGAAGCAAAAACCGGTCGTGATGCTAAAGATCACGAGGTTGCTGCCGAACTTCAATTGAGTCTCGATGATTATTACGGGATTTTGAACGATACCTTGGGCAGTCGCCTGTTCAGTTTCGACGACCTGTTGCAGGACGGCGAACATGAAGGCCTGCACGAGGACGGCGCCAGTGCCCAGCTCGAGCCATCGCGCGATCTGGAAGACGAGCGCTTTCAGGCAGCCCTGGCGGATGCAATCGCCAACCTGCCCGAGCGCGAGCGCCTGGTGCTGGCGCTGTACTACGACGAAGAGCTGAACCTCAAGGAAATCGGCGAGGTGCTGGGGGTCAGCGAGTCGCGTGTCAGCCAGTTGCACAGCCAGTGCGCCGCACGCTTGCGCGGTCGCCTGGGGGAATGGCGGGCGCGTTGAGCAGCCGTTCCATACAGTCGTGAAATGTAGTGCCCGAATTGATTGAATGCGCGTTCAGCGCTGAGCGCGTTAAAGACTGCTTGGAGGTCTAATTGAACAAAGACATGAAAATCCTCATCGTCGACGATTTTTCGACGATGCGGCGGATCATCAAGAACCTGTTGCGTGACCTGGGCTTCACCAATACCCAGGAAGCCGACGACGGCAACACCGCGTTGCCGATGCTCGAAAGCGGTCACTTCGATTTCCTGGTGACCGACTGGAACATGCCCGGCATGTCCGGTATCGACCTGCTGCGCAAGGTACGTCTGGATGAACGCCTCAAGCACCTGCCGGTGCTGATGGTGACGGCCGAAGCCAAACGCGAACAGATCATCGAAGCCGCCCAGGCGGGCGTCAACGGCTATGTGGTCAAACCGTTCACCGCCCAGGTGCTGAAAGAAAAGATCGAAAAGATCTTCGAGCGCGTCAATAGCTGAGGTACGCCACGGGGGCGCTTATGGAGCAAAAAAGATCATCTTTGGACGACTTCGAGTCGACTCTGAAGAAACATGCCCAGGAGCTGGTCAGCAGCCTTGAAAAAGGCAGGTTCGGCGACGCGGTGCAACTGATCCATCAGCTGAACCAGACCCGTGACCTTGGCCTGTACCAGGAAGTCGGCAAGCTTACCCGCGAGCTGCACAGTGCGATCGTCAGTTTCCAGATCGATCCGCACATGCCGCAGGCCGAGGAAGTCTCGCAGATTACCGACGCCACCGAACGCCTGTCGTACGTGGTCAAGCTGACCGAGGGCGCTGCCAACCGCACCATGGACCTGGTGGAGGCAAGCACGCCGGTACTCAACGACCTCAGTGCCGAGGCGGCCAGCCTGAGTGGCGACTGGCAGCGCTTCATGCGCCGCGAAGTCGAGGCTCCGGAGTTTCGCGAGCTGGTCAAGCGCGTCGACAGTTTCCTGACGCACAGCGCCGAGGGCAACCGCAAGGTCGCCGGCCATCTCAACGACATTCTTCTGGCTCAGGACTACCAAGACCTGACCGGCCAGGTGATCAAGCGCGTCACGGCACTGGTCACCGAAGTAGAAAGCAATCTTCTGAAGCTCGTGTTGATGGCGAGTCAGGTCGACCGGTTCGCCGGCATCGAGCATGACCACGACCAGCTGCGTGCCGAAAAAGATCAAGAAAAACATCCGACTCGGGGTGAAGGACCACAGATTCATGCCGATAAACGTGAAGACGTTGTGTCCGGTCAGGACGATGTCGACGATCTGCTGTCCAGCCTGGGTTTTTAGGGAGCACGTTTAATGAGCTTCGGCGCCGATGAAGAAATCCTCCAGGATTTTCTGGTAGAAGCCGGCGAAATTCTTGAGCAACTGTCCGAGCAACTGGTCGAGCTGGAAAGCCGCCCGGATGATGCCGACCTGCTCAATGCAATTTTTCGCGGTTTTCACACTGTAAAAGGGGGCGCCGGCTTCCTCCAGCTCAATGAGCTGGTGGAGTGCTGCCACATCGCCGAAAACGTCTTCGACATCCTGCGCAAGGGTGAACGACGTGTGGACGCCGAACTGATGGACGTGGTCCTGGAAGCCCTGGACACCGTCAACAGCATGTTCGGCCAGGTGCGCGAGCGCACCGACATCACCGCAGCCACTCCGGAACTGCTGGCCGCCCTGGCGCGCCTGGCCGAACCTGCCAGTGCCGAAGCGGCGGCGCCTGCGCCGGTGGCGGCGGTTGCCGAGCCGGAGCCTGAAGCCGAGGCGAGCGGGGGTGATATCACCGACAGCGAGTTCGAGCAGTTGCTCGACTCGCTCAATGCCGCCAAGGCCCAGGCCGAGGCGCCCGAGCCGGTGGCCGTGGACGCTGCCAGCGATGAAATCACCGACGCCGAGTTCGAGTCGTTGCTGGACCAGTTGCATGGCAAGGGCCAGTTCGCCCCCGACAGCGTGGCGGCGGCATCTGCTGCTGTACCTGGCGCGGACGCGGCGCCCAGCGGTGACATCACCGACGATGAATTCGAAGCACTGCTGGACCAGTTGCACGGCAAGGGCACCTTTGCCGCCGATGCACTGCCCGGCGCTGTAGCGGCCGCCGCACCGGCCGCTGCCGCACCCGCAGCGGCGGGTGACCATATTTCCGAACACGAATTCGAGGCCCTGCTCGACGAGTTGCACGGCAAGGGCAAGTTCGCGCCCGACGCCGTCAGCGGCGCTGGCGCTGCCAGCGCGCCTGCTGCTGCGGCGACGGTTGCGGCCAAGCCGGCGGCCAAGCCCGCAGCGGCAGCCGCTGCACCGGCACCGGCCAAGGCCCCCGCCCCCGCGCCGGCTCGTCAGGCGGCTCCCGCTGCCGACAAGCATCCGGCCAGCGAGGCCGAGACCACCGTGCGGGTCGACACTGCGCGCCTGGACGAGATCATGAACATGGTCGGCGAACTGGTGCTGGTGCGTAACCGCCTGGTGCGCCTGGGCCTGAACAGCGGCGATGAAGCCATGTCCAAGGCCGTCTCGAACCTGGACGTGGTAACCGCCGACCTGCAGACCGCGGTGATGAAGACCCGCATGCAGCCGATCAAGAAGGTCTTCGGGCGCTTCCCGCGTCTGGTTCGCGACCTGGCCCGCCAGCTCAAGAAAGAGATCAACCTGGAGCTGGTCGGCGAAGAGACCGACCTGGACAAGAACCTCGTCGAGGCCCTGGCCGACCCGCTGGTGCACTTGGTGCGCAACGCCGTCGACCATGGCGTGGAAACCCCGGAAGAGCGCGAAGCCGCCGGCAAGTCGCGCAATGGCAAGGTGATCCTCGCTGCCGAACAGGAAGGCGACCACATCCTGCTGTCGATCTCCGATGACGGCAAGGGCATGGATGCCAATGTCCTGCGCGCCATTGCGGTCAAGCGCGGGGTGATGGACAAGGACGCCGCCGATCGCCTCAGCGAAAGCGACTGCTACAACCTGATCTTCGCCCCGGGCTTCTCGACCAAGACCGAGATCTCCGACGTGTCCGGTCGCGGCGTGGGCATGGACGTGGTCAAGACCAAGATTTCCCAGCTCAACGGCTCGATCAACATCTACTCGACCAAGGGCCAGGGCTCGAAGATCGTCATCAAGGTGCCGCTGACCCTGGCGATCATGCCGACCCTGATGGTGATGCTCGGCAACCAGGCCTTCGCCTTCCCGCTGGTGAACGTCAACGAGATTTTCCACCTGGACCTGTCGCGCACCAACGTGGTCGACGGCCAGGAAGTGGTGATCGTGCGTGACAAGGCCTTGCCGCTGTTCTACCTCAAGCGCTGGCTGGTCAGCTCGGCAGCCCACGAGGAGCAGCGTGAAGGCCACGTGGTGATCCTGTCGGTGGGTACCCAGCGCATCGGCTTCGTGGTCGACCAGCTGGTGGGCCAGGAAGAGGTGGTCATCAAGCCGTTGGGCAAGATGCTGCAGGGCACCCCGGGCATGTCGGGCGCCACCATTACCGGTGACGGGCGCATTGCGCTGATCCTCGACGTGCCGAGCATGCTCAAGCGTTACGCCGCTCGGCGTATCTGATCCCGGTGGCGTGGCCAGGTGGCCGCGCCCCGTAATGGAGTGTTTATGGTAGTCAAGGTCCTGGTGGTGGATGATTCCGGTTTTTTCCGCCGCCGTGTCTCGGAAATTCTTTCAGCGGACCCGACTATCCAGGTGGTCGGTACCGCGACCAACGGCAAGGAAGCGATCGATCAGGCGCTGTCGCTCAAGCCCGACGTCATCACCATGGACTATGAAATGCCCATGATGGATGGCATCACCGCCGTGCGTCATATCATGCAGCGCTGCCCCACGCCTGTACTGATGTTCTCCTCGCTCACCCACGAAGGCGCCCGCGTCACCCTCGACGCACTGGACGCCGGTGCGGTGGACTACCTGCCGAAGAACTTCGAGGACATCTCGCGCAACCCCGAGAAGGTCAAGCAGATGCTGTGCGAAAAGGTGCATACCATTTCGCGCAGCAACCGTCGTTTCAGCAGCTATGCCAGCCCGGCACCGGCCGCAGCGCCTGCACCGTCGCACAGCGCCGGCAGCAGCGCCCCGGCAGCGTCCATGCGCGCCGCCCCGGTTGCCCCGCAAGCCCCTGCGCGGGCCGCTGCACCCAGCTCGCCGGCGCCCAAGCGCAAGGCCTACAAGCTGCTGGCCATCGGTACCTCCACCGGTGGCCCGGTGGCGCTGCAGCGCGTGCTGACCCAACTGCCGGCCAACTTCCCGGCGCCGATCGTGCTGATCCAGCACATGCCGGCGGCCTTCACCAAGGCCTTCGCCGAGCGCCTGGACAAGCTGTGCCGCATCAGCGTCAAGGAAGCCGAGGACGGCGACGTGCTGCGCCCCGGCCTGGCCCTGCTGGCACCGGGCGGCAAGCAGATGATGGTCGACGGGCGCGGCACGGTGAAGATACTGCCAGGTGACGAACGCCTCAACTACAAGCCCTGCGTGGACATCACCTTCGGTTCGGCGGCCAAGTCGTATGGCGACAAGGTGCTGGCCGTGGTGCTGACCGGCATGGGCGCCGATGGCCGCGAAGGCGCGCGCCTGCTCAAGCAGGGCGGCAGCCAGGTGTGGGCCCAGGACGAAGCCAGCTGCGTGATCTATGGCATGCCCATGGCCATTGCCAAGGCCAACCTGGCCGATGCGGTGTACGGCCTGGACGAGATCGGCCGGCACCTGGTAGAGGCGTGCATCTGATGGACGTGTTGAGCCTTATCGGGATCATCCTGGCGTTCGTCGCCATCGTTGGCGGCAACTACCTCGAAGGCGGCCATCTGTCGGCCCTGATCAACGGCCCGGCGGCGCTGATCGTGATCGGCGGGACGCTGGCGGCCTCGCTGCTGCAGGCCCCCATGAGCGCGTTCAAGCGCGCCCTGCAGATCGTGCGCTGGATCCTCTTCCCGCCGCGGGTCGACCTGGCCGGTGGTATCGACCGGGTGGTCAACTGGAGCCTCACCGCACGCAAGGAAGGCCTGCTGGGCCTTGAGGGCGTGGCCGATGCCGAGCCCGACCCGTATGCCCGCAAGGGCCTGCAGCTGCTGGTCGACGGCGCCGAGCCCGAAGCCATCCGCAGCATTCTCGAGGTGGATTTCTACACCCAGGAAAGCCGCGACATCCAGGCTGCCAAGGTGTTCGAGAGCATGGGCGGCTATGCGCCGACCATCGGCATCATCGGCGCGGTGATGGGCCTGATCCACGTGATGGGCAACCTGGCCGACCCGACCCAGCTGGGCAGCGGTATCGCCGTGGCGTTCGTGGCCACCATCTACGGCGTGGCCAGTGCCAACCTGATCCTGTTGCCGATCGCCAACAAGCTCAAGGCCCTGGCCATGCGCCAGTCGCGCTATCGCGAAATGCTCCTGGAAGGCTTGCTGTCGATTGCCGAAGGCGAGAACCCACGTTCAATCGAACTGAAGCTTCAGGGCTTCATGGAGTAAGCCATGGCCCGTCGTCGTCAACCCGAGGAACATGAAAACCACGAACGCTGGCTGGTGTCGTATGCCGACTTCATCACCTTGCTGTTCGCCTTCTTCGTGGTCATGTATTCGATTTCCTCGATCAACGAGGGCAAGTACAAGGTCATCTCGCAGGCGCTGATCGGCGTGTTCAACGATCCCGAGCGCAGCATGAAGCCGATTCCGATAGGCGACGAGCGCCCCCTCAGCGTCAAGCCGGCCGAACCGCTGATCAAGGACAGCGAGCAGGTCGATGCGGGCCTGGGGCAAAGCTCCAGCGACCCGCTGCAGACCATCGCCGACGATGTGCGCGATGCCTTTGGCGACCTGATCAAGTCCGACCAGATGACCGTGCGCGGCAACGAACTGTGGATCGAGATCGAGCTCAATTCCTCCCTGTTGTTCGGCAGTGGCGATGCCATGCCCAGCGACAAGGCGTTCGACATCATCGACAAGGTGGCGCACATCATCAAGCCGTTCGCCAACCCGGTGCACGTCGAAGGTTTCACCGACGACCAGCCGATCCGCACGGCGCAGTACCCGACCAACTGGGAGTTGTCGTCGGCACGGGCGGCGAGCATCGTGCGCCTGCTGGCGATGGAAGGGGTCAACCCGGCACGCATGGCTTCTGTGGGCTACGGCGAGTTCCAGCCCATCGCCAGCAATGCCAGCCCTGAAGGGCGCGCGCAGAACCGCAGGGTGGTGCTGGTGATCTCGCGCAATCTGGAGGTGCGCCGCAGCCTGACCGGTACCGGCAGCGCCAATGCCACACCCGATGCGGCGCTCAAGCGTGCTGGCACACAAACTGCACCGCCAGCCGTAGCACCGACGGCCGGGCGCAATCCCGTCAATTCCCCGTCGTCGACCCTTTAATCGATCCCGGCAGGGTCCGACCCGACCGGGAGGAAGCAGCGCAATGAGAGTCTGGGCAGTAGCCAATCAAAAAGGTGGTGTCGGCAAGACCACCACATCCATCGCCCTGGCCGGCCTGCTGGCCGAGGCGGGCAAGCGCGTGGTCGTGGTCGACCTCGACCCGCACGGGTCCATGACCAGCTACTTCGGTCACAACCCGGACACCCTCGAGCACAGCAGCTACGACCTGTTCCTGCACAAGGGCACGGTGCCCGAAGGGCTGCCGGGCCAGCTGTTGCTGCCCACCAGCGACGAGCGCATCTCGCTGCTGCCTTCCAGCACCGCCCTGGCGGTGCTCGAGCGTCAGTCACCGGGCCAGAGTGGCCTGGGCCTGGTGATCGCCAAGAGTCTGGCGCAGCTGTGGCAGGATTTCGACTACGCGATCATCGACAGCCCGCCGTTGCTGGGCGTTCTGATGGTCAATGCGCTGGCAGCCAGCCAGCAACTGGTGATCCCGGTGCAGACCGAATACCTGGCGGTGAAAGGCCTCGAACGCATGGTCAGCACGCTGAGCATGGTCAATCGCTCGCGCAAGCAGGCCTTGCCGTACCACATCGTGCCGACCCTGTTCGACCGCCGTACCCAGGCCTCGATGGGCACCCTGCGGGTGCTGCGCGACGCTTATCCCGAGACCATCTGGCAGGGCTACATTCCGGTCGATACGCGCCTGCGCGACGCCAGCCGTGCCGGGCTCACGCCGTCGCAGTTCGATGGCAGGAGCCGTGGCGTGATTGCCTACCGGGCATTGCTCAAGCATCTGCTGGCGCAGAATGCCGTTGCGCAGGTGGCCTGATGAACAGCCCGCAGCAGGTCACCATAAAGCCTCAACTGGCCTTGCAGTCGTACCTGGACGGCCTGTTGCAGGAGGCCACCGAAGAGCTGCAGCCATTGCCCCTGGCGGTGGCCGAACGCGTCGCAGTGGCCCCGGCCCCGGTGGTCGTCACGGCGCCTGAAGCGATCGACGAGTTCCAGGCAGCAGTGCTCGAAGAACAGGCCCGTGACGCCCAGCTCAAGACCGCGGCGCCGGCATTCGCCGAGCCGACGCGGCTGGTCATGCCGGTGATGGCGCCACCGGTGGTGGCCAAGGTGGTGGAGGCGGCCCCGGTGGTCGCCCCGGTCATCGCCGACGTGCCAACCCCGGTCGAGCCGCTGGTGCAGGTGCACCTGCCCGCAGCACCGGACCAGCCGGTGCCGCCGTTGACGGGCGACGGTCGCCCGGCCTGGGCCGCCGAGCCGTTCGAATGCCTGCTGTTCGACGTGGCCGGGCTGACCCTGGCGGTGCCGCTGGTGTGCCTGGGCTCGATCTACTCGCTGGCCGGCCAGGAGCTCACGCCGCTGTTCGGCCAGCCCGAGTGGTTCCTGGGCATCCTGCCGAGCCAGGCGGGTAACCTGAAGGTGCTCGACACGGCGCGCTGGGTCATGCCCGACCGCTACCGCGACGACTTCCGCCAGGGGCTGCAATACGTTATTTCGGTACAGGGCTACGAGTGGGGGCTGGCGGTGCATCAGGTCAGCCGCTCGCTGCGCCTGGACCCGAGCGAGATCAAGTGGCGTAGCCAGCGTGGGCAGCGCCCGTGGCTTGCCGGTACGGTCATCGAACACATGTGCGCGCTGCTGGATGTCGCCGAGCTGGCCGAGCTGATCGCCAGCGGCGCCGTCAAGCAGATGCACGGTACGCATAAATAATCGGTCGCAACTGCCGCGACCGCACTGAGTACACCGCCGAGAACGGCTTTTGAGGGTTAGGGGAATGAAAAACATGACTGCGCAGGGTTCCGACGATCCGATTCTGCAGTGGGTAACGTTCAAGCTGGACAACGAGTCCTACGGCATCAACGTGATGCAGGTCCAGGAAGTGCTGCGCTACACCGAAATCGCTCCGGTGCCGGGCGCGCCGAGCTATGTGCTGGGCATCATCAACCTGCGCGGCAATGTGGTGACCGTGATCGACACGCGCCAGCGCTTCGGCCTGATGTCTGCCGAAATCTCCGACAACAGCCGTATCGTGATCATCGAGGCGGACAAGCAGGTGGTCGGCATCCTGGTCGATAGCGTGGCCGAGGTCGTGTACCTGCGTCAGTCGGAGATCGAGACCGCGCCGAATGTCGGCAACGAGGAATCGGCCAAGTTCATCCAGGGCGTGTGCAACAAGAACAACGAACTGCTGATCCTGGTCGAGCTGGACAAGATGATGACCGAGGAAGAGTGGTCCGAGCTGGAGAATATCTGAGTTGATTCTCGAGGGTGCTGTCATATTTCTGGCGCTGGTCTGGATCCTCAGCCTGTGGCTGTTCTACGGCTACAGCAAGCGCCAGCGCGAGCTGGCCTCGCAGCAGGCCCAGGGCGATGCGCTGCGTGACCAGCGCATCAAGGACCTGGCCAAGCGTGTGGACGATTATCAGAACGGTACGGTGCGCATGGGCGACGCGTTGCACGAGCTGCGCGCCGTGGTGGCGCCGTTGCCGGACAAGCTGATGCAACTGGAGCAGCGCGACCCCAACAGCCTGTCGTTCGCCCAGGCGGCGCGGCTGGTGGGCATGGGCGCCAGCGTCGACGAGCTGACCCAGTCCTGCGGCCTGACCCAGGCCGAAGCCGAGCTGATGAGCAAACTGCACCGCAGCTGATGCAAGGCACCCGGCCTGCGCGGCGTCAGTCCGGCGCAGGCAGGCTGTACAGGTTCGGGGTAATGTCGCGCTCCTGCGGGGCGTTGTCCACGAACCCCTCCGGCACCTGGCCCTTGAGCTGCCAGGCGAAGGCGATGATTTCGGCGATGGTCAGGTACAGCGCTTCCGGGATCTGATCGCCCAGCTCCATGCGCGCCAGCAGGCGTACCAGCTCGGCATTCTCGTAGATCGGCACTTCGTGTTCGCGGGCAATGGCCAGGATCGCCTCGGCCAGCTCGTCGTCGCCCTTGGCGCTCAAGGTCGGGGCCTGCTGGCCGTCGTAGGTCAGGGCAATGGCCTGACGTGGCGGGGTCTGGCTCATGCGTTTTCATCCACCCAGCGTTGTTCCAGATGCGTACGCGGCCCCTGTGGCGGCGTACCGTGATGGCACAGCAGTTCACCGACGTTGAGCCCGCGCTCCACCAACCGCGCGCGCAGCTTGCCGAGCTGGCGGTCGATCAGTTGCGCGGTGCTCGGCAGCTCCGCCCACAGCTGGCTGGACAGGTTGCCCTGGCTGATCTGCGCTTGCACCTGCAAGGGCCCCAGCGGGCTGAGGTCGAATGCCAGCTCCACGCGCCAGAGCATCTCCAGCGGGTCGCGCTGTTCGCGTTCCGGGTCGGCCTGCTGCTCGGGGGTTTCCTCGCGCTGCAGCTTCACTTGCAGCGGCATGAACTCCTGACCATTGCGCACCGGTATCTCCAGTTGCCAGGTGGTCTGCAGGTTGCCGTCGGCGGTGGTGCGGGTTTGCTCCAGGCCAGCGAGCTGGTGGCTCTGCAGGCGTGAAATGGCTGCCGCTGCCAGGCGCAGCAGGTGTTCCAGGTCGCCTTCCTCGTCGCCACTTTGCAGCAGCCGCGAGGGTAGCGGAAAGCTTCCCGGGGCCGGGCGCGGGCTTACCTGGCCGAGCATGCCCAGGGCGTTGCGCACCATACCCGGCAGCACCTGGGCCAGGGTGCTGGCGGCCACGGCCGGGTTGAACTGGGTGCTGCCGGGGAGGCCGGGCAGCAACTGCGCCACCAGCCGGATCACCTGGGCCTTGAGGTCGGGGGCGAGGGCGGCGGGGGCGCCAGCCAGCAGCTTGGCTTCCAGAAACGCGCCGCTGTTGTTCAGGGCCTGGGCCAGGCCCTTGGCCGTGCCGAGCTGTTCCATGTCCGGCAGGCTGGCCAGCAGGGTGCTCACGCTGGCCCGCACATCGGCCGGCAGGCGCTGCTCGGCGCTCATCTGTTGCAGGCTGGCGAGCAGGCCCGGCAGCGAGGCCTGGCGGCTCAGCTGCGCGCTCAGGTGCTGGGTGATCGCCAGTTGTTCCTGGCGCCCGCTCAGGGGCACGAAGCTGATCGACTGTTCACCCTGTACCCGTGCGCTGAGCAGGCTGCCCAGCGCCAGTGGCCGAGGGCTGTCGATGTTCAGGGTGGCGCCGGCCTGGGCGGTGTTGAGCAGGGTCACCAACGAGCGAAACAAGGCCGGCTGCCCGGCGGCCTGGGGTAGCGCCTGGGTGGTCAGTACCTTGCCCTGCAGCAGGGTGCCCGGCGGCAACTGGCGGGTGTCGAGCTGGGTGAGGGTGGCCACGTTGCGCGCGATGGCCTGCTGCACGGTGATGCTCAGGTTGCCGGCATTGGGCTGGCTGACCGTCAGCTCGCTGCCCTGGGGCAGGGGCTGGCTGGCGCTGGTCTGCACGGTGGTCTGGCGCCCGTTGGTCTGGGTCAGTTGCAGCAGCAGCTGGAAGTCCTGACCGACCTGGCGCAACGACAGTACCTGCGCCTGCGCGGTCTCGCCCGGGGCGAGCAGGGCAGGCTGGGGTTGCAGCAGCTTGAGCAGTTCGCCGGTCATCGCCGCGCTGCGCGCCTGGGGGTTGGCCAGGGCCTGCGGGCCAAGGCTGTTGATTTCGCCTGTCATCACGTTGCAACCTGTGGAAATAGCCCTCTTTGCAGTAGGACATGCCATGTATAATGCCGCCCGTTCCTGGCGGGTGCGCACGTCCTGTGGCGTGCCCGATGCGACCGGCCATGCCGTACAGCTGTTGCTCAGTATAACGGCCAGGCCCGGACCGACTTGAGACCGAACCATAAGGCGAACCTGTGACCCCTCGACTCGAAGCTGTGGGCCTGGCCTGCGAGCGCGACTGGCGAATGCTTTTCGAACACCTCGAACTGCAACTGGCGGCCGGTGACATGCTGCAGATCAGCGGCCCCAATGGCAGCGGCAAGACCAGCCTGCTGCGCCTGCTCAGCGGGTTGATGCGGCCCACCAGCGGTGAAATCCGCCTGGACGGCAAGCCCTTGGCCGAGCAGGGCAGCGAACTGGCCAGGATGCTGCTGTGGATCGGTCATGCGGCCGGCATCAAGGACCTGCTCACCGCCGAGGAAAACCTGGCCTGGCTGTGCGCCCTGCATCAGCCTGCCAGCCGCGAGGCGATCTGGCAGGCACTGGCGGCCGTGGGCCTGCGCGGCTTCGAAGATGTTGCCTGCCATACCCTGTCGGCCGGCCAGCAGCGCCGCGTGGCGCTGGCGCGGCTGTACCTGGACAGCCCGCCGCTGTGGATTCTCGACGAACCCTTCACCGCCCTCGACAAGCAGGGCGTGGCCCAGCTCGAAGCGCACCTGGCGGCGCATTGCGAGCGCGGCGGCATGGTCGTGCTGACCACCCACCACACGCTGGCGCAGACGCCGTCCGGCTACCGAGAACTGAACCTGGGGCAGTACGCGGCATGAGTGTGTTCGTTCATTTGCTGCGCCGAGAAGCGCAGGTGCTGTGCCGCCGTCCGGCCGAGCTTGCCAACCCATTGGTGTTCTTCGCGATCGTGATCGCGTTGTTCCCGTTGGCGGTCGGGCCGGAGACGCAATTGTTGCAAAACTTGTCCCCTGGGTTAGTCTGGGTGGCCGCCCTTTTATCCGTTCTGCTCTCGCTGGACGGGCTGTTTCGCAGTGATTTCGAGGACGGATCCCTCGAGCAGTGGGTCCTTTCGCCGCACCCCCTGGCGCTTCTGGTATTGGCAAAGGTGCTGGCACACTGGGCCTTTTCCGGCCTGGCACTGGTATTGTTGTCGCCGCTGCTGGCCCTGATGCTCGGTTTGCCGGTGCAATGCCTGCCGGTACTGCTGGCCTCGCTGCTGCTCGGTACCCCGGTACTGAGCCTGCTGGGTGCAGTGGGCGCAGCCTTGACCGTGGGTTTGAAGCGCGGTGGCCTGCTGCTGGCACTGCTTATTTTGCCGTTATATATCCCGGTGTTGATCCTGGGCAGTGGCGCCTTGCAGGCGGCACTGCAAGCTATGCCGGCGACCGGTTACCTGCTCTGGCTTGGCAGCCTGACCGCCCTTGCAGTAACCCTGGCACCCTTTGCAATAGCGGCTGGCCTGAAGATCAGCGTCGGCGAATAATGAGGTCTGGGCCCCGCCCAGCAAAGACCCTGGATGTACCGTGATGAAAAGCAGCGCAATAAGCTGGACGTGGTTTCACAAGCTGGGTTCACCCAAATGGTTCTATGCCATCAGCGGCCGCATGCTGCCGTGGCTGAGCATCGCCGCCATCCTGCTGATCGCCGTGGGCGTGGTCTGGGGCCTGGCCTTCGCCCCGCAGGACTACCAGCAGGGCAACAGTTTCCGAATCATCTACATCCACGTGCCGGCGGCCATGCTGGCGCAGTCGTGCTACGTGATGCTGGCGGTGGCCGGCGTGGTCGGCCTGGTCTGGAAGATGAAGATCGCCGACGTGGCACTGCAATGCGCCGCGCCCATCGGCGCCTGGATGACCGTGGTGGCCCTGAGCACCGGTGCCATCTGGGGCAAGCCGACCTGGGGCAGCTGGTGGGTTTGGGATGCACGACTAACGTCGATGCTGATCCTGCTGTTTCTGTACTTCGGTCTGATTGCCCTGGGCCAGGCGATCAGCAATCGTGAGAGCGCGGCCAAGGCCTGCGCGGTACTGGCGATTGTCGGCGTGATCAACATCCCGATCATCAAGTACTCGGTGGAGTGGTGGAACACCCTGCACCAGGGCGCCACCTTCACCCTCACCGAAAAGCCGGCGATGCCTGCCGAGATGTGGCTGCCGCTGCTGCTGACCGTGCTGGGGTTCTATTGCTTCTTCGGGGCGGTGCTGCTGTTGCGCATGCGCCTTGAAGTGCTGCGGCGCGAGGCACGCGCCAGTTGGGTCAAGGATGAAGTGTTGGGCCACCTGGGGCGGGAGACCGCACGATGAGTTTTGCCAGCTTCAATGATTTCCTCGCCATGGGCCATCACGGCCTCTATGTCTGGTCGGCCTATGGCATCTGCCTGCTGGTGCTGGCCATCAATGTTGCCGCGCCCGTACTGAGCAAGCGCCGGTATCTGCAAGAAGAAGCGCGCCGCCTGCGCCGGGAGAAGTCCAAGTGAATCCGCAACGCAAGAAGCGTCTGTTCATCATCCTCGGCCTGCTGGTGGGTGTCGGCGTCGCCGTCGGCCTGGCCCTGAGCGCGCTGCAGCAGAACATCAACCTGTTCTATACCCCTACCCAGATCGCCAACGGCGAAGCCCCGCTCGATACCCGCATCCGGGCTGGCGGCATGGTCGAGGCCGGTTCCCTGCAACGCTCCGGCGACTCGCTGGACGTGCGTTTCGTGGTCACCGACTTCAACAAGTCGGTGCCCATCACCTACCGCGGCATCCTGCCCGACCTGTTCCGTGAAGGGCAGGGCATCGTCGCCCTGGGCAAGCTCAACGCCGAGGGCGTGGTGGTGGCCGACGAGGTGCTGGCCAAGCACGACGAAAAATACATGCCGCCAGAGGTCACCAAGGCCCTGAAGGAAAGCGGCCAGGTGTCCACCGACGGCGGAGCCAAGCCATGAATGCTGCACTGATGATTCCCGAGCTGGGCCAGTTGGCGATGATCCTGGCCATCTGTTTTGCCGGCGTTCAGGCCAGCGTGCCGCTGCTCGGCGCCTGGCGGGGCGACAGCCTGTGGATGAGCCTGGCACGCCCGGCGGCGTGGGGTCAGTTCGCCTTCCTGGCGTTTGCCTTCGCCTGCCTGACCCATGCCTTCATGACCGACAACTTCTCGGTGGCGTATGTGGCCAGCAACTCCAACAGCGCCTTGCCCTGGTACTACAAGTTCAGCGCCGTGTGGGGCGCCCACGAAGGCTCGCTGCTGCTGTGGGCGCTGATCCTGGGCGGCTGGACCTTCGCCGTGTCGATCTTCTCGCGCCAGTTGCCGCAGGTGATGCTGGCCCGGGTGCTGGCGGTGATGGGCATGATCAGCGTGGGCTTCCTGTCGTTTCTGATCGTTACCTCCAACCCGTTCCAGCGCCTGCTGCCGCAGGTGCCTGCCGATGGTCGCGACCTCAACCCGCTGCTGCAGGACATCGGCCTGATCGTGCACCCGCCGATGCTCTACATGGGCTACGTGGGCTTCTCGGTGGCCTTCGCCTTCGCCATCGCCGCCTTGCTCGGCGGGCGCCTGGACGCGGCCTGGGCACGCTGGTCACGGCCCTGGACCATCGTGGCCTGGGCGTTCCTGGGCATCGGCATCACCCTGGGCTCGTGGTGGGCCTACTACGAGCTCGGCTGGGGTGGCTGGTGGTTCTGGGACCCGGTCGAAAACGCCTCGTTCATGCCGTGGCTGGTGGGCACCGCACTGATCCACTCGCTGGCCGTCACCGAGAAGCGCGGCGTGTTCAAGAGCTGGACCGTGCTGCTGGCGATCGCTGCGTTTTCGCTGAGCCTGCTGGGCACCTTCCTGGTGCGTTCCGGCGTGCTGACCTCGGTGCACGCCTTTGCCGCCGACCCCGAGCGCGGCGTGTTCATCCTGATCTTCCTGCTGTTCGTGGTCGGCGGTTCGCTGACCCTGTTCGCCTTGCGCGCCCCGGTGGTCAAGAGCCAGGTCGGGTTCGCCCTGTGGTCGCGGGAAACCCTGCTGCTGGCCAACAATCTGGTGCTGGTGGTGGCGGCCTCGATGATCCTGCTGGGCACCCTGTACCCGCTGGTGCTCGATGCACTGACCGGGGCCAAGCTGTCGGTGGGGCCGCCTTACTTCGATGCGCTGTTCATCCCGCTGATGGCCCTGCTGATGGTGGTGATGGCGGTCGGCGTGATCGTGCGCTGGAAGGACACCCCGACGAAATGGCTGGTGAGCATGCTCACCCCGGTGGCGATCGGCAGCGTGGTGCTGGCGCCCATCGGCGGGCTGCTGGTGGACGACTTCGACTGGCAGGTACTGACCACCTTCGCCCTGGCGGCGTGGATCCTGCTGGCCGGCGTGCGCGACCTGCTCGACAAGACCCGTCACAAGGGCCTGCTCAAGGGCATGCGCGGCCTGAGCCGCAGTTACTGGGGCATGCACGTGGCGCACCTGGGCATCGCGGTATGCGCCCTGGGCGTGGTGCTGTCGAGCAACAACAGCGCCGAACGCGACCTGCGCCTGGCGCCGGGCGAGTCGATGGAACTGGGCGGCTACCAGTTCGTGTTCGAAGGCGCCAAGCATTTCGAAGGGCCGAACTTCACCTCCGACAAGGGCACCGTGCGCGTGCTGCGGGACGGTCGTGAAATCAGCGTGCTGCACCCGGAAAAACGCCTGTACACCGTGCAGCAGTCGGTGATGACCGAGGCCGGCATCGATGCCGGTTTCACCCGCGACCTGTACGTGGCGCTGGGCGAGTCGCTGGACAACGGCGCCTGGGCCGTGCGCGTGCACGTCAAGCCGTTCGTGCGCTGGATCTGGCTGGGCGGCCTGCTGACCGGCCTGGGCGGCCTGATGGCGGCGATGGACAAGCGGTATCGGGTCAAGGTGAAAAGCCGGGTACGTGAAGTACTGGGCATGTCGGGAGCAACTGCATGAAGCGTTGGATCATGGTGCTGCCGCTGGCGGTGTTTCTGCTGGTGGCGGTGTTTCTGTACCGGGGCCTGTACCTGGACCCGTCCGAGCTGCCCTCGGCGATGATCGGCAAACCCTTCCCGGCGTTCTCGCTGCCGACCGTGGAAGGCGACCGGACCCTGACCCGCGACGACCTGCTGGGCAAGCCGGCGCTGGTCAACGTGTGGGCCACCTGGTGCCCCTCGTGCAAGGTCGAGCACCCGGTGCTGAACAAGCTGGCCGAGCAGGGCGTGGTGATCTACGGGGTCAACTACAAGGACGAGAACGCGGCTGCGATCAAGTGGCTGACCGAGTTCCACAACCCCTACCAGATCGGCATCCGTGACGAGCACGGCACCCTCGGCCTGGACCTGGGTGTGTACGGCGCGCCGGAGACCTTCATCATCGACGCCAAGGGCATCATCCGGCACAAGTTCGTCGGCGTGGTCGACCAGACCGTGTGGCGCGAGCAACTGGCGCCGCTGTACCAGGGCCTGCTCGACGAGGCCGGCCAATGAGGCGCTGGCTGGCAGGCGCGCTGCTGGGCCTGAGCATCGCCGGCGTGGCCCACGCGGCCATCGACACCTATCAGTTCGCCGACGACGCCGAGCGCGAGCGTTACCACGTGCTGACCAAGGAACTGCGCTGCCCCAAGTGCCAGAACCAGGACATCGCCGACTCCAACGCACCGATTGCCGCCGACCTGCGCCGCGAGATCTTCCGCATGCTCGGCGAAGGCAAGGACAACCAGCAGATCATCGACTTCATGGTCGACCGCTATGGCGACTTCGTGCGCTACAAGCCGGCCCTGACGGCGCGTACCTGGCTGCTGTGGTTCGGCCCGGGCATCCTGCTGCTGGGCGGCTTCGGCATGCTGGCGCTGATCGTGCGCAAGCGCCGTACCCAGGCGGCGGGCGGCACCGTCGACCTTTCCCCCGAGGAGCGTGAGCGCCTCGCCAAACTGCTGGACAAAGAACGCACCCATGACT
Source organism: Pseudomonas sp. VE 267-6A (assembly GCF_024126555.1). NCBI lineage: Bacteria > Pseudomonadati > Pseudomonadota > Gammaproteobacteria > Pseudomonadales > Pseudomonadaceae > Pseudomonas > Pseudomonas sp. VE 267-6A. Next base: position 88,588 of record NZ_JAMYBY010000019.1, read on the forward strand.
GAATTCTGGCTTCCCGCAGGCCTGCTGTTACTGGTAGCCCTGAGCTTTCTGCTGATCCCGGTGTTGCGCGTGCGTCGTGCGCAACAGGAAGAAGACCGTACCGCGTTGAACGTGGCCCTGTACCAGGAGCGCGTGGCCGAACTGCAGGCCCAGGGCGAGGCCGGTGTGCTCACCGCCGAGCAACTGGACCGTGGCCGCGACGAGGCCGCCCGCGAATTGCTGGCCGACACCGACAACGCCGAACCCGACCGCAGTGCGCGCCTGGGCAAGACCTTGCCGCTGCTGGCCGCGGTGCTGGTGCCGGTGATGGGCCTCGGGCTGTACCTGCACTTTGGCGCCAGCGACAAGGTCGAGCTGACCCGCGAGTTCGCCCAGGCGCCGCAGTCGGTGCAGGAGATGACCTCGCGCCTGGAGCGTGCGGTGCAGGCCCAGCCAGACTCGGCCGAAGGCCTGTACCTGCTGGGCCGTGCCTACATGGCCCAGGAACGCGCCGCCGATGCTGCCAAGGCCTTCGAGCGCGCTGCTGCCCTGGCCGGGCGTCAGCCTGAGCTGCTTGGGCAATGGGCGCAGGCGCTGTACTTCGGTAACGGCAAGCAGTGGACAGCGCAGATGCAGGCGTTGACCGACGAAGCGCTCAAGGCCGATCCGGCGGAAGTCACCAGCCTGGGGCTGCTGGGTATCGCCGCTTTCGAGGACGGGCGCTACCAGCAGGCCATCGACTACTGGAACCGTCTGATTGCCCAGCTGCCCGAGGGCGATGCCTCGCGTGCCGCGCTGCAGGGCGGCATCGAGCGTGCTGGCGAACGGCTCAAGGCCGCGGGCCAGGCGCCGGCCACCAACGCACGCCTTACGGTGCGGGTCGAGCTGGCGCCGGCGCTCAAGGACAAGGTGCGTCCCGATGACAGCGTGTTCATCTTTGCCCGCGCCAGTTCCGGGCCGCCGATGCCGCTGGCGGCCAAGCGCGTGACCGTGGCCGACCTGCCGATCGAGGTTCAGCTCAGCGACAGCGATGCGATGATGCCGAACATGAAACTGTCGAGCTTCCCCGAAGTCCAACTGGTTGCGCGCGTCTCCCGTGCCGGCCAGCCGACCAAGGGCGAGTGGATCGGCCGTGGCAGCCCGCTGGCCAGCAGCACCGAGGCGCCGCAGCACCTGACCATCGACAGCCCGGACCCGTAGAGAGCTCACTATGAACAGCATCGCACGCCTCACCCTGATCGCCCTGGCCGTGGGCTTGAGTGCGTGTACGGTGCATCGGCCCAGCGAGCCCACCGTGCCGCCGATCGAAACCCTGCCGCCGACCGGGCCGGTGATCAAACCGGTGCCGGGGCCCAAGCCAAGTACCCCGGCCACGCTGCCGACGCCCAAGCCGATGCCACGCACCTCGGCAAGCTTCGCGCCGCCGCCGGGTGGCGCCAGCCACTGGGACCCTAAACTCGGGGTGTACGTGCTCGAAGGCAAGACCAACACCTTCTACCGCCAACGCACCTACTACCGCTTCAGCAATGGCTGGAGCTGGGCCACCAGCCCTGACGGCCCCTGGCAGGACACCGACAGCAGCGGCGTGCCGGGCGGCCTGGGACGGGCTTTCGCCCAGTAAGCCCAAGCCGGCATAATGCCCCTTTTTGCGAATGGCCAGGGGGCAGGGCATGACACACAAGGTACTGGTGCTGGTAGAAACGGTGGATGACTACCTGCCCTTGCTCGAACAGGCCGGCTTCGAGCTGATTCGGGCACAGACCCCGGCCCTGCGTGCCGAGGCCATCGCCCGCCACGGCGGCGCAATCGATGCGGTACTGACCCGCGGGCCGCTGGGCTTGCGAGCCGACGAAATCGCCGCCTTGCCCCATCTGAAAATCATCTGCGTCATCGGCGCCGGCTACGAGGAAGTGGACCTGGCAGCGGCTGCTGCGCGTGGCATCACCGTGACCAATGGCGCCGGTGCCAACGCCACGGCGGTGGCCGACCATGCCCTGGCGCTGCTGTTCGCCATCGTGCGCGATATTCCCCGTGCCGATGCCACCACCCGCCTGGGGCAGTGGAACCGTGTGATCAGCCCGTCGCTGAGCGGCAAGCGCCTCGGGGTACTGGGCCTTGGCGCGACGGGGTTGGCGATTGCCCGGCGTGCGGCGCTGGGCTTCGACATGCAGGTCAGCTACCACAACCGCCGGCCACGCACCGACGTGCCCTACACCTGGTGCGAAAGCCCGCTGGCGCTGGCGGGGGAGGTGGACTTTCTGATCGTTGCCACCCCGGGCGGGGCCGGTACGCGCCATCTGGTCGACGCGGCGGTGCTGGACGCACTGGGGCCTCAGGGTTTTCTGGTGAACATTGCGCGGGCCAGCGTGGTGGACACCGATGCGATGGTGGCTGCGTTGCGCGAAGGGCGTATTGCCGGGGCCGGGCTGGATGTGTTCGATGCCGAGCCTGAAGTGCCGCAGGCACTCAAGGCGCTGGACAACGTGGTGCTGACCCCGCATGTGGCCGGACAGTCGCCGGAAGCGGCGCGCGATACGGTGGCGCTGGTGCTGCGCAACCTTCAGGCGTTCTTTGCCGGGGAACCGGTGTTGACCCCGGTGACGGCGTAATCCGCTGTAGTGGCCGGCCTTGCCGGCGAAAGGGCCGGGGCCGACTGCTGCTAGACTTCAGCCCTACCGCTCACCGCAAGGACCCTGCACCATGTCCCAACCTCAGGAAAAACACGGCAGCTGCCTGTGCGGCGCCATCCATCTCAGCGTCAGCCTCGACAACGCCAGTGTCAGCGCCTGCCATTGCAGCATGTGCCGCAAATGGTCCGGTGGCCCGTTGATGGTGGTGCACAGCACCCAGACCCTCAGGCTCAGCGGCGACACCCCGCGCATCTACGATTCCTCCGAGTGGGCCCAGCGCGGCTTCTGCGGCACCTGCGGCACCCACCTGTTCTATCGCCTCAAGGCCGGCGGCTTCGACGCCGTGCCGGTGGGCGTGCTCGATGGCGAGAGTGACTGGGCGCTGGAACTGCAGATCTACATCGATCAGAAGCCGGGCTACTACTGCTTCGCCAACCAGACCCGGACCCTCACCGGCGCCGAGGTGCAAGCGCAGTTCAGTTGAGCGCCAGCAACCAGTCCCTGAACACCTGGGCCGCCGGCGAGCACACGCGCTGCCTGTCGTGCACCAGGTAGTCGGCCTGGCCGGTGTGCACGACGAACTCCGACACCGGTCGCACCTGCCCGCTGGCGATGCGCTCGCGGGCCATGAACTCCCAGCCCAACCCCACCCCCATGCCCTGCATCACCGCGTCGAACACCAGGGTGATCTGATTGAATGTCACCGCATCGGCCGGCGCCTTGTAGCGCACCCCCAGGTGCGCGAACCAGTCGGGCCAATCCAGACAGTTCCAGGCCGAGGCATCCAGCTGGATCAGCGGCAGGGCCTGCAGCGCCGCCAGCGAATCGGCTGGCGGCAGAGCCCGCTGGGTGCTGACGATGGGGTAGATGCATTCATCGAACAGCTTGTCGGCCTGTAGTGAACTCCAGCGGCCATGGCCGTACAGCACGCCGAAGTCATAGTTGCCCACCACGCGTTCATCCATCTCGTTGCTGGCATGGATGTTCACTGTCAGCTCGGGGTGCTGTGCGTTGAAGCGCAGCAGCCGCGGGAACAACCAGTACTGTGCCACCGCATGGGTGCAGATCACGCTGACATTGCGGCTGCCGTGCCCGCTCTTGAGGCGCAATACGTTGGCCAGCAGGCTGTCGAGCATCGGCTCGACGATGGCATTGAAGCCACTGCCGGCGGCGGTCAGGGTGATGCCGCGGGCGCGGCGTTCGAACAGCGGCGCACCCAGGTGTTCTTCAAGCAGCTTGATCTGTTTGCTCACCGCGCTCTGGGTCAGCGACAGCTCGGCGGCGGCGCGGGTGAAACTGCCGGTGCGTACCACCGCCTCGAAAGCGATCAGGGTATCCAGCGGGGGCAGGTGACGGCTGAAGCGGCTCATTGCGGGGTCTTCGGTTCAGGGAATGGCTGGATGGTAAACCCGGTGCTTTGCGCTTTAAAGGTATTCCCCATGGGAATGCCTGCATGCCGAATGATCTTTTGCCTGGACGCCTGCATTTGGCTAGCCTGCGTGCTCTGAAAAACGAGGAGCAGGCAAGTGAAACGGGGTGTGGCGTATGCCGGCGTGGCCGGTGCGATGTGGGGCATGGTGCTGATGGTGCCGCAACTGCTGCCGGAGTTCAGCCCGGTGCTGCTGGCCTGTGCGCGGTTCGTCCTGCTGGGGGCGGTATCGCTCGCGCTGCTGCTGCCAATGCGCAAGGCGCTGCGTCAGCTCGAACGGGCAGACGTGTGGATGCTGGCGCGCCTGGCGCTGATCGGCAACCTGCTGTACTTCATGTGCCTGGTGGCGGCGATCCAGCGCCTGGGCGTGGCGCCGGCATCGCTGATCGTTGGTGTGCTGCCGCTGACCATCACCCTGTACGGGCGCAATGACAGCGGCGCGGTGGCCCTGTCGCGCCTGGCCGGGCCATTGGCGCTGATCCTGGCGGGCATGCTGTGCATCAACCTGCAGACCTTCGCGGTGGAGCCGGGGGCGGTGCAGGACAAGCTCGCCGGGCTGCTCTATGCGCTGGCCGCGCTGGCCTGCTGGACCTGGTACGCCACCTACAACAGCCGCTATCTCAAGCAGTGCCGGCACCTGGACAGCCATCAGTGGTCGGTGCTCACCGGGGTGGTGACCGGCGTGTTCAGCCTGGTGCTGGTGGCGCTGCTGTGGGTGTGGCAGCCGCAGCAGTTGCAGGTGCAGGCCACTGCTGAGCGCTGGCAGCTGTTCTGGGCGTTCAGCCTGGGTTGCGCGCTGTTTGGCTCGTGGCTGGCGGGGGTGTTGTGGAATGCGGCAGCCAAGCGCATGCCGCTGACCCTGAGCGGGCAGTTGATCGTGTTCGAGACCCTGTTTGCCTTGCTGTATGCGTTCATCTGGCGCCAGAGCGGGCCGAACCTGCTGGAGGGCGCGGCGATCGTGCTGGTGGTGGGCGGGGTGTGCTGGTCGATGCGCCAGCACGAGCCGGTGACAGCCGGCGCCACCTCATGATCCGCGTTCGCTCCCCACAGCCTTGCAAAACACGGCCATTGCTGCGAAAACGCATCGGCAGAAAACGTCCCATAGCCGTCAGAGATCACCCATGAGCAACGAACTTCAAATCATCGACCTCCAGTTGGGCGACGGCAAGGCGGCCGTCAAGGGGGCGCTGATCACCACCCAGTACACCGGCTGGCTGGACGATGGCAGCGTATTCGATTCCTCCCACCAACGCGGCAAGCCGTTCCAGTGCGTGATCGGCACCGGCCGCGTGATCAAGGGCTGGGACCAGCTATGCAGTAAATGACACTGCCGTGTATCCTGCCTGTTTTGGTTAGCAGCAGGAGCAGAAGCATGCCAGCCGCCAAGCATGACAGTGCCACCCAGCACAGACCCTGTGCCATCCCGTACATTCGCTTCTCATCAGCCCGCCAGACAGGGGGCAGCAGCACCGAACGTCAGCAGCAGATGGTGATCCGGTGGCTCAATGCCCATCCTGAGTACACGCTATCAGACCTCACCTTTGCCGACCTTGGTAAATCTGGTTACCACGGTGAGCATCTGCACGATGAAGGGGGGTTCGCAAAGCTCCTTGCAGCAGTAGAGGCTGGATTGATTAAGACTGGTGACTGTGTACTTGTCGAAGCAATCGACAGGGCAGGGCGTCTATCCCCTATGCGAATGCTGAGAGAAGTGATTAGCCCGATCATTGAAGCGGGTGTAAGCATCATCACCTTGGACGACAATGTGACGTACAACAGTGCGAGCGTAGAAGGTGGTCACCTCTTCTTGCTCGTTGCTAAGATTCAAGCCGCACACGGGTATTCAAAGCAACTGAGCGAGCGCACCAAGGCCAGCTACGTTATACGCCGTGAGCAAGCGAGGGCTACAGGCAAGGTGAAGCGTCATACGCCTGTATGGCTCACAAGCGATGGGGTGGTGATTGAATACATTGCCATGCATGTTCGCCAAGCCTTTGAGTTGTACGTGTCTGGTGTGGGTAAGACAGCCATTGCCAATCGCTTGCGTGCATCTGGTGTAGATGAGCTTAAGACATGCAGTGGTCCAACCATTGAGGGATGGTTAAGGAACAAAGCGGCTATTGGGTATTGGAACGATGTGAAGGTGTACGAGCCAGTTGTCAGTGATGAACTGTTCATGCTCGCTCAGCAGAGAAAGAAAGCTGCTACCACCAAGCCAAGAGAACGAACATCAAAGCACTTCCTTGTAGGGTTGGTGAAGTGTGGTGTATGTGGTGGCAATTACATCATCCATCACAAAGATGGACAACCCAATAACATGCGTTGTGGCACTCACCACCGATTGAAAGCGGCAGGTTGTACACTGGCTGAAACCATACCTTACCAAGTGGTGGTGTACCTATATTCGTGTACCGCACATTTGTCCATTGGTAAGGCTTTGCAAACCATACGGCTATCAGCCAATGATCAGCGTAAGCTTGAACTGACAAGTGAAAGGGACGAACTTACCGCCTCCTCTGCACGACTTGCAAAGGTGTTGGCTAAGATCGACTCACCAGAGATTGAAGCAGAGCTAGACTCAGCTAATGCACGCCGAAAAGCGATTGATGAAGAACTTAGCATCCTTGATCGTGTGGTTGAACAGCCTGCTAGAAAGCAAACATTGCATATCAGGCATGATTCAGCAGTTGAACATGATCGAATGTTCAAAGACGATCCTGTACAGCTCAGTGCTTTGCTAAGACAAGCAGGGTATTCAATCACTGTACAGCCGGAGCGTAAGCTCTTTGTTGCTGGTGATGATGTGCCAATCATTTATGTTGGTACAGTGAGGAAAGGAAATCAGACATTAGGCTACCGCGTTTCTGAAAGTGGTCACGAGTTTGTTATTTCACCTGTCATTCCACAATTACCGACTGCATTTGACCATAGTGACAAAGCAAACTACTTGGCCAATCGTTCAGCTGAAATTGTATCAATGAAGTTGGTGGCTAACGACGTGGAAGGAGAGTGAAATAAATCACGTGAAACAGTTGTAACGTATTGACTAAATGCGAATCATTCGCTATAATGTGCGTATAAGTTGGATGAAGCACTTAGTTCTTGATCTAGTTAATGGAATTACTCTTGAGCTACTTGGTTGAGCTTCGCTCCCATTGCTATTCAACTCATTCAGTTGTCCCTCCTTGCAACTGAAAAGGCTATTCATCGTAGCCTAAGTCAATACATTTGTGATGCTTGGTTCCCATTGCATGTGTGTTGGCTACGTAGCTTCGGCTACATCCCTCCCTTGAGATAGCCTACTGTCATCCGGTTCTTTCCTTCCCGGGTGATGGTGGGCTTTCTTTTTGCCTTCTAAAACAGCTGTAACAGCATTGTTACGCAATCTTCTATTGTCGTTTGTTCGACATGTATTCATTTCTTATCACTGGAGATGTTCAATATGACTGTTCATGTACAGCCAAGGGCTTGTGCTGTTTGCAATTCGCCGTTGATCAACAAGCGGCAAGACTCAATCACTTGTACTGGTAGATGCCGTACCAAGCTTTACCGGCAGCGGAAAGAGAACACCGTAGTATTCAAAGTGAGATTACCACTCAATGTTTACAACAAACTTGTATCTACAGGCATTGCCGTAGACAAGCGCGTTCAATCACTTCTGCAACGCGAACATGGTTGAGTGCTTAGCCGTGTTGTCCATTATCATTTGGCTGATTGCCACTCTTTACACTTAGCATAGGAGCTAGTATTTATGAAAAATGATGCAAAGCGAATGTTCAAGCAAGAGCACTTGCATGCAATTGAACAAATCAAGCAATGCCTGAAGGTAAAACAGCAGTCAGCTATGTCAGGCGATAAGCAAGAATATCGTCGCGCACTGGATGTTATCGATGTGATTGCAACGCGTCATAGCTTCAGCTCAGCAATGATCAATGCCATCTCTACAGCTGGCGAGCGTGCCGTATGAGCAATGACAATGCATTTGTACGGGGCATCCGGCGTGCTGTAGAGCAGCGTAAGCAACGTGAACAAGCCATCACGGTGTTCGCAAGCTCACCAGAGTTCTCATCAGTAGATTCACCAGAGTTCGCAAAACACCAATCTGAGCAATGTTCTGTGAATGCAGAGCAATACCGCCTCAATCTCGTTAACACCATTCTCAAACACATGCGTAAGCGTAAGGAGCAAAACCAATGAGTAACAAACAATCAAGCAAGCTGTCCACTACTGTCATCAAAGGTACGCCACCAGCATGGGATGATGCTGAATTCAACAAGCGTCTTCGTGTTCGGCTACATGCATACGATAACACCAGTGTCTGTACTGAACTGGTGTCTCACGCCTTGGAACACGAATGGTTGAGCTTGGTGAGTGAGAAAGTAGCCAGCGGCTACACACTAGATCGTCGTTGGCCAATCAATCATGCCCAGCTCTCTCACAGCGTGCAGATGGTCAAGCCGCTTGCCATGCAAGCAAGTGAGAAAGAAGAGTTAAAGGATGTTGTTAAAGCTGAATATGTTCAACACCTACAATCTCAATTGGAAACCTACAGAACCGCACTCACCAATCAATTGATCGAAGCAGCTGAAGAGAAAGAACGTCGTAAAGCTGAGGACGCAGCAATCAAGCGTCGTGCACTAGCTGAGAAAGAATCAGCGGAATGCTTTGGTGAGCTTGTCGTACCCGATGGATTCCCAGAGCACCCGGCACAGCCCCTGTGTCAGCCAGCGGTGTTTAGTCTTGAGCAACAAGCATGAATGTCCTTGTGATCCACTGGCCGACAAACACAATCATGAATGGTTTTACCGGTGTTGATGCCACTCAGCGATTGATCATTGATCATCGTTACAGAGGTGTTCAATGGCATATCATGATCGTATGCCCTGTCATCTACGGTAAGTGGATGGAGCTGTGTTCCGAGCATGATAATGTGCATGTCAATCACTTGGTGCGAGTGAGTAAAGCGTTTCTCAAAGCAGTGAAACACCTATCACCGCGTTGGCGTTGTAACCGGATGGGATTGACGTAAACGTCTGAACCCACATTGATGAAGGCTTGATGATGTGTCTTGCTGAACTATCAGGGAAAGCCCCGATCATTTAACTGGCGATGAGCTGGTGGTGGTCGGGGCTTTTCTTCGTCTGTCGTTTGATGAGAATGGCTACAACCTCACAAGCTGATCAAGATAAGTATGGAAGTCATGTGTGGATGCGCCTGTATGCGTTTCCTAAGCGATTACAGCGTGATCTAGCACTGACCCATAGGGTAGAGCAATACTCCTCTCAAATCGCTTAAATGAAGCTCTGAGGGGTGGTCGGAAATACCGCCTCGGATATGCCGTAAACGGCTGCACACAAAGAGTTCGGAGAACGCTCACCAGATTTGCTCGCAAGCATCACCGGATGGCCTGCCTCTCGCGTGCGTGAGCAGGCATGAATGAAAATACTTCTCATTGGTATTGACAAAATGGCCATCCGTAATGTAGACTAGGGCTTATCCCGCCGAGCGGAGCGAGGTGGGTAGAAGCTTTAAAAGCTTGTTATTTAAAAGAATAGGTTACTTACAAAGCGTAAGCTTTGAGTACATTCTCTTTAAGAAAATGTAAGGAAGGAGAGAGCAGTAAGCTCGAACAAAACAAAGAGATGTTAGTATTCTTTACGTAGTAAAGAGAATAGTATCTTCTTGAAGAAGGTAATTACTTTCATTGTCATGACAGGGTAGGTAATTCAAGAAGATCAAGATCAAAAGCTTGGTCGTCTGTCTGACTCCCTCCTAAAAGCATTCGCACTACTCGTGCTCACTGCGATCATTAGTACTGTATGGGTTATCACTTACGCCAGATGATCCTTATGGTCATACAGAGATGACCGCAAGGAAACCGTAAGGTTGACGTTCTTGCCAGCATGACAATCTTGTCCGTAGACGGACGATAACATTCTCCACCGCCAACGGTGAGGTTGATTTATCAGGAAGCGAAACAGGGAAGGGACCAGCAAGGTTCAACCATGCAATCATGCTGGAACCCTGATTATCATTGCTGTTAGTGTCGTGCTTGGTTAAGCACACATGACGAAATCCCTCAAATCATGTGATGTGATGAGCTATTCCAGAGTATTGTTCACAGAGCGTTCACAGATAGCCCGCATGCAGCCTGCAAGGCGTCTTCCTGACGTTTTTCGCATCATTTGATGTCGATGTAGCGGGTAGGCATCAAAAGCTTACAGAGCGCACGAGATGAGATGCTAGATGATGTGCCGCCCCTAACTAAGGTCAGTCAGAAGCGGCTTCGGCAGGATGATGTTAGGCGTCATTGCGTTTGGATGGAAACACCATCGGGATGGCAAATTGAATCCGCGATGCTTGCCCTGTTTTGTCCTTAAGTTCCCCGCCCGTGTTGAGGCCAAAAGATGCAATGCCCACCTTCAAGCCTGCGTTTCCTTTCGTCTCGCCTTCTGTGCTTACTGCCACATCGAAACTTACCCGCTCGACAAGACGCGTTCGTGAGATTGTTCTGTCATCCTCCGGCTTGAGAGTGCGAGCGAACCCCTGGGCGCTGTTTGAGTACGTCTCAATCTTTGTTGGATTCACTTCAGCGTCAGTGTTCGCCAACGCTTCGCTGGCCTGTAGAATGCCTTCAGCAATCTGAGTAAGGCTGTTGGCAATGAAGTCCTTCAAATCCATTTTTGAGTTTCCTGTTTGTATGCGTGTGTAAGGTGCCTAGCGGAGACATTCGGCAATGCATCGAAGTCAATACGATGACGGGCGTACGTCGAGCATGGGTTGAAATGCAATCCTGAACGTGTGGCGTTCGCCAACTTGAATCCATGTCGCTACCTCACGCCGGTAGCTGCTATTGCCAGAGCATGGCCCAGCACCTTGAGGGTCGGAACCAACACCGACAAGTCTTCTACCCGGCTTAACGTAGAAGCTGGCCTTCTCGTTGTTGTCGAGCCTTGCAACAAGCTGTCCGTCAATGTAGACGCCAAAGAAGCAATGACCGGCTTGTGCAGCACCCTCACGAATAACCGTGATTGTGCCGTCTTTGTTCTGATCCTCAGCTTGCAGTGCAAGAAGCCGATTAGCTGGGGTTGGTGTAGCTTCGCTGATGGTTGGTGGTGCAGCACAGCCGCCCAATACTGCTGCTATAGAAGCGGCTGCAATCAAAAAGCGCATGAGTCCATTCCCTTGCCTGTCAGTGAGTGTGAAGGCAAGAAGCTAGCACCGATCACCGTTCTAGTGAATGCTGGGGTGGCTGCATCCATTTGGGTATACATCAGGCAGTACGCGAAAGCAGCCCTGTAATGTACCGATAAATGTACCGATAAGTAGTGTTTGACCACCTCAAGCGGTACACTTATAGTCGGTGCATCCAAAACGATACAGGGCGGATTCAACATGTTCATTCGCGGTTACCTTCGAGCTTCGACCACCGACCAAGATGCTAACCGTGCTCGTGCTGCTCTGATTGAGTTTGCTGCTTCTCACGGTCACAAGGTTGCTGCGTTCTACGTTGAGAACGTGTCTGGTGCAAAGCTGGAGCGTGACCAACTCAATCACCTGATTGATGACAGCCATGAAGGTGACGTGCTGCTGATTGAAGGCGTAGACCGTCTTTCCCGTCTGCAAGCTGATGACTGGGAAGCGATGAAGACCCGCATCAAGGACAAGGGTGTAACCGTCGTTAGCTTGGACCTACCGACCAGCCACACTGTTTTGGCCAAATCGAATGCTACTGACGACTTCACCAAGGGCATGATTAAGGCCGTCAACGGCATGCTGCTCGACATGCTGGCAGTGGTTGCACGTAAGGACTATGAAGACCGTCGCCGTCGTCAAGCTGAAGGCATCACCGCTGCAAAGGCTAACGGTGTGTACAAAGGTCGTAAGACAGATGAATCCTTGCATGAGCGTATCCGCACAGCACTGAAAAGCGGTATGAGCCTACGCAAGACAGCAGCCCTTGTTGACTGTGCACTTAGCACCGTTCAGCGGGTACAGAAAGACATGAAAGCAACCATTTAAAACTAGCCTCATACAGAGCTTTACGGCCTTACCTTGTGGGGTAGGGTAGACAGCACATCGAAAGTCTCGCTATGGTCCTCTGTGGAGCTATGGCGGGGCTTCTTTGTTTGTGCTGTACGGATTTCTGAGGAGTTTGGCTACATACCCGCTCTCAGATCGCCGGGCGTCAAACACGCTGGCTAACCCTCAGGGATTTTCACTAGGGACAATCTCAGGCTCAATCACGAATCGAATTCCTGATTTGAGTGGGGTGGTGAAATGCTACCATGACGTTACTCATGACTGCGTACTCTAGGGAGATCAAGAATGCTGTACCTATTCTTGCCGCTTGACCAGCATTACGACTCCGGGTTTGGTGCGGTAGCTGATTCGTTTAAGGACGCTGCTGACTCTCTCAATGATCCAGACAAGACACTGCATTTCAATTCGAATCTGCCTGTAAGCTTCCTCTACCGCCACGCCATCGAACTTTATCTTAAATCGGCGATAATTACACTCCACCGCAAGTTCGCCATTCCCTATGGAGATGATCCCGCGTCCGACGAACCTAGTGTTATGGTAGGCAAGAAGCGCAAACCACTCTACAACGTCCATGGGCTTGGTCCTTTGTACGCTGAACTACGCGCCCTCTTAGATCAAGAAGCAGAGGCACTTGCTAAAGTCCCCCGTACCGATTGGGTATTGCCACCTGAGCTTGATGGATGGATAGAAGCAATCGAAGCAACTGACTCATCAAGCACGTATTTCCGATATCCAATAACGAAAGATGCAGACCTTGATGTTAAAAAGTCCACAATGCAGAGGGAAGAAGCTAGCAAGGTCATAGAGCGGATGCAAAATGGTGGGCCACCTGTGAAAGCACTAATGATGGTCAACGACGATTATGAGGTGGTTGATTCATTTACTCACAATGACACCAGTGCTAAAGAAATTCTGATCATTCTTAGGGATACTTCAGAGCTTTTTCATGGCTTGCACGCAATGATGTCATACACGTTGGCAGGCGGTATGTAGCACCAAATGGTTAAGCGGATTAGTGTGTTGGCAGTAGGGGGCTGCCGTGCTCAGGTGGGTTGCCATCTGCACAGTGGTGAGCGGGTTAGCGTTTTTGAGCTACGCTGCTCCAACCGACTGAAAGGAAGCATGTAAATGACTGATGAACGATTCATCACTGCTGACGCGATTGAACTGTTGCTGATGAATCAGACAGCCATCCGTGCAGCCATTGAGGAATTGTCTCTTTGGGTTAGTCAGCGAGGTTCAACGCAGGTTCATGACAATGTGTTAGTCGCCTTGCAGTCACTGGATGTTAATGCTGAGGGTTTGGGGCGTCTGATTGCGTCTTTGCGTGATCAATTGAACGATAAGCATGAGGGTGTGTAATGGGTGAGTACACACAGCGTTTAACTGAGCGGCGACAGCATGCTGAGATTTCCAAAGGGTACTGCTTGATTTGTGGTAGTTATGGGCGACTCAGTTTGGATCATGTGCCACCAAAAGGCAGTATTTCGATCACCAAAGTTGAGCAAGTGCATTTGACTGAGGTTATGGGCGTCGATCCAGTCCCAGTTAAAGGTATCAGGTCTCCAAATGGTAGTAAATTCAAAACAATTTGCAAGGATTGTAATAGTCGACATCTTGGGCGCAATGATGATGAGGTGGCCAAGGTTTACAAGGGTCTAACGAAACTTGTAACTGAGCACTTTCTGTATGCGAGGAATCCGTTCAATTACGTTACTGTACCAGTTGAGGCTATACGGTTTTGCCGGGCAATGATTGGTCACATTCTCTCCGCTACATCGGTTAAGGAGTGCGAGAAAGCACCTGTGGAAACCCCATACTTCACACCGCTGCAGAAGTTTGTGATGGGGGATGATTCTGCGATTGCTAAAACGCACGATATGTATTGTTGGTTCTATCCGCATCGACATCATTTGAGTGCCAAGATGTTTGCATTCAAAAATCAAGGCAACATTTGCACTATCAGTGTTTTGTCATTCTTCCCGCTGGCATTCTCTGTAACCGAAAAAGGGAAGGGTATCTACCCGTCAGGGGCGACGAAGATAGAAATCACTGATGATAGGCTTTTTGTGGATTTGTCGTCTGGCCATTTTCCGTACTCCGGTTTCCCTAATACCGGTTTGACTGGGGATCAAATGTTAACGATGTCTGATGCGCAAGCAATTGTGAGCTATCCTGTCAAGGATTAGCTGTTGTGATAAGCATTCATTTGAGATGACCATGCCGGGTGATATCTGTAAAGTAGTGAGCAGTAGTACGGTGTTTTACGCTTCCTTTTCTGTAACTGAGGGATTATTTCATGAGCGATAACGATCCGTATGATGACCCAGACAACTGGGATGAGTGGGGCTACAAGCCTGCCCAGCGCGATGAGCCAATGTGGGAAGACGAAGATCCTGATGACTGATTCAGCCACCAAAGAGCCCCGCCTAGTGCGGGGTTCTGTTTGGTTACATGGGTGTGTTTTACTAAAATGTTGTGACCAGGGCCTGATGGGCATGCAGGTGGGCGGCAAGCGCAAGCTGATCGTGCCGGCGCACCTGGGTTACGACGCGCGCAGCGTAGGCAGCATCCCGCCGAATTCGACCCTCACCTTCGAGATCGAGTTGCTCGAGGTCCTCACCCGCGACGATTGAGGGCTGAGTCATTCTCATTACAGTCTTTGGCCCTGATGCCGATAACAGCCTGTCTCTCACCCGAAGCAAGGACATTTTGCGTGCTGCGTACTTTCTGTTTTCTTTTCCTGGCCTGCCTCGGCCTTACCGGTTGCTACTCCTTCACACCGGTGGGCCCGATCGGCGAACCGGTCACTGTGGCCGACAACACTGCACAGCGGGGCGCCCAGATCGCCGACGTGGCCATCACCGCGCCCGACCTCAAGGATGACGTGCGCCTGAACATCAGCCGCCAGCTCACCGCACAGATCAGCCACTACGTCGACCGCGGCGAGTACTTCACCAAACTGGTGGAATTTCCCGCCACCCTGGGCGAGCAGGATGTAGTGCTCAAGTTCACCATCACCTCGCTCAAGGGCAAGCGCACCACGCACCCCGGTTACGTTCCCGGCGCGTTGGTGACGCTGACGTTCTGGATCTGGTTCAACGGCCCGATCTATGTCGACAAGTACGACCTGGCCGGCGAGCTGGTGATCGAAGACCGCGACGGCAAGCGCCTCACCCGCGTCGCCGAGCAGGTCAAGCTCGACAACAATGTCGGCCTCTACGACAACGACTATGCCAACGGCAGCCTGGGGGGCGTGCAGTTGCGTCAGCTGATCACCAGGTTGCTCGACACCGCGACGGCTGCCCCGCAATTGGCCACTCACTGAAAGGAATTCAACCATGCGTCATTGCCTAATGGCCCTGTTGCTGGCCCTCAGCACGGCCCTGACCGGCTGCATAAGCTACTCCCAGCACCAGTTGCCGGTGGTCGAAGCCTGGCCGCCGCTGCCTGCCGCCGATGCGGCGCCCGCGCACAAGACCGCCTATGTGCGCTTCAACACACTGTACGAGTTCAACGGCCAGCCGCGTGCCAGCAACGCCAACCTGATGCGTTTCGAAAAGACCCTGGTGCAGAGCTATGAACAGAGCGAGCGCTTCACACGGGTGACCAGCGAGAAGGTCGACTCCGACGTGTACGCCTACGTCACGCTCAGGAACAACGAGCAAGGCAACGTGCTGGCGGCGACGCTGACCGGTGCGACGCTGTTCATCATCCCGTCCACCTTCGACAACACCCTGACCCTGGAGACGCTGTACAAGGACCGTGAAGGCAAACTCATCGGCAAGGTCAGCAAGAGCGAAACCATCACCACCTGGATGCAATTGCTGTTGATCTTCGCGGTGCCGTTCAACGATTCGGGCGATGCCATCATCGAGCACCTGAGCCGCAGTTCGGTTGAAGAAGCGATCCGGCGCAAGCTGATCTGAGCGTCATCATCGCGAAACATCCCTGCGCCAGACTGGCGCTGGCTCAAGGCAGAGCCGGCACGGATGAACCAAACGGGTTTGCGACACTCTCAAGCACGCCCGTTTCCACGGATGGAACGACAGACAGGGATCACCCCGCAGCCTCGGCTGCGGGGTGGCACAGGCGGGTCAGCCTCAACCCTATTTGTCGCAAAGAGCCCGTGCCATGAAGTTGCCCTCCTTTTTTCGGCGTTATCGCCCTGCGCTGTTTTCCGTTCCGCTGGTCGTCGGCGCCACCCTGCTGACCTTCGAAGCGCTCGAAAGCCGAGCCCAGCCGGTGGACGGCACCCAGACCCTGGTCTTCCTGCGCCATGCAGAAAAGCCCGGCGAAGGCCTCGGGCAACTGAACTGCCAGGGCCTCAACCGCGCCCTGGACCTGGCCACTCTGCTCCCGGAAAAATTCGGCCCCGCCGACTACGTGTTTGCCGCCAACCCCAGCCGCGAAGTGGAGGAGGGCAGCAACGACAATGCCTACAGCTATATCCGTCCGCTGATGACCATCAGCCCGAGCGCGATCAAGCTCGGCCTGCCGGTGAACATCGACTTCGGCGCCAACGACACCGGCGACCTGGCCGACGAGCTGCTGCAGGACAAGTACCGCAACGCCACGGTCTACACCGCGTGGTCACACGGCTACCTGCCCGAGCTGATCAACACCGTGGCCGGCAAGGCGCTGGGCGAAAAACGCACCATCACCGACGACTGGGACGGCGAGGATTTCGACTCGCTGTATGTGCTGACCCTGACCTGGCACGACGGCAAGGCCAGCTTGCTGAGCCGCAACTACAAGCAGGGGCTGGACAACGGCGACCTCGCCTGCCCGAGCTGAGGGCTAGTTCACCACCTCGAAGCGTGCGCTGGCCTCGCGCCACTCGAACGTCTTGCCCAGGCAATACGGGCTGGAAGGGATGAGCACCTGGGTGGCGCCACCCTGAAGGCGTACCTGGACGGTGTCGATACCCTTGCTGCGACAGCCCGGCACCTTCACCTCCAGCGTCTGCTGCAGCTTGCCGGTGGCCTTGTCCATTACCTGGATGGTTTCGAGGGCGGCATAGTCCATGTCCATCGGCAACTGGAAGTAGAAGCGTTCGGTGGACGCGGCCTGGGGCAGTACCGCGCCCGGCGAGGGTGTCTGCAGGCCGATGTCGGCCACCAGCTTGAGCGTGAAGGGCAGCTGCTTGCCGCTGGCGTAGGCGGTCCAGGTGCCTTGCAGCGGCTGGGCACGGCTGCTGAAATCGGCTTTCTGGAAATGCAGGCGCGCGGTGGGCAGGCCGCCGCTGTCCAGTTCGTCCATGGCGAAGTTGTAGGTATCGGTGTTGCGCGTGGGCTTGAGCCGGATCGGCGTGTGGTAGCGCTCGTAGTAGTAGATACCGGTCACGTAGTCGTTGGTGCGCTCGATCACCAGCGTCACCGGCAACCCGCCGAGTTTGCCCTGGTACACGGAATGGTAGGCCAGGGCATTGGCGCTCAGGCACAGCAGCAGGCAGGCGAACAGGGTACGAAACGGCATCAGAAAGGCTCCACGCTGTGGCGTTGCCACACCAGTTGCTTGGGGTCGACGAAGTGGTAGTACTGCCAGTCGCTGGTCCCGGTGTCGTAGTTGCTTCCCTGGCGCTGGGCTACCCAGCCGGGGGCGGGGAACTTGAGCGCGCCCTTGTCGCCCAGCGCTTCGAGTTCGGTGTGGCGTTGGTAGGTATTGCTGGTGGGCTGGTACAGGTAGAACTGGTCCGGCTCCTGGTTGGCGCCGCCGGTGGCGCGCTGGCCGATGGGCGAGGCCCTGAAGTCGATGATGCCGTCACCGTTGTAGTCGGCGAAGGTCAGGGTGCGGGTGCCGTTGAACGCCAGCGCCAGGTTGTCCAGCACCTGCAGTGTGCTGCCGCTGGCGAGGTCGATGATGGTGATGCGATCGACCTTGCCGGTGTATTCGCCCTCGGCCTTGCTGGCGTGCACATAGAAGCTCTTGCCGCGGTTCTGCGGCTGTTGCAGCAGCGCGCCTTGCCAGCTGGAGCGCTGCTCGTCGCTGAAGCGGGTCTGGCGCGTGAGGCTGAAGGGCACACGTTCCCGGGTGCGCAGGTCGATCCATTCGCCACTGAAGTCGCGATCGTGCGTGAACACGAAGGGGCGCACCCGCAGTGCTGCGGCGGGCATGCGCGGGTTGTCCATGATGTTGATCAGCAGTGGCACGTCCTTGCTGTAGGGCGTCACTTCCAGTGGCTGGCTGGTGTGGTGCTCGGTGTCCAGCAGGTAGCCTTGCACGTACTCGTACTGCGAGGTGTATTGCAGGGCGACCTCGACCTTGCGCTCGCCGAGGGTGCCCTGGTACAGGTTGATCGGGTCGCTGGCGTGGGCGCTGGTGAAGGCCAGCGCCAGGCCCAGCATGCAGAGGGGCCTTGGGAAAGCGAACATGGTGACAGTGCGTCCTTGCGGGAGAGGGGCGCAAGGCTAGCATATGTGTGGAACGTGCCGTTGCTCTGCGAATCCCGCGCCGCCCGCCAGTATGGCGCTTATGCCATCGGCGGCAGCCGTCGCTTCACCGGGCTTTTCTTGACGATGGCGGTGTTGGTTTCGGCGTGGCTGTTGAGCTTGTCGAGCAAGGTGTCGAGCTGCTCCATCGAGCGTACATGCAGGCGCGCGATGAAGCAGTCGTCACCCGTGACCTTGTCGCACTCGGTGAACTCGGGGATGGCGATGATCTGGCGCTCCACCTCCTGCAACTGCCCCGGCAACGGACGAATGCGCACGATGGCCTGCAACTGGTACCCGAAGCTGCGCGGGTCGATGTCGACCGTGTAGCCCTTGAGCACGCCGCGTTCTTCCAGGCGACGCAGGCGCTCGCTGACGCTGGGCGCCGACAGCCCGCTCAGGTGCGCCAGCGCCTTGAGCGAACGCCGCGAGTCTTCCATCAGCGCCTTTATCAACAGCTGGTCGATATCGTCAGTCATGCAATCCTCGTCAGGCAGATCAATGAAATTGCCTTGATAAAAAAGGCAAGGCTTGAGTCTAGCCTTGTTTTTGCTATGGAGTGCCCTGGCTTCTCGCTCGCATAATCTGTCCATCGTCTGGGAGGTGAGAGATGGACAATTCAATACGCCGTGGGTCGTTGGAAATGGTCGCCGCGATGCTGATATCCGGCACCATCGGCTGGTTCGTGCTGGTGTCGGGGCAACCGGTGCTGGACGTGGTGTTCTGGCGCTGCGTGTTCGGCGCCGGCACGCTGTTGCTGGTGTGCGCCGTGCTGGGTTTTCTGCGGCCGGGCATCCTCACACGTGCCAGCTTTGCCCTGGCGGTACTCAGCGGGGTGGCCATCGTGGGCAACTGGGTGCTGCTGTTCGGCTCCTATTCACGGGCCTCGATTGCCATCGGTACGGCGGTGTACAACGTGCAGCCGTTCATGCTGGTGGGGCTGGCGGCGGTGTTTCTGGGTGAAAAGCTCAGTGTGCCCAAGCTGTTCTGGCTGGGGGTGTCGTTTGCCGGGATGCTGGCCATTGTGAGTGCCCACGGCAGCGGACAGGGCAGTGGCGAGGATTACCTGCTGGGCATCGCGCTGGCGCTGGGCGCGGCGTTTCTGTACGCGGTGGCCGCGCTGATCATCAAGCGCCTGAGTGGCACGCCGCCGCACCTGATCGCGCTGATCCAGGTGAGCACCGGCATCCTGTTGCTGGCGCCCTTTGCCAATACCGGCGGCCTGCCGGGCACTGCGGGGGCGCTGGCCAGCCTGGTGACGCTGGGTATCGTGCACACCGGCCTGATGTACGTGCTGCTGTATGGCGCCATCCAGAAACTGCCGACCGCGTTGACCGGGGCGCTGTCGTTCATCTACCCGATTGCGGCGATCTTCGTCGACTGGTTCGCCTTTGGCCATCGCTTGAGCGCGCTGCAATGGCTGGGGGTGGCGGCGATTCTGCTGGCGGCTGCCGGCATGCAGCAGGGCTGGTGGTGGAGGGCGAGCGGCAAGCTGCACGCCACAAGCGACAAGTAAACAGGCGCCCGGCGCAAACTTGTCGCTTGCTGCGTGAAGCTTGCCGCTAAAATAGCCCTTTTTGTCCCAGTGAATCCTGCCATGCCGATTGCCACCCTTCACGCCCACCTGCTCGGTGCCCTGAACCCTGCGCCTGCCGAAACCCGGCGCCTGTTCCATGGGCGCGGGCGCTGCTGGCCGGGGCTCGAACAGATCACCGTGGACTGGCTGCAGGGCGTGCTGCTGGTCTCGCTGTTTCGCGAACCGCCCGAAGGGCAACTGGCCACGCTGGAGCAGATGCTGCGCACCCTGGCCGCCAGCCCTGGCTGGCCCGGGCAGGCGATCCTGATTCAGCACCGCTACCTGCCCGACAGCCCCGGCCAGTGGTTGCTGGGCGAGCCGAGCGAGCACCGGGTGATCGACGAGGATGGCCTGCGCTATCAGCTGGACCTGGGCCTGAAGCAGAACACCGGGCTGTTCCTGGACATGCGCTATGGCCGGCGCTGGGTGCGCGAGCAGGCGGCGGGCAAGCGGGTGCTCAACCTGTTCGCCTACACCTGCGGGTTTTCGGTGGCAGCGATTGCCGGGGGGGCCGAGCAGGTGATCAACCTCGATATGGCGCGCTCGGCCCTGAGCCGCGGGCGCGACAACCATCGGCTCAACGGGCATGACCTGGGGCGGGTGGGGTTTCTGGGGCATGAGCTGTTCAAGTCATGGGGCAAGGTGCGCAAGAGCGGGCCGTATGACCTGATCATCATCGACCCGCCGACGTTCCAGAAGGGCAGCTTTGTGCTGACCCAGGACTACAGCAAGATCCTGCGCCGCCTGCCGGAGCTGTTGAATGAAGGCGGCACGGTGCTGGCGTGCGTGAACGACCCGGCCATCGGGCCTGACTTTCTGATCGAGGGGATGGCAGCCGAGGCGCCGGGGCTGGTGTTCGTGGAGCGTCTGGCCAACCCACCGGAGTTTGCGGACAGTGATCCGGTGGGCGGGCTGAAGGCGCTGGTGTTTCGCCAGGGGTGAATCTGTTGTGCCAGCCGGGTCGTCGCGCAGCAGGTAGGCGTATTCCTTGACGAAGGCGCCGCAGCCGCTGGCGGTCTGCACGATGGCTTCGGCGCCGG
>NZ_JAMYBY010000020.1:0-109545 GCF_024126555.1 Pseudomonas sp. VE 267-6A
CGCTCGCTTCGGCTAACGCCGAAGGGGCTTCGCCCCGCCCCCTGCACGACACCTCCACTCGGCCTTCTGGGGGACGGAAGATCAAGATCAAAAGCAGATCAAAATCAAAAGCAAATCAACAGCAGATCCAGAGCAGATCCAGAGCAGATCCAGAGCAGATCCAGAGCAGATCAAAAGCATGACTGCACTACAGATCACCCACTGTGCTTCGTCTGATACTTGCAACGTCAGATACCCGCCCAACCGTCCCGGAACCCCTTCGATGCACCCCACCCTGCCCCGCTCGTCCCTCGCCGTATTGATCGCCTGCACCGCCACCGCCCAAGCCAACCCAGGCATCGAACTCGGCCAGGTACTGATCCAGGACCAGGAACACAACGAACTTCAGGACGCCCGCGAGCGCCTGCAGCAAATCCCCGGGGCCACCAACCTGATCGACATGCAACAGGTCGAACAAGGCCGCGTCGCCAGCAACCAGGACGTGCTCGCCTACCAGCCCGGCGTGTTCGCCCAATCCGCCGGCAACGACGGCATCAAACTGTCGATTCGCGGCTCGGGCCTCAACCGTGCCCCCGGCGCCCACGGCTCCGGCGTATACACCCTGTTCGACGGCCTGCCCCTGACCGGCCCCGGCGGCACGCCCTATGAACTGTTCGAGCCCCTGTGGCTAAGCCGCGCCGAGGTACTGCGCGGCGCCAACGGCTTCGACCGCGGCGCCCTGGCCCTGGGCGGCGCCATCAATTACGTGACCCACACCGGCTACGACGCCGCGCCCCTGCAGGTACGGGTCGAGGCCGGCAGCCGTGGCTACGGCAAACGCCAGGTCAGCTCCGGCCAGGTACTGGGTGACCTGGACTACTACGTCGCCCTCACCGACTCGGAATACGACGGCTACCAGGACCACAGCAGCGGCAGCAGCAAGGGCATCGCCGCCAACGTCGGCTACCGCTTCAACCCCAACCTGGAAACCCG
This sequence comes from Pseudomonas sp. VE 267-6A, assembly GCF_024126555.1. Lineage (NCBI taxonomy): Bacteria > Pseudomonadati > Pseudomonadota > Gammaproteobacteria > Pseudomonadales > Pseudomonadaceae > Pseudomonas > Pseudomonas sp. VE 267-6A. Next base: position 973 of record NZ_JAMYBY010000020.1, read on the forward strand.
CTTCTACCTGCGTTACCGCGAAACCGAAAACGAACTGGCCGGGCGCCTGACCAAGGACCAGATCAAGCACCACCCGCGCGCTGCCAACCCGCTGTACCTGAGCCGCGACGCCAGCCGCCCGCAACCGGGCAGCACCTGGCTGGGCAACAAGACCACCTTCTACCTCGATGACGACTCGCAACTGGAAGCCGGCCTGGTCTACCACGACTACCCGATGGACCTGCGTGAAGGCACCAAGCGCCTCAAGGTGGCGTACACCGACGTCAGCGGCACGCTCAACTACCTGCGCCGCGACACCCTGTTCGGCCACGAGAGCAAGACCACCCTGGGCTGGCGCACCACCAAGCACCTGCCCAACACGGGGGCCTCGGAGTTCGTGCGGGTCGAGACCGACCCCACTCAGCCCATAGGCACCAAGACCCGCGACTTCACCTACCAGGGCTCGGACAGCGTCCTCCACTTCAGCAACGAACTGGAACTGGTGCCAGACCTGTGGCTGACCAGCGGCCTGGCGATGATCTATACCCGCCGAGAAAGCGCCGTCACCTATCCGGCCAGCGGCGGCAAGGTCAGCCAGCATGACTGGGACTACGCACCGCGCCTGGGGCTGCGCTACGACTTCAGCCCCGCGCTGCAGCTGTACGGCAACCTGAGCCGCTCGGTGGAGCCTGCGCACCCCTGGGCGCTGATCTGGAGCTCGCCAGCGATCAACGGCCTGCAGACCCAACCCATCGAGCTGCGCAACCAGACCGCCACCACCCTGGAGCTCGGCGCCCGCGGCGACTCGCGGCTGGGGCGCTGGGACCTGGCCTGGTACTACTCGGCCGTGCGCCACGAACTGCTGACAGTGGAAACCGTGGCCGCCAGCAGCACCACCAACGCCATCGTCGGCGAGGTGAATGCCAGCCCTACCGTGCACCAGGGGGTGGAAGCCAGCCTCGACAGCCTGCTGTGGGAACACAGCGGAGTTGGCCGGGTGTCGCTGCGCCAGGCCTACACCTTCAGCGACTTCCACTACCGCGATGACGCGGCGTTCGGCGACAACCGCCTGCCCGGCATGCCGATGCACTACTACCAGGCGCAGGTGCGCCTGGACCATCCCAGCGGCTTCTATGCCGGGCTCAACACGCAGATGGCCTCAAAGGTGCAGGTCGACTACGCCAACTCCTACCAGGCCGATGCGTATGCCCTGCTGGGCGCAACCTTCGGCTACGCCTCCCCCCGACAGGACTGGGCCACCTGGCTCGACCTGCGCAACCTCACCAACCAGCGCTATGCCGCAACCGTGACGCCCGGCTACGACGACAAGGGCCTCGATGCCGCACGCTCCACCCCCGGCGAAGGCTTCGCAGCCTACGTGGGCATGTCCTATAGCTGGAAGTGACGCTCGCCAGCGGCGCCTCAGGGCAGTTGCACCTGAGGCTTGGTCGCCACGAAAATCCCCCAGCTGGACATGAACAGCGCCGCGATCAACGGCCCGATGACGAAGCCGTTGAGGCCGAACACCGCCAGCCCGCCCAGGGTCGAGATCAGGATCAGGTAGTCGGGCATGCGGGTGTCCTTGCCCACCAGGATCGGGCGCAGCACGTTGTCCACCAGGCCGATCACGAACACCCCGAAGGCGGCAAGCACCACACCCTGCCAGATCGAACCGCTGAGCAGGAAGTACGCGGCCACCGGGCCCCACACGATGCCGGCACCCACCGCCGGCAGCAGCGACAGAAACGCCATCAGCACCGCCCACACCAGCGCACTGGGGATATCCAGCACCCAGAAGATGAACCCGCCGAGCGCGCCCTGGGTCACCGCCACCAGCAGGTTGCCCTTGACCGTGGCACGCACCACGCGATTGAACTTCAGTTGCAGGCGACGCTTCTGGTGTTCGGCCAGGGGCACCGCCGTGCGGATCTTGCGCACCAGCTCGGCGCCATCGCGCAGGAAGAAGTACAGCAGGTACAGCATGATGCCGAAGCTCACCAGAAACTCGAACGTGCCCTGCCCGAAGCTGAACGCCTGGGTGGCGAAGAACTGGCTGCCCTGCATCGCGCCCTTGGCGATCTTGTCGCGCAAGCCCTCCAGATCCCCCATGCCCAGGCGCTCCAGGCCATGCTGGGCCACAGCGGGCAGCATGTCCTTGAAGCGCTCGATGTAGCCGGCGATATCCAGTTGGCCGCTCTCGATGTTCTTGTACAGCGTGGCGCCTTCCTGAACCAGCAACGTGCTGATGACGATCACCGGCAGAATCGCGATCAGCAGGCACACCAGCAGCGTGATACCCGCCGCCAGGTTGCGCCGCCAGCCCAGGCGCAACAGCAACCGGCGCTGCAACGGCGCAAACACGATGCCCAGGATCACCGCCCAGAACACCGCGCCGTAGTAGGGCAATAGAATCCAGATGAAGGCCAGGGTCACCAGGACCAGCAACCACATCAGGGCTTTTTGCTGCAATACCGATTCGTTCATGTCCGCTCCTTTGCGCTCTGATGATTAGTGCGCGGCGCACTGCAGAAAGTGCCGTTGCCGTGGATCAATAAAATCGGTGGTGCAGGCGCGTAGCATCCGCGCTTTTGTCGCGACCTTGCCATGACCCACCTCGCCCGACCCGAACTGCTCGCCCCTGCCGGCACCCTGAAGAACATGCGCTATGCCTTCGCCTATGGCGCCGATGCGGTCTACGCCGGCCAGCCGCGCTACAGCCTGCGTGTGCGCAACAACGAATTCGACCATGCCAACCTGGCGCTGGGCATCCAGGAAGCCCAGGCCCAGGGCAAGCGGTTCTACGTGGTGGTCAACATCGCCCCGCACAATGCCAAGCTCAAGACCTTCCTCAAGGACCTGGAACCTGTGATCGCCATGGGCCCGGACGCGCTGATCATGTCCGACCCTGGGCTGATCATGCTGGTGCGCCAGCACTTCCCGGCCATGCCGATCCACCTGTCAGTACAGGCCAATACGGTGAACTGGGCCAGTGTCGCGTTCTGGCAATCCCAGGGCCTGAGCCGGGTGATCCTGTCCCGGGAGCTGTCGCTGGAAGAAATCGAAGAGATCCGCCAGCAGGTGCCGGCGATGGAGCTGGAAGTGTTCGTGCACGGCGCCCTGTGCATGGCGTATTCGGGGCGCTGCCTGCTGTCGGGCTACCTGAACCGGCGCGATGCCAACCAGGGCAGTTGCACAAACGCCTGTCGCTGGCAGTACAGCGCCACCCCGGCCCAGGAAAACGAGATGGGTGACATCGTGCGCGAAGTCCAGCCGACCCTGGGCGTCGGCGCCCCCACCAACCAGGTGTTCGTGCTGCAGGAAGCCAACCGGCCCGGCGAAGACATGCCGGCATTCGAGGACGAGCACGGCACCTACATCATGAACGCCAAGGACCTGCGTGCCGTGCAGCACGTCGGGCGCCTGACCCGCATGGGGGTGCACTCGCTGAAGATCGAGGGGCGTACAAAGTCGCACTTCTACTGTGCCCGCACCACCCAGGCGTACCGGCAGGCCATCGACGATGCGCTGGCGGGGCGTGAATTCGACCGTTCGCTGATGCTCGACCTGGAGTCATTGGCGCAACGCGGCTACACCGAAGGCTTCTTGCGCCGCCACGTGCACGACGAGTACCAGAACTACGAGCGGGGCAACTCGGTGTCCGAGCGCCAGCAATTCGTGGGCGAGCTGACCGGGGAGCGGGTCGACGGGCTGGCCGAGGTCAAGGTCAAGAACCGTTTCGGGCTGGGCGATCACCTGGAGCTGATGACGCCGCGGGGCAACTACCATTTCGACCTGCACCAGCTGCGGGATCGCGCGGGCAACCCGCTGGAGGTGGCGCCGGGGGATGGGCACACGGTGTACCTGCCGATTCCCGAACAGGTGGAGCTGGGCTTCGGGCTGTTGTTGCGGGATCTGAATACGTAGCCACGCTATCGCGGGTCAAGCCCTCCCCCACAGGTAGTGCGCAATCCTGGTGGGAGCGGGCTTGACCCGCGATACAGCTGACGCTCAACGTGGGCTGCTGGCTACAGCTGCAGTATCCGTCTCACGTATCACCTGCACCTGATACTGCGGGTCCGCCTTGATCTGCGCCTCGGTGAATGGAATGGTGTGCCAGTGCCCGGCCGAGAACGCACGGGTCTGGTCACTGGCATGCACCGACCCCGCCTCGCTGGACTGGGAAAACGCCAGCAGCCCCTGCGCGTGCGGCCCCTTGTCATCGAAACTGACCACTTGCAGGTAACTGGTGCCGCTGATCACGGTGCGCTTGCCCCCCTCGCCCGGCACGCTCTGCATGGCGTTGTACACCCCAAGGCTCGATGGCCCGCCATGCATCGGCGTGCCGTCGCCCGCCTGCTGGATCTGCCCCCACTGCACATTCGCACTCAGCCCGGCCTCGGCCACCTGCGCCTGCGACGCCAATGCCGCCTCACGCACGGCCCTGGCCACCTCGGCACGCTCCAGCGCAAGGCCGCGTGGGGTGTGCTGGGGGTCGGCCGGATCGAATGCCACGCGCCAGAAACCACCGTGCTCCTGCAACGTCTGCAGGATGTTCTGGAAGTGCACCAGGCCGATGCCACTGGCCAGGCCGGCCTTGCCATCCCACGCCGCCAGGCTGTCGCATACGGCCTTGAGCTGCGGATCGGCCGGCGCGCCCTTGCACCACTGCAGCAGGTCGGGCAGCGCCAGCTCGGCCAGGTACACCTTGTCGTCCATGACCATGTGGTGCAGGTCCTGCGCGCTGATCTTGCCGGGGCGGTTCAACCGCTGCAGGGCAAAGCGGCTGCGCGGGCCCAGGGGCACGTCTTCGCGGCTGATGATCGGCGAGTAGCCGCGCAGCGGCTGCGCCGGGTTGACCATCCAGGCCGAATCGTTGGAGTGCTGTACGAAGTCGCCACGCAGCAGGCTGGGCTGCAGTTGCGCGGGGAAGATACCGGGCTGCGCCGCTCGCGCATCGACCTTCCAGTTGCAGGCGCTGCGCGAACCGTCGAGCACGATCAGTTCCAGGCCCGCCGCCGGGTCGCTGCACTGCGCCAGCAGCGGCGCATCCACATAGGGCACCACCGACTGGTTCAGGTACAACGCCTGCCCCCTGGCATCCACCGCCAGGGTGTTGACCCAGGGTATGCCCTGCAGGCGCTGCACCGACTGCTGCAGGGCCTGCAGGCTGTCGGCCTGGTTCATGCTGTGCCACTGCTGCAGCACGCGGGTGTTGCCCAGGTTGGCATCACGCAGGCTGAAGGCCACCTGCCCGGTCCAGTCCAGCCGCCCGGGCCACTGCACCAGCGGGCCATAGATCGTGCCGTACAGCTCGCGGGTGACCACCTGCTGCTGGCCGTCCTCAGCCTTGACCGACACGCTCACCGGCTGGCGGGTCATGGGGGTGGACACGCCGTCGAGCAGGTAGCGGGTCGAGTCTTTCGGGTCCAGTTGCAAGCGGTGCAAGGTGAAGTGCCGGGAGGTGTCGACAGTGTGCGTCCAGGCCAGATGCCGGTTGAAACCGATATTGATCAGCGGCAGGCCGGGCAACGCGGCGCCCATCACGTCCAGTTTGCCGGGGATGCTCAACTGCATCTGGTAGAAGCGCATGCCGCCCACCCAGGGGAAATGCGGGTTGGCCAGCAACAGGCCACCGCCATTGGCCGAACGCTCGTGCCCTATCGCCACCGCGTTGCTGCCGCGCTCAAGCGCAAAGTTGGCCTGGCGCGCCTGGGCCACACTGAAGGCCGCAGCCGGCAACCCCGCCGCTGCACCGGGGGGCGCGGCACCGGCCACGGCTTCGACGAACTGCCCGGCCCCACCCTCGACCAGCAGGCGCCGGGTCAGCTTGACCAGGTCCAGGGCGGTGATGGGGCGCAGCCACTCGGCCTGCTGGCACTGGGCAGGCAGGCCCTGGGCAGTGCGCTCGGCCAGCGCGCGGTTGTAGCCCAGCGCGTAGCCTTCGAGCAATGAACGGATCGGCGCCGGTTGCGCCTGCCAGTACGCAGACACCGCCGCCGGCGTGTTCAGCCAGGTGAAAAACACGTCGCTGGCCAGGTTTTCACGCTGCTCCAGGGTCAGCGCCTGCGGCCCGAAGAACCGCGAGCGCTCACCGTTGACGGTCACCACTTCGTTGGCCAGCAGGCACAGGTTGTCCTGCGCGTAGGCATACCCGATGCCATAGCCCAGGCCACGCTCATCGCGGGCCACGATGTGCGGCACACCGAAGCTGGTGCGGCGGATCTCGGCCCGGGCCTCGCCCGGCGGCGCCTCGCGGGCGTGGGCTGAACAACTCAGAGCAACCAGCAGGGCCGTCAGGCAGAACGAGGGGATCGAGCGATTGGCAAACACGCGGACTCCGGCAGCATCAGGGTGAACGAACATCCTGACTAGACGAATTTCATCATGAAAATTTACCGCTTTTGCGCCGCTCGTTCGTCTCTCTCTCTACATAAAGGCAATATTTTTTGCCTTGCCGATGCAGATTTGCCGCGCTCGTTCGTCTTATAGAGTGAGAGCACCACACGCAAACTGGACAGGCTCGGGAAAGGGAGTTTTCACATGTACAACCAGCAACAGCCAATCACACCGCTGCGTTTCAGACGCAAAGCCCACGCGCCGCTGCCGGAAAAGCCCGAAGCGGCTGAACCGGACCGCGCCGGCAACGAACATATCCGCGAACTGCTCAAGGCATTCGGCCTGCGCACCAGCCTGATCCGGCTGAAGGTCATCGATGCGCTGCACGCGGCCGCCAGAGAGGGGCGCAGTATCGGGGTGCGCGGGGTGCACAGCCAGCTCGAGCAGCTGGATATTCCGCTGTCGTTCCTGAGCGTTCGCGAAGTGCTCAAGCGCCTGTGCGTCGAAGGTGTGATCAGCCTGGGCAGCGACAAATGCTACAGCCTCAACCCCGAGGCTCGCGCGGTGCTGGAACAGCCGGTTTCACGCTAGGCCAACGGCCGGGTGACGCCGGCCGCAGCCTCGCAAGCGGTCAGAACTTGACCTTGCGCCGCATGATGCCGTTCACGATCACGGCCAATACGGCTACGCCGATGGCGATGTACTGGAACACCTTTTCGCTGATCACGCCGGCGTTCTGCAGGTACGAGCCGCCCAGCATGATTGCCAGCACCACCAGGGCAACCAGGATCGAGTATTTCAGGCGTTGAGCTTGAGTCATTGAAAAATCCTTACGACAACGGGTTTGAGGGCCCTACTGCGGCCGGCGGCCATGATACAACGCCACGTCACGCAGGAGGATGTTTCCCGGTTTTTCCCGACGCGACAACCTGAAATCATCCGCCAGGTGTGCCCGTGCCCTGCGTTCAGGGTTGAGCAACCTGAACCACAGCACTGGAGCAGGCTCGCCGCAGACACGCGGCCACGCCCTCCCTGGCGCCGCTGGTTCCTACAACAGACCACCGACTTCCTCACGCAATGTGTACGGAAAGACTACCTCCCCTGACCCGCTTGCTGCCTAGATCTCCCCTTGGCGGTTGACCGAGAATTCCTTCAGGCCACTTGGCAGTTCAACGCTGTCGACGTGGGGCGCGCCGCACCTGGCAAGGATGCTCAGGCACGGACGGCACCCGATGAAGTGGCCCCTTCGCTCATACCGCCAACAAGGAAGTCATCATGGAACTGTGTGACCTGAACAAGATCGACATCGAACAACTGCCCCAGTCACTGCAGATGCTCATCGAATGCATCGGGCTGGAGCATGCCTACCGCCTGACCACCATCTACGGCGGCCGCCCCAAGTACATTCCCAAGCACCGCGAGCGCACCACGCTGGCCGAGATCCTGCCAACCGAAGCGCTGGATGCATTGATCAAGCGCTACGCCGGCATGGCGCTGGAGATTCCCAAGGCCGACCACTTCAATCGCCAGCTGCGCAACCAGCAGATCCAGCAGGAAAGCTCCAATGGCCAGTCACGCAGCGTGCTGGCCGACAAGTACGGGTTGAGCCTGCGCCAGATCGGCAACATCCGGCGCCAGGAAGCGCACACGCGCTAGACACACCCCGCACACAACAACGCCAGGCGCGAGCGGTCGCGCCTGGCGTTGTTGTGTGCGCAGCCCTTGACTGGCCGTATCAGAAGTCGCGCTTGTAGAAGATATCCAGCGAGCTGGCGATACCGCTGGCAGCCTCCAGGTAGACCTTCTTGCTGAGCAGGTAGCGCAAGGCGATGGTGTTGGCCGGCTCGAACACCCCTACGCCGTAGCGCAGGCTCAGGCGCTCGGTCAGCTTGCCGCTGGCCACCACGCTGGTGTTGTCGCCGCTGCCCTGGGTGTCGAGCTGGAAGTCCTCGATGCCCAGGCTCGATGCCAGGCTGCCGGTAATCCCCGCGCTGCCCGCCAGGCCCAGGCCCAGGGCCGCCTCCGCCAGCATGTTGTTGTCTTCGCCGGTATTGCCCAGCGGACGCCCCAGCACCAGGTACGACAAGGCCTGCTCCTGGCTCATCGCCGGCTCGGAAAACACCTGGGTGGTGGGCTGTTCGGCGCTGCCGCTGAGGCGGATGCCGGCAATCACGTCGTCGGTCTGGCGAATGGCCTCGATGTCCAGGTAGGGCTGGTCGATCGGCCCGGCAAACAGCAGCCGCGCTCGGCGGATGGTCAGGCGCTGGCCATAGGCGCGGTAGCGCCCATCGGCCAGGCTGAGCTCGCCACGGGTATCGAGGTTGTCGCCAATGTGCACGCGCCCCAGCAGGTTGGCGGTCAGGCCGAAGCCGCTGAATGCCAGCTTGTCCTGCCCCACCTCCACGTCGATGTCCATGGCCACGGCCATCGGCGCCTTGCCCTGCTCGGTCTGGTGGCCGATGATGACCGTGTCATCCGACACCTTTACAGTCGAAGGCGGCAGTTCGCGCACGGTGATCTTGCCCTTGGGCACCAGCACCTTGCCGGTGACCGCGAGCTTTTCGCCGATCATCTGGATCTTCAGGTCCGGCGCCACCTCCAGGTTGGCGTAGGGTTCGACGGTGACCGGCAGGCGCTGCCCCTGCAGTTGCAACTCCACCGCCAGGCCCTGGGCCCAGCCGATCTGGCCACTCAGGCGGCCCTGGCCGACCGGGCCGCTCTTCCACTCGCCGCCCAGTTGCACCTGCTCGCCTGCGATCTGTGCCCGCAGGCTGAGGTCGCTGAGGCTGATGGGCAACTCGGCACCCGACACTTCGCCATTGCTCAGCGTCAGGTTGCCGTTGACCTGGGGCGCCAGCAGCGTACCGGTGATCTGTCCGCTGCCGTTGAGCTGGCCAGCCAGGCGCTCGACCATCGGCGCGAACGGCCGGCCCACCGACAGGTCCAGCCCGCTCAGGCGGAAGTCTCCGCTCAGCGGCTTGTTGCGCGCCAGTGGGTCGATACGCGCCGACAGGGTCAGCTCGCCCAGGCGCCCGCCCACGAACTCCAGGCGCGTGTCCACGCGGCGCGGGCCCAGGGTGCTGTTCAGGCGCAGCGCCTGGTACGGAAAGTCCAGCCATCGATCCTTTTCCCGCACCCGCAAGGTGCCGCCACTGGCGTCCACCACGATCGACCCCTTGGGCCCGCTGGCCGGCAGATCGAGGTTGATGTCGGCATTGAGCATGCCCTGCCAGGCGAAGTCCTTGGGCAACCACTGCGCCAGGCTTTGCAGCGGGAACTGCTTGAGGTGGTAGCGCAGGCGCGGGTCGGGCATCAGGCGCTGGTCTTCACCACACAGGCTGGCCTGCCCGGAGCGCCAGCAATGGGCGCCGAAATCCACCTGCCCATTGGCCAGGCGCTGCAACCTGGCCGGTGCCTGCAGCTGCCAGTCCTGCCCGCCCGCCTGCACCTGGCCGCTGGCCAGGCGTCCGCGCCAGTTGCCCTTGTCGAGCTGACCGTCCAGGCCCAGGTCGAGCTTGAGCTGCGGCCCATCGAGGGCCAGTTGCAATTGCTGCTTGCCAATGTCGCCCTGGCCTTTGGCGGTCAGGGTGCCCAGGTTGGTTTCGCCCAGGCGGATCGACCCGGCCTGCAGGTCGATCAGGGCACGCTGGGCGCTGTCCAGCCGGGCGTCCAGGTCAAGGCGTTGCACGCGGTTTTCGGCCTGGCCCAGTTGCTGGCCCTGCAAGGTCAGTTGCCCCTGCGGCGCCTTGAGCGTACCGGCCACATCAAGCCGACCCTTGAGCTGGCCTTGCAGTTGCGGCCACAGCTGGCCCAGGCGCGGCAGGTTGAGGTCAAGCTGACCGGCCAGGCGTTGCTGCACACTGGCGCTGCCGTTGATCTTGTTGTCCCCCAGCTGGATCAGCAAGGTGCCCAGGGTCCAGTTCTCGCCTGCACCGTCGGCCTTGGCCTGCAGCACGGCGGGCTGGCCGCGCAATCGCCCCTTGAGGTCCAGGTCGGCATTCAGGCGCAGCGTGTCGCCCTTGAGTTCGCCCTTGCTGCGCAGCGGGCCCGCCAGGGTGCCCGGCAGCTCGGCCAGCCAGTACGCCGGGTTGAGCGCCGACAATTCCAGTGCCGCGTCCCACGCCACGCCCTCGGCAAACTGCACGGCGACGCTGCCGGCCACCTTGCCCTGGCCGGCTTCAAGGGCCAGCTGTGGCAGGCTGACCTGGCCCAGGTCGCCCTTGAACGGGCTGCTGACCTTGAAGGCACCTGCCGGCCCGTCCAGGTCGCCACTGAAATCGCCCTGGTAGTTGCCGTCGCGGTAGTTGACCTTGGCGTTCAGGCGCCGCAGCGTGACCTGCGGAGCCTCGTCCAGCGGGTACAGGCGCAGCCACGGGAAGTCCAGCCAGTCGATGCTGGCATCGGCAACCAGACCGCTCTGCCAGTCGGCAGTGGCGCTGAGCGTGACACGCTGCTGCGCGGCGGCGCTCAGGTCCAGGGCAGCGATCTGGGCGCCCTTGGCATCCACCCGGCCACGCAGGCTCAGGCTGATCGGCCCCTGCTCGGCCGGCAGGCGGCCGGCGCCCACCAGTTGGTAACCTTTTGCCAGGTCGCCATAGGCACTGAGTTCCAGCTGCTCGAACTGCAGGGTGTCCGGCAATCCGGCCGATGGCTTGAAGCCGGTGGCGCTCAGGCGTACCTGGGCCGGCAGGTGCTCGGCCAGGGGCTGCAACTGACCCGCCAGGCGCCCTTGCAGGTAGCCGCTGCTGTCGGCCTGCAGGTCGAGGCTTTTCTGCAGGTCGCCTTTTATCTGCACCGCCAGTTGCCAGGGCTGGTCGTCGATGGCCGGCAGTTGCACCTGACCCTGCAGCTGCAACGGCCAGTCACCCACCGGTTGCAGCAGGCCGCTGAGGTTCAGGCTGAGGTCTTCGCGTTGCAGGTTCAGGCTGTCGATCTGCAGGCCCTGGGCGGTCCAGTGCGCAGCCAGTTGCAACTGGCTCAACTGCTCGCTGCCGTCCAGATGCAACTGGCCGACCTGTACTTCGCCCAGTTCGATCGCCACTGGCAACTGGAGGCTGGGCAACTGCAGCGGCCCGCTGTCGGGCGCTGCCTCGCTGGGGGCGAAGTCCAGGTTGACCTGCCCGGCGCGCAGCTGGTCGATACACAAGGTCATGCGCAACAGGCAGCCGGGCGACCAGGCAAACACCGGCGCAAGCACTTCGACCCGGTCCTCGCCCTGCTGCCAGATCAGCCGATCGGCCTGCCATTGCCCGCCAAGGCGGCCTTGAAAATTGTCCAGCTGCAAGCCCGGCACCAGGCTCAAGGCCCAGCGGCTGCCGGCCTGGGTACCCAGCAGGATACCCACGGCCAGCACCAGCACGACCAGCAGCGCCAGCAGGGCCAGCCCGCCGCGTTTCAACACCTTGCTCACAACTCGGGCCCCATGGAAAAGTGCAAACGTATGCCGCCGTCATCGTCCAGCGCCTTGGCCAGGTCGAGCCGCAGCGGGCCGACCGGCGACACCCAGCGCACACCGAAGCCGACGCCGGTCTTGAGGCTGGGAAGCTCCAGGCTGTTGAACGAGTTGCCCTGGTCGACGAAGGTCGCCAGGCGCCACTTCTCGGCGATCGAGTACTGGTACTCGGCACTGGCGGCCACCAGGTAGCGCCCGCCGATACGGTCGCCATCGGCGTTCTTGGGTGAAAGGGTCTGGTAGTCGTAGCCACGCACGCTCTGGTCGCCACCGGCAAAGAAGCGCAGCGAGGGGGGCACCGACTTGTAGCCGTTGGTGGCGCTGCCGCCGAACTGCACCCGGCCCAGGAAGCGGTGGTTCTGCGCGACGGTGGTCAGGCCCTTGAGCAGCACGTTGCCATGCAGCAGGTTGGTGTCGGACAGCAGCCCTTCCTTGGCCACCTGCGCGTCGAACTGCAAGCGGTAGCCGTTGTGCGGGTCGATGCGGTTGTCGCTGCGCAGGTAGCTGTAGCTCACACCCGGCATCAGCAGGGTGCTCAAGCCCGAATCGTCACCCAGGCGGTACTCTTCGCGCTGCCACTTGAGCGATACCACGCGCTGCCAGCCGCTGGGCAGCTTGCTGTGCCATTCCGGGCCCACGGTGAGCAGTTTGCTGAGGCTGTCGGTGCCGGCGATCTCTTCGTTCTGGTAGCCGCCGGCAAAGCGCAGCTTGTCGGTCAACGGCGGGTCGAGCGGTATGTCGTACCACAGGCCGACGTTCTGGCGCGGCGCCGAAAGTTCGGTTTCCAGGCCATAGCTGTGGCCTTGCGGGTTGACCCAGTGGCGGGTCCAGTTGGCCTTGCCGCGCGGCCCGACGTCGGTCGAAAAGCCCAGGCCCAGGCCCATGGTGCGGGGCTTGCGGGTTTGCAGTTGCACCTCTACCGGGATGCTCTGCGCCACGGCGGCAGTGGGCGCAGCGTCGACCCGCACGCCTTCGAAGTAGCCGCTCGACTGCAGCGCGTTGTTCAGTTCGGCGATCAGTTCGGAGTCGTAGGGGGTGCCTTGCTTGAAGGGCACCATGCGTTGCAGCAGGCTCTCGTCGAACGGCGCGTCGCCTTCGAAGCGGACCTTGCCCAGCTGGTAACGCGGGCCGCTGTCGTACACCAGTTCGATATCTGCCACACCCGCCGCCGGGTCGACCGCCAGGCGCTGGCGCAGGAAATGCCCGCTGAAGAAACCGTAGCGCGAGGCCTGGTTCTGGATCAGCCGCTTGGCGTCCTCGTAGTTGCCATGGTTTAGCACTGCCCCAGGCCGCAGCGCCTTGCTCGAAGGAACCCGGAAGGCCGTCATCTCGCTGGCCGGGCCCTCGACGCGCACGGTCACCTCGCGCAGGCGCACCGGCTCGCCCGGCTCGATGCTGAGCACCAGTTGCGGGCCCTTGTCGGCCTTGGGCGAAGGTTTGACCTGGCTGTCGATCTGCGCCTGGTAGTAGCCCAGCGCCTGGGCGGCTTTTCTGGCCTGCTCCACGGCGCCGCGGCTGAAGCGCAGCAGCGCTTCTTCATCGCGGGTGCCAAGGCTGCCGATATAGCCTTCGACGTTGGCCTTGAGCTCGTTGTTGGCGGGCTTGATGCGTACTACCAGCTCGCTCTGTGCGTACACCGCGCAGCTGGCAACCCATAAAATCAACCCGCAGGTGAATCGTCCTGAATACGTCATAGGCGCGGATGCTACCAGAGCTTGGCGGTTGCCCGCAGCTCGCCGACGGTCTGATACACCACCCCTTCAGGCCTGTGCCTGGCGCAAACGCTGGGGATTGGGATGAAAAAACACATGCTCGCGGATTGGTCCTACAGCAATTTCACCGATTTCCAGGTAGCCCTGTCGCTTGTAGAACTCGAGGTAGTGGTCATTGCCGGTATTCAGTACCACCCCTTCGGACTGTTCGTCCTCGGCGCACCAGTCATGCAGCGCCAGCAGCAACTGTTCGCCATAGTGATGGCCCTGGAACTGCGGGTGAATGCCCAGGAGCGGCAGCACATGCACCGCGTCGCCCGGCACACAGGCCATGACCGCGGCCTGGTAGTCCAGGTAGCGCCGGGTACAGCGCAGGCCGGCGCTCAGCAGCATGCGCAGGCGCCACGCCCAGCTCTCGGTGATGCCCAGGCGCCGCTGCGGCGGGGCGATCAGGGCGATGCCGATCAGCCGGTCCTGCACCAGCAGGCCCAGCGCCGGCAGGTCCTGAAAGAAATGCTGACGCACCAGCTCGCGTACCGTGGCGCGCACGCGATGGTCGTAGCCGGGGCGATCGGCCTCGAACAGGTAGCGGAAGGTCGGCTCATGCCGGTAGGCCTGGTACAGCAGCGAGCGCGCCTCACGGCTGTAGCCGCTGTCGAGCTGACGAACTTCGGCCGGTACGGCAGGGGTATCGGACATGGTGACTCTCCTGGTGGGCTTCAATGCCTCTTTCTGAGTAGTGCGCGCTGGCCAACGTTCCCTTTGACTATAGGCCAGGACGCCACGCGTGCTGACACGCCGGGCGCCATCGGCTAGCATTCCCGATTTGCTCAGGATTGCGCCCCCCATGAAGATCGTCTCGTTCAACATCAATGGCCTGCGCGCCCGCCCCCATCAACTGGCCGCGCTGATCGAAAAGCACCAGCCGGACGTGATCGGCCTGCAGGAAACCAAGGTGTCCGACGAGCAGTTCCCGCTGGCCGAGGTGCAGGCGCTGGGCTACCACGTGCATTTTCACGGGCAGAAGGGCCACTACGGTGTCGCCCTGCTGTCGCGCCAGGCGCCGCTGAGCCTGGTCAAGGGCTTCAGCACCGATGAAGAGGACGCGCAGCGGCGTTTCATCTGGGGCACCTTCGCCGACGAGCACGGCAACCCCATCACCATCATGAACGGCTACTTCCCCCAGGGCGAAAGCCGTGACCACCCCACCAAGTTCCCGGCCAAGCAGCGCTTCTACGAAGACCTGCAGGCCCTGCTCGAATCCCGATTCCAGAACGACCAGCCACTGGTGGTGATGGGCGATGTGAACATCTCGCCCGAGGACTGCGACATCGGCATCGGCCCCGACAATGCCAAGCGCTGGCTGAAGACCGGCAAGTGCAGCTTCCTGCCCGAAGAGCGCGAGTGGATGGCGCGCCTGAAGAACTGGGGCCTGACCGACAGCTTCCGCCATCTGCACCCGGAAGTGGCCGACCGCTTCAGCTGGTTCGACTACCGCAGCCGCGGCTTCGAGGACGAGCCCAAGCGCGGGCTGCGCATCGACCTGATCCTGACCTCCCAAGCACTGCTGCCGCGCATCAAGGCCGCCGGGGTCGACTACGAGTTGCGCGCCATGGAGAAACCCTCCGACCATGCGCCGATCTGGCTGGAACTGAACTGAGTCATGCGCTCGATGGCAGTCATTGGACTGTCATCGATCTGTCTTAATCTGCGCTCACCATCTTGAGTGCAGAGCACCCCCGGCAATGTTGCGATCTTTCTGTCTGCTGCTTGGCCTGCTGCCGGCGCTGTGCTGCGCCGAGCCGGCCAGCCTGCGCCTGCAAGGCTCCAATACCGTGGGCAGCGTGCTCGGCCCCGCGCTGGTACGCGGCCTGCTGCAGGCCCAGGGCGCCCGGTCGATCCAGACCCTGCCCGGCGCACGGCCCAACGAGGTGTGGGTGCAGGGGGTTTCGCCACAGGGCCAGACACTGCGCGTGAGCATTGCCGCCCATGGCTCGAGCACCGGCTTTGCTGCGCTCAAAAGCGGCGACGCCGACCTGGCGGCCACCTCACGCCCGATCAACGACAGCGAGCAGCAGGCGCTGCACGCGCTGGGCGACCTGAAAAGTGCCGACGCCGAACAGGTCATCGCCCTCGATGGCGTGGCCGTCATCGTGCACCCGGACAACCCGCTGCCCCAGCTGAGCACCACGCAACTGGCGCAGATCTTCGCCGGCCGCATCACCACCTGGGATGAACTGGGCGCCGGCAGCGGGCCGATCCACCTCTACGCCCGCGATGACCGCTCGGGCACCTTCGACACCTTCAAGGCCCTGGTGCTGGACGCCCAGCAGTATTCGCTGGCCAGCCACGCCAGGCGTTTCGAGTCCGGCGAGCAGTTGGCCGACGAGGTCAGTGCCGACCGCCAGGCCATCGGTTTCAGCAGCCTGGCGTCGGTGCACGGGGCCAAGGTGCTGGCCATTGTCGACGGCACCTCCCAGGCCATGCTGCCGACCCCCGCCCTGGTGGCCAGCGAAGACTACCCGCTGTCGCGGCGACTGTACCTGTACCTGCCGCCCGCCCAGCGCAACCCGCTGGCCAGTGCCCTGGTGGAGTTCGCCCAGAGCGCAGCGGGCCAGGCCATCGTGGCCAGCAGCGGGTTCGTCGCACAGCAGGTGCGGCCGGTCCAGGTACAGGCCTTGCCGGGCATGCCGGCGCAGTACCGCCAGTTGATCGCCAACGCCAGGCGCCTGAATGTCAATTTCCGCTTTCAGGAAGGCAGCGCCAGCCTCGACAACAAGGCACTTCGCGATGTACAGCGCGTGCTGGAGTACCTGCGCGAACACCAGAAGCTGCAGCACAGCGTGGTGCTGGTGGGGTTCGGCGACGCCAAGGACGACCCCGACCGCGCCGCCCTGCTCTCGCGGCTGCGGGCCATGGCGGTACGCCGCGAACTGGTGCGCGAAGGGGTGAACCTGCGCGAAGTGACGGGCCTCGGCGGTCAGATGCCCGTGGCGACCAATGCCGCCGAGGAAGGCCGAATCCGCAACCGCCGCGTGGAAGTCTGGGTCTACTGACCCACCCACCCGGGAAACCATTTGTAACAGCCTCCCCCCTCACCCTTTCCAGAGGCGAGCTAGGCTTTGGCTCAGTGACACCGGGCCCCTCTGACGGCTGATCGCCGCCATGTCGGAGTCACAGTTGTTTTCATACAACTACGACGACAAGGAGGGGCTCATGAGCGCTCTGCCGTTATTTCTCTTCGACGATTTCCTGGGCACGGCCGTGTGGCTGTGGCTGGTGTTCATCACCCTGGTGGTGGCTCTGCTGGTCCTGGACCTTGGCGTGCTGCACCGTCGCCCGCACGACATCGAAATGCGCGAAAGCCTGCTGCTGTACTCAGCCTACTTCAGCGTGGGGCTGCTGTTCGGTGGCTGGGTGTGGCTGGAGCTGGGTGCGCAGAGCGCGCTGGAGTTCTACACCGGGCTGCTGGTGGAGCAGTCGCTGTCGATGGACAACGTGTTCGTCATGGCGATGATCTTCGGCTTTTTCGGCATCCCGCGCCGCTACCAGCACCGCGTGCTGTTCTGGGGCATTCTGGGCGTGGTGGTGCTGCGCGCCCTGATGATCGGCCTGGGCAGTGCGCTGGTGCAGGAATTCGACTGGATACTGTACCTGTTCGGCGCATTCTTGCTGTTTACCGGCCTCAAGATGCTGTTCACCCGCCACGAAACGCACCCGGACCTGGCACACAACCCGGTGATCAGGTTCGTGCGCCGGCACATGCGCGTGACCGATGACCTGCATGGGGCGCGCTTCTTCGTGCGCCTCAGGCCGGCTGGCCAGCCCAGGGCACTGCTGTACGCCACGCCGCTGTTCCTGGCCCTGGTGCTGATCGAGCTGGCCGACCTGGTGTTCGCGGTAGACAGCGTGCCGGCCATCCTGGCGATCACCCAGGACCCCTTCATCGTGTACACCTCCAACATCTTCGCCATCCTGGGCCTGCGTGCGCTGTACTTCGCCCTGGCGGCGCTGGTGCACCGCTTCGTTTACCTCAAGTACGCCCTGGCGCTGGTGCTGATATTCATCGGCGGCAAGATCTTCGCCCACGGCCTGATCGGCAAGGTGCCGCCGCTGCTGTCGCTGTGCGTGACGTTCGGGCTGCTGGCCGGTGGCGTGCTGCTGTCGCTGTTCAAGACACGAACGGCGGCCAAGGAGGTGAAACGGGTGGAGTAGCCTCGGGCAGCGTGTCGAATACCCTCGCGGATCATGCCCGCCCCACCCGGTCAGCAGGCGATCCGCGAGGGCATCGACGCGGGCTCAGTGCCCGCTGCGCAGCATCTCCCGGGGCACGTACTTGCCGATCTCGTACTTGCCGATCGCCGCGCGGTGCACTTCATCCGGCCCGTCGGCCAGGCGCAGGGTGCGTTGCATCGCGTACATGTAGGCCAGCGGGAAGTCGGCACTGACCCCTGCCCCGCCGTGAATCTGGATGGCCCGGTCGATCACCTTCAGCGCCACGTTCGGTGCCACCACCTTGATCTGCGCGATCTCGCTGCGGGCCACCTTGTTGCCGACGGTGTCCATCATGTAGGCCGCCTTGAGGGTCAGCAGCCGGGCCATGTCGATCTCCATGCGCGAGTCGGCGATCTTGTCGATGTTGCCACCCAGGCGCGCCAGCGGCTTGCCGAATGCGGTGCGCTCGGCCGAACGCTTGCACATCAGCTCAAGGGCACGCTCGGCCATGCCGATCGAACGCATGCAGTGATGGATGCGCCCCGGCCCGAGACGGCCCTGGGCGATCTCGAAGCCGCGCCCTTCGCCCAGCAGCACGTTGTCATACGGTACGCGCACGTTCTCGAACAGCACCTCGGCGTGGCCATGGGGCGCATCGTCGTAGCCGAACACCGGCAGCGGGCGAACGATCTTCACCCCCGGTGCATCGGTAGGCACCAGGATCATCGAGTGCTGCTGGTGACGCGGCCCGTCCGGGTTGCTCAGGCCCATGAAGATCATGATCTTGCAACGCGGGTCGCAAGCGCCGGAGGTCCACCACTTGCGGCCGTTGATCACCCACTCGTCACCGTCGCGCACCGCCCGTGCGGCCATGTTGGTGGCATCGGACGAGGCCACGTCGGGCTCGGTCATGGCGAACGCCGAACGGATCTCACCGCGCAGCAGCGGCTCCAGCCACTGGCGCTTCTGCGCCTCGCTGCCGTAGCGCACCAGGACCTCCATGTTGCCGGTGTCCGGGGCCGAGCAGTTGAACGGTTCCGGCCCCAGCAGCGAGCGGCCCATGATTTCGGCCAGCGGCGCGTACTCCAGGTTGGTCAGGCCGGCGCCCAGCTGCGACTCGGGCAGGAACAGGTTCCACAGGCCCTCGGCCTTGGCCTTGTCCTTGAGTTCTTCCATGATCGCGGTCGGCTGCCAGCGATCACCTTCGGCAACCTGACGTTCGAACACCGCCTCGGCGGGATATACATAGGCGTCCATGAACGCGGTGACGCGTTCGCGCAGTGCCTGGACCTTGGGTGAATAGGCGAAATCCATGAGCGGTACCTGCTGGGAAAGGCGAGTGATTTAAGAGATCTGGCTTGGATGCTAGATCACCGGGCAAAATCCACCTAGCCTATTCTCGGCGTGTATAAACATTCATAACCGATATATGATCGGGCCATAACTCCAACAAGAGCGGCATCCATGAACCTCAGCAAGGTCGATCTGAACCTGTTCATCGTCTTCGATGCGATCTACACCGAAGCCAACCTGACCCGTGCCGGCCAGATCGTCGGCATCACCCAGCCTGCGGTGTCCAATGCGCTGGCGCGGCTGCGCGAGACCTTCAACGACCCGCTGTTCGTGCGTACGGCCCAGGGCATGGTGCCCACGCCCATGGCCCAGAACATCATCGGCCCGGTGCGCAATGCCTTGTCGCTGCTGCGGGTGTCAGTGCAGGAGAGCCGCATCTTCAACCCCTTGCAGGCCAACAAGACCTTCCGCATCAGCATGACCGACCTTACCGAGGCGGTGGTGCTGCCATCGCTGTTCCAGCGCCTGCGCCGGCTGGCGCCGAACGTGGTGATCGAGAGCTTTCTGTGCAAGCGCCGCGAGACCACCAAGGAACTGGCCGCCGGACGCCTGGACTTTGCCGTGGATGCACCGCTGAACACCGACCCGCAGGTGCGTCACGTCAAGCTGATGCAAGACCCGTTCGTGTGCGCGATGCGCCAGGGCCACCCGCTGGCCAGGGACAGCATCAGCCTGGAGGATTACCTGAGCCTGACCCACATCCAGATCTCCAGCCGGCGCAACGGCCTGGGGTATGTGGACCTGGCGCTCGGCAAGCAGGGGCTCAAGCGCAAGATCGCGCTGCGCTCGCAGCATTACCTGATGGCCTCGCAGGTGCTGCAGCAGACCGACATGGTGATGACCGTGCCGGAGCGCTTCGCGCGGCGCCATCAACTGAGCTACGTGAGCCTGCCGGTGGGCGACGTGCCGCCTTTGGAAACCCACCTGTACTGGCATGAAAGCACCGACCAGGACCCGGCCAACCGCTGGATGCGCGAGCAGATGATCGAGTTGTGCCAGGCGGTGGTGGCGCAGGACGAGCGGGAGGCACGCGCATAAGCTGCGGGCTGCGTTGAAGCCATCGCGGGTCAAGCCCGCTCCCACCCGACCTGCGCTGAAGCTGTGGGAGCGGGCGTGACCCGCGACAGGCATCCCGAATGCCTGCTTGACGTATACGTCAACCAGCCAGTAGCTTAGCCGCATGCCCCCTTCCCCGAGCCATGCAATGAGCAGCCAGACCTACAGCATCTCCGACCTTTCCCGCGAACTCGACATCACCACCCGGGCCATCCGCTTCTATGAGGAGCAGGGCTTGCTCAGCCCCGAACGTCGTGGCCTGGAGCGTGTGTATTCGGCCCGCGACAAGGTCAGCCTCAAGCTCATCCTGCGCGGCAAGCGCATCGGTTTCTCGCTGGCCGAGTGCCGCGAGCTGATCGAACTCTACGACCCCACCAGCGGCAATCAGAAACAGCTGCACAGCATGCTGGCGAAGATCGCCGAGCGCCGCGCCCAGCTCGAACAGCAACTGCTCGACATCCAGCAGATGCAGCTGGAGCTCGACACCGCCGAGGAGCGCTGCCAGCAGGCGCTGGCCACCACCCTGAACAATCAGAAAAACGGCCATTGAGGCCCACAGGAACCCTAGCCATGTCATTGCCTACCCATGTGCGTCTGGTCGAAGTCGGCCCCCGCGACGGCCTGCAGAACGAAGCCCAACCCATCAGCGTGGCGGACAAGGTCCGCCTGGTGGATGACCTGACCGACGCCGGTGTGTCCTATATCGAGGTGGGCAGCTTCGTCTCGCCCAAGTGGGTACCGCAGATGGCCGGTTCGGCCGACGTGTTCGCCAGCATCCGCCAGCAGCCCGGCATCACCTATGCGGCGCTGGCCCCCAACCTGCGCGGTTTCGAAGACGCACTGGCCGCAGGCGTCAAGGAGGTGGCCGTGTTCGCCGCCGCGTCCGAGGCGTTTTCGCAGCGCAACATCAACTGCTCGATCAGCGAAAGCCTGCAGCGCTTCGCGCCAATCATGCAGGCGGCGCGCGAACACGGGGTGAAGGTACGCGGCTATATCTCGTGCGTGCTGGGCTGCCCCTATCAAGGCCAGGTAGATGCCGAGCAGGTCGCCCCCATCGCCCGCGAGCTGCGCGACATGGGCTGCTATGAAGTGTCGCTGGGCGACACCATCGGCACCGGCACCCCGGGCGCCACCCGCCGCCTGTTCGAAGTGGTCGGCGCGCAGGTGCCACGTGCCGAGCTGGCCGGGCACTTCCACGATACCTACGGCCAGGCGCTGGCCAACGTGTACGCCAGCCTGCTGGAGGGAATCAACGTGTTCGACAGTTCGGTCGCCGGCCTGGGCGGCTGCCCGTATGCCAAGGGCGCCAGTGGCAACGTGGCCAGTGAAGACCTGCTGTACCTGCTGCAGGGCCTGGGCATCGAGACCGGCATCGACCTGGACAAGCTGATCGACGCCGGCCAGCGCATCAGTGCCGTGCTGGGCCGCGCCAGCGGTTCGCGTGTGGCCAGGGCACGCGTTGCCCGGTAACGGTGCGCAGCAACAGGGTCAATGGGGGGCGAGTGTTACCGCCCCCACACCCGACAGGAAAAATCCGGGTAACACGGAAACAAATCAGCACAATTTCCCGTGACGATTTTTCCACAAAACCAGCAAACCATTGATTTTATTGGGTTTTAAAAAGTTGGCACGGCACCTGCTATATCTTTCGTACAACAACAATAAAAAATGCGACAACCCAATAAAAATAAGACGTACCGGCTCTGACATAACAAGAACAACACGGCAGAGGCGCAGCTAACAGATTTTTTTGAAGTGGATGGCTTTTCGGGGGCGTGCCCCGCGACCTGACAGAGAACAATAAAACTACCCCAAGGTAGCGCCCGTCTCGGTTGGATCAGCAATGATAAAGGTCGATCAGCGCTCAAAAAAATACGTTTGCTCTTGATCCCGGATGGGGATCGCAACGCAACAAGAGGCAAGGGTCGCCAAAAACAACAATAGACCACCCTCCAATAATAAAAAGAGCACACGCAACAAAATTTGAGGGGAGCCCAGGCTCCCCTCAGTGCTTGCTGCCCTACTCGTTCTGCTGGTCATCCTCTGGCTTGCGCTTCTCCAGGCGGTCGACCACCCACGGCATCACCCCCAGCACCAGCAACGCCAGCACCGTGCTCACCAGCGCAGTGGCTTCGCGCCCCATGCCTGCGGCCACGCCGATGGCGGCGGTCATCCACAGGCCCGCAGCAGTGGTCAGGCCCTTCACATGACCCGCATCGTCCTCCTTGCCCTTGAGTATGGTGCCCGCCCCCAGAAAGCCGATGCCGGCGACGATCCCCTGCACCACCCGACTCAACGCTGCGTCGTCCGCCCCGGCCATGCGCGGCACCAGCACGAACAGCGCCGCACCGATGGCCACCAGCATGTGCGTGCGCACTCCCGCCGCCTTGCCCTTGAGCTCGCGCTCGAAGCCCAGCACCGCCCCCAGCAGCGCAGCCATCAGCAGGCGCACCGTCACCTGCGTCAGTTGCTTGGCATCGGTGATATCGGCGAATTCGGCAATCAGTGTCGACCAGACTTGGTGCCACCAGGCGTCCATGAGCAGCGTCCATCAGCAAGGGGATACTGGATGGACAACAGCCTGGCGCGCGAGTGCTGTCGACCGCTGATCGGCCACGCTCAGCAACCCGGCCGGCAACGGGGTCACAGCTGTAAGCCCCCCGTTCGAGGACACCGCCATGCCCATTGAAATCAACGAAACCACCAAGCGCTGCACCCTGATAGCCGACGACTTTAACATCGAAGGTGAAGCGGCAGAGGTGCAGATCATCACCGATGCCGACCTGCGCATGTCGATCGCGACCCTGGCCGGGCAACGGGTGCCGATCACCGAGGCAGAGGCTGACGCGCTCACCGTGGCAGGTGCGGTGGATAGTCGCAGGCATTTGAAGACCTCCGAGGAGGGCTCGATCATATAAGGGCTGCAGGGTTTCAAGGGATAATCTGATACGGTTTTTATCCAGATATCTGCACCTGTTATGCAAACAGATGGGACGCCATAGTGCTCTGGCCTGATCGAGGCCTGATGAGCGACGAACCATGAGCGAACGAATTCCCGTCCAGATCGTTGAAATTGCCGAGCCCTCCACGTTCAAGAAGAAGGCCGCCAGCAGCGACAGACACATCCACACCCGTAGCTTCACCGGCTTTTTCCGAAACCTGCGCCTGGGTGGCGCGGGTTTTCTGTTTCTGCTGTTTTTCGGCACCGTCTGGCTGAACTGGGACGGGCGCCAGGCGGTCCTCTGGGACCTGGCCGACAGCAAGTTCCACATCTTCGGCGCCACCTTCTGGCCGCAGGACTTCATCCTGCTGTCGGCGCTGCTGATCATCTGCGCCTTCGGCCTGTTCGCCATCACCGTGTTCGCCGGGCGCGTCTGGTGCGGCTACACCTGCCCGCAAAGCACCTGGACCTGGGTGTTCATGTGGTGCGAAAAGGTCACCGAGGGCGAACGCAACCAGCGCATCAAGCTCGATGCGGCGACCTGGGGCCCCAACAAGCTGGCGCGCCGCGCAGCCAAGCACACCCTGTGGCTGGGCGTCAGCCTGCTGACCGCACTGACCTTCGTCGGCTACTTCACCCCCATCCGGCCACTGACCCAGGAGCTGTTCACCCTGCAGCTGGGTGGCGTCAGCCTGTTCTGGATCCTGTTCTTCACCGGTGCCACCTACATCAACGCAGGCTGGCTGCGCGAGGCGGTGTGCATGCACATGTGCCCGTATGCCAGGTTCCAGAGCGTGATGTTCGACAGGGACACCCTCACCATCGCCTATGACCCGCAGCGCGGCGAGTCGCGCGGGCCGCGCAAGAAGGACGCCAACCACAAGGCCCAGGGCCTGGGCGACTGCATCGACTGCCACATGTGCGTGCAGGTATGCCCCACCGGCATCGACATCCGCGACGGCCTGCAGATGGAGTGCATCGGCTGCGCCGCCTGCATCGACGCCTGCGACAGCATCATGGACAAGATGAGCTACCCACGCGGGCTGATCGGCTACAAGTCCGAGCACACCCTGCAAGGCGGCACCACCCAGTGGATGCGTCCGCGCCTGCTGGGCTACGTGACCGTGCTGGTGGTGATGATCGGCGCCCTGGTGATCGCCCTGCAGCAACGCCCGATGGTGTCGATGGACGTGATCAAGGACCGCGGCCTGTTCCGCGAGAACGCCC
This sequence comes from Pseudomonas sp. VE 267-6A, assembly GCF_024126555.1. Classification (NCBI taxonomy): domain Bacteria; kingdom Pseudomonadati; phylum Pseudomonadota; class Gammaproteobacteria; order Pseudomonadales; family Pseudomonadaceae; genus Pseudomonas; species Pseudomonas sp. VE 267-6A. Next base: position 25,244 of record NZ_JAMYBY010000020.1, read on the forward strand.
TGGGGCAGATCGAGAACATCTACACCCTCAAGGTCATCAACAAGACCCAGCAGCCGCAGACCTACCGCCTGCGCCTGGTGGACGCCGAGGGCTTCGAACTGCATGGCAAGACCGAGTTCACCCTGGCGGCCAGCGAGATGAGCGATATACCGGTCTCGGTGGCGATGCTGGCCGACCGTGCGCCCAGCAGCTCCCAGGAGATCAGCTTCGAACTCATCGACACCGACCAGCCGAACGTGCGCAGCCTTGCGCGCAGCCGTTTTGTCGCGCCTTTGAACCGCTGATCACATACACTCCGCTGAGTCAGACCGCCCAGAGCCATGATGAAACGCTACGAGAAATTCGCCGACGACATTGCCGAACTGATTCGCTCCGGGGTACTCGGCCCCGGCCAGCGCGTGCCGTCGGTGCGTTACGCCAGCCAGACCCACGGGGTCAGCCCGTCCACGGTGTTCCAGGCCTACTACCTGCTGGAGCGTCGCGGGCTGATCCGGGCCCGGCCGCGCTCGGGCTACTTCGTCAACACCCACGCCCCGCGCCAGTTCAACGAGCCGCAGATCATCGAGCAGGCCAGCGAATCGACCGAGGTGGACGTCAGCGAGCTGGTGTTCTCGATCCTCGACTCGATCAAGGACCCGCAGACGGTGGCCTTCGGTTCGGCGTTCCCCAGCCCCAACCTGTTCCCGCTGCCGCGCCTGGCGCGCTCGCTGGCCAGCGCCAGCCGCGAGATGGACCCGCGCATGGTGGTCACCGACCTGTCGCCGGGCAACCCGCAACTGCGCCGCCAGATCGCCCTGCGCTACATGGTCGGCGGCTTGATGCTGCCGATGGAAGAACTGCTGATCACCAACGGTGCGCTGGAGGCGTTGAACCTGTGCCTGCAGGCGGTAACCGAGCCGGGTGACCTGGTGGCCATCGAGGCACCGGCGTTCTATGCCTGCCTGCAGATTCTGGAGCGGCTCAAGCTCAAGGCGGTGGAGATTCCGGTGCACCCGCGCGAAGGCATCGACCTGGGGGTGCTGGCGCAGACGCTGGAGCGGCATCCGGTCAAGGCCGTGTGGTGCATGACCAACTTCCAGAACCCGGTGGGCGCGAGCATGCCGGAAGACAAGAAGAAGCAGCTGGTCGAGCTGCTGAGCGTGCACCAGGTGCCGCTGATCGAAGACGACGTGTATGCCGAGCTGTACTACGCGCAGCAGGCGCCCAAGCCGGCCAAGGCATTCGACACCGAAGGGCTGGTGATGCATTGCGGCTCGTTCTCCAAGAGCCTGGCGCCGGGCTACCGGATCGGCTGGGTGGCGGCCGGGCGCTATGCGCAGAAGATCGAGCGGCTCAAGCTGATGACCTCGCTGTGTGCATCGATGCCGGCGCAGGCGGCGATTGCCGACTACCTGCAGCACGGTGGCTACGACCGCCACCTGCGGCGCCTGCGCTATGCGCTGGAAGAGCAGCAGAACGCCATGCTGGCGGCGATTGCCCGGCACTTCCCGGCGCAGACGCGGGTCAGCCACCCCAGCGGCGGGTACTTCCTGTGGTTGGAGCTGCCGGAGCAGATGGACTCGCTGAAGCTGTTCCAGATGGCATTGGCCCAGGGCATCAGCATTGCGCCGGGGCCGATCTTTTCGCCGACGCGGCGGTTTCGCAACTGCATCCGCCTCAATTACGGCAGCCCCTGGACCGAGCAGTCGGAGCAGGCGATGGAGACGCTGGGGCGGATTGTGCGGTCGTTCTGAGGGGCTGGCATGACGGTCAACGCCCCATCGCGGGTCAAGCCCGCTCCCACATGACTGCGGTGATCCTGTGGGAGCGGGCCTGACCCACGATTGGGTCGGTGCAGCCCCTTGCCCACACCCGCACAATCGCGCACCATCCCCTCCCGCACTTGCCCACGGATGGCCCCGGATGAAACCGCTGTACCTGCTACTGGCCCTGCCCCTGCTGCCCGCCTGCAGCCTGATCGGTTTCGTCGCCAAGGAAAGCGTCGTGGGCGCCACCAGCCACTACGGCTTGAGCAGCACCACGCTGATCGCCGAACTCCCGCCCAACCACGGCGTCACCTATAACGCCAGCTACGCCCCGCTCGACCCGTACCGCTGCACCGTGGCCTCCCCCGCCACCGGCGGCATGCGCTCGCGCCCCAACCAGTACCGCACCGACCAGGCCGATGCGCACCCCGACGCGCGCACCGTCACGTTCAGGATCCCGCTGACCTACACCATCGGCAGTTGCACCCAGCAACTGGACAACATCACGGTGAGCATCAAGTCCCCCAGCGGGCGGTACAGCCTGGCGGGGGTCGAGGTATTGCCGGCACTGCCCGACGGCACTGGGCCGGTACGCGACGCAGACCCCGAGCTGGTTGTGCGCCGCCTGTGCGGCACGGCCTACCACATCGTGCCCGGGCATGAGCGCCACGTGCTGGCCAGGGACATCGACTGCCTCGCCGCCGACAGCCAGTGGCAACCCCTGGAGCGGACCTCCAGGCACCCCGGCCCGGTCGCCAACGTCGCCTACACCCAGCTGAACAAGACCGACCTGCGCTTCGTGTACCGCCTCATCGACAAGGAGTGGCCGCTTTACCCCGAGAACTGGTCACCGGTCGGCGATGGCATGAAGCCCTGCGCTTCACAATGGAAGTGGGTTGGCGAAGCCTCCTGCAGCTACCGCCAGCAGACCTTCAGCACCTTCGAGATGGACGGGCGCCAATGCACCACCTACCCGGGCTGCTCGTAACCGCGTCGCCCCTTCAACGGGCCTCCCCCGCACGCGGCTTGTAGAACAGGAACCTGGGAGTTTCGGCGGTCTTCAAGTACGTCCTGGCCCACGCGGGATGCACATGGCGGTCATGAAAGTACATCGCACCATCGGTGCTGTCGGTCAGTTGCTGATTCAGCGCCTTGCGCGCGATTTCCTTGGCCACGGTGTACTGCACCGGCTCTTCCACATCGTCCGAGCGCCCGTCGCACCACCACGAGAACTGGCATGTACGCTCCTTGATGCCCTGCTTGACCACCTCGCACACGGTGCCCGGAAACCCTTCGTGCCCCAGCCGGTTCATCACCACGCTGGCCACACCCTGCATGTCCGCCGCCTCACCGCCCTTGGCCTCCCAGTAGAGGGTGCGCGCCAGGCAGGTGATCGCGTCATCCAGCGCGGCCTCGCCCTTGGGGTCGACCGCCTGCACTTCGCTGCGGGTGATGGCCTGGTCGCTGGGTACGCTGGCCTCGCGCCCCTGTTCGGCAGCCTTCTGCTCCAGCACCTGGGCCTTGTCTTCGGCTACCGCCGCAGGCGGCGCCGCGGCGGCAGAGCCCGGCAGAACAGCGATCAACCACACGGCAAGACAGCAAACTGCAGCGAATGAGCGCATGACCGAGCCTTCTTGTGAGCCTCTGATAGATGCACAGTAGCTGCAACCGGCGATTTGCGCCGCCCTACCCCAGCAGCTCGCGCAGGCGGTACCACAACATGCCCAGCGCCAGCAGTGGCGAGCGCAGGGCCGGGCCGCCGGGGAAGGTCATGTGCGGCACCTTGCTGAAGATATCCAGGCCCTGGCTATGCCCGGCGTGGATCGCCTCGGCCAGCAGCTTCGCCGTCCAGTGGGTGACGTTCACCCCGTGCCCCGAATAGCCCTGGGCGTAGAACACGTTGGGGTGCTGCTGCAGGCGTCCCACCTGCGGGAAGCGATTGGCGGTAATGCCGATCTTGCCGCCCCATTGAAAGTCGATGCGCACATCCGCCAGTTGCGGGAACACCTTGAGCAGCTTGGGCAGCATGTAGCCGGCGATATCCGCCGGGTCGCGCCCGGAATAATGGCAGGCCCCGCCGAACAGCAGGCGCCGGTCGGCAGTAAGGCGGTAGTAGTCCAGGCCGACCTTCTGGTCGCACAGCGCCAGGTTCTGCGGGATCAGCCCGGCGGCGCGCGGTGCCGACAGCGGCTCGGTGGTGATGATGTAGCTGCCGGCCGGCAGCACCTTGCCGCTCAGGCGTGGCTCCAGGTCGTCCAGGTGCGCATTGCACGCCAGCACCAGGCTGCCGGCCCGCACGCTGCCGCGCGCGCAGCGCACCTGCACGGTGGGGCCATGCACCAGTTCGAGCACCGTGCTGTGCTCGAACACCTGCACCCCCAGCGACGCCGCCAGGCGCGCCTCGCCCTGCACCAGGTCGAGCGGGTGCAGATGGCCGGAGCCCATGTCCAGCAGCCCGCCGGCATACACCTTCGAGGCCACCACCTCGTGCATCTGCTGCGGCCCGTAGAGTCGGGTCTGGTGCCTATAGCCCAGCGCCTCCAGGCTCTGCTGTTCAGCCTGGAACGCTGCGTACTGCGCCGGGGTATTGGCCAGCTCGCAGAAGCCCCAGCGCAGGTCGCAGTCGATGCCGTCCTCCTGCACCCGGCGGCCCACCACCTCCACCGACTCGATGCCGGCGCGTTGCAGGTAGGCCACCCCTTCCTGCCCCACGTAGCGGGCAAACCCCGACACCTCGTGGCCGATGCCGCGAATCAGTTGCCCGCCGTTGCGCCCGCTGGCACCCCAGCCGATGCGCCGCCCCTCCAGCAACACCACCGAAAGCCCGCGGCGAACCAGTTCGATGGCGGTGTTGACCCCCGTGAAGCCACCGCCGATCACGCACACATCGGCGATCAGGTCCTGCTCCAGCGTCGGGTAGTCGGCCTGGCGTCTGGCCGTCGCTGCGTAGTACGAACGGGCGTGTTGCGCATTGCCATTCACGTTGTTCATTTGTTCGATTTCACTTTGCTCCACGAGCGGGTCATCAAGCGCATGATGGCCGGCGTGGGGGTGCTGGAGATGTACAGTTTGTCGAGCACCGCCTGGGGCGGATACACCTCGGGGTTGTCGACCAGGTCGGCGGCCATGTACTGGCGCGAAGCCGGCGTCGGGTTGGCGTAGCCCACCAGGGTGCTGACCTTGGCGATCACCTGCGGGTCCATCAGGTAGTTGATGAAGGCGTGCGCCTCCTTGGGGTTGGTGGCGTCGGCCGGGATCGCCAGCAGGTCGAACCACAGGTTGCTGCCCTCCTTGGGAATCGAATAGGCGATGTTCACGCCGTTGTGGGCTTCCCTGGCGCGGTTGGCCGCCTGGAACACGTCGCCGGAGTAACCGAAGGCGATGCAGATGTCGCCGTTGGCCAGGTCCGTGACGTACTTGGAGGAATGGAAGTAGGTGATGTACGGGCGCAGCGCCAGCAGCTTGGCCTCGGCCTTCTTGTAGTCCTGCGGGTTTTCGCTGCGCGGGTCCAGGCCCATGTAGTTGAGCACTGCCGGGAACAGCTCGTCGGCCGAATCCATGAACGACACGCCGCACTGGCTGAGCTTTTTCAGGTTCTCGGGCTCGAACAGCACCGCCCACGAATCGATATGGTCGATGCCCAGCACCTGCTTGACCTTGTCGACGTTGTAGCCGATGCCATTGGTGCCCCACAGGTAGGGCACCGAGTGGCGGTTGCCGGGGTCGTTGTCCTCCAGTTTCCTGAGCAGCACCGGGTCGAGGTTCTTCCAGTTGGGCAGTTGCGAGCGGTCCAGCTCCAGAAACGCCCCGGCCTTGATCTGGCGCGCCAGGAAGTGGTTGGACGGCACCACCACGTCGTAGCCGGTGCGCCCCGCCAGCAGCTTGCCCTCCAGGGTTTCGTTGGAGTCGAACACGTCGTAGATCACCTTGATCCCGGTCGCCCCCTGAAAGTCGGCCAGAGTGGTGGGGCCGATGTAATCGGTCCAGTTGTACACGCTGACGCTCGGCTGGGCCTGTGCGGCGGCCCCCCACAGCAACCCCAGGGCCACCGGCAACACGGATTTCAACAGACGCATATCGACACCTCTTCTGATTGTTTTATCGATGATCGGCAGGTCAGCGCATCACACGCTCAGCAGCAGGAACTCGCGCTCCCACGAACTGATCACGCGCTTGAAGTTCTCGTGCTCGGCGCGCTTGACCGCCACGTAGCCACGCACGAACTTGCTGCCCAGGTAGCGTTCGATGGTCGGGCAGTCTTCCATGTGCGCCAACGCGTCCTCGATGGTGATCGGCAGGCGCAGGTTGCGCCGTTCATACGCACGCCCCTGCACCGGGGCGCTGGGCGCGATGCCCTCGACCATGCCCAGGTAGCCGCACAGCAGGCTGGCGGCAATCGCCAGGTACGGGTTGGCATCGGCGCCGGGCAGGCGGTTCTCAACGCGCATCGACTCGGGGCTGGAGGTGGGCACGCGCAGGCCCACGGTGCGGTTCTCTTCGCCCCACTCCACGTTCACCGGCGCCGAGGTGTCGGGCAGAAAGCGACGGAACGAGTTGACGTTGGGCGCGAACATCGGCAACACCTTGGGGATGTACTTCTGCAGGCCGCCGATGTGCTGCAGGAACAGCTCGCTCATGCTGCCGTCGTCATTGACGAAGATCGGCTTGCCGGTGGCGCTGTCGACCACGCTCTGGTGCAGGTGCATGGCGCTGCCCGGCTCGTCGCCCACCGGCTTGGCCATGAAGGTGGCGGTGACGTTGTGCTTGAGTGCGGCCTCGCGCATGGTGCGCTTGAACACGGTGATCTGGTCGGCCAGGTCCAGGGCGTCGCCGTGGCGGAAGTTGATTTCCATCTGCGCCGGGCCGTCTTCGTGAATCAGCGTGTCCAGGTCCAGGCCCTGGGCCTCGCACCAGTCGTAGACGTCCTCGAACAGCGGGTCGAACTCGTTGGCGGCATCGATGGAGAACGACTGGCGGCCACTTTCGGCGCGGCCCGAACGGCCCAGTGGCGCCTGCAACGGCAGGTCCGGGTCTTCGCAGCGCTGGGTCAGGTAGAACTCCATCTCCGGTGCCACGATCGGTTGCCAGCCCTTGTCGGCGTACAGTTTGAGAACTTTCTTGAGCACGTTGCGCGGCGACAGCTCGATGGGGTTGCCCTGCTTGTCGAAGGTGTCGTGGATCACGATCGCGGTGGGCTCCAGCGCCCAGGGTACCGGGTAGATGGCCGTCGAGTCGGGGCGGCAGAGCATGTCGATGTCGGCCGGGTCGAGCAGGTCGTAGTAGATCTCGTCCTCGACGAAGTCGCCGGTCACGGTCTGCAGCAGCACACTTTCCGGCAGGCGCATGCCTCGCTCATGCAGGAACTTGTTGGTGGGGGCGATCTTGCCGCGGGCGATACCGGTCAGGTCGGTGACCACGCATTCCACTTCAGTGATCTTGTGTTCTTTCAGCCAGGTGGACAGCTGATCGAAGGGGGTATTCATGAGAACCTCGTTGTCGTGATGCAGGGCATGCGCAAGGGTGTGTGTGTGGCGCGGGCGGGCAAGGCCTGGCTTCCCCTGCGCCGCGTTGAGGTCTATCTTGGTGCCGCAGCTGCGGCTGCATCTATCCACTTTGAGCAGAAGAAAATGCACCAAAGCAGTGCATTCAGAGGTTCTCATGACAACCCCGTCGCCCTTGCGGGTACAGGCCTTCACCAGTGCCGATGTGGCCGAACAGGTACGCGCCACGCCAGGCTGGGCACAGCACTACCAGCAGATGTCACCCGGGCACTTTGCCGGCATGGTGCGCTGCCTCGACCTGCAGGGCGTGGAGGTGTACGAAGAGCGCATGAACACCCGGGTGGAGCAGAGCTTCAGCGCCCCCGGCGGTTCGCTGTCGTTCTGCTTCGACCGCAGTGACAACAGCCTGTACGTGCTCAATGGCGAAAGCCGCAACATCTGGATCACCCCCGAGAACTACCAGGAAGTGGCCGTCGTGTTCGGCCCTGCGTTCGTGCGTGAGCACGGCGTGGACGTTGCGGCGCTCGAAGGTCTGTTCATGGCACCGCTCAATTCCCAGCGCAATGCCTTGTTCAGCGGCTGGCTGAGCAGTACCCTGACGCGCCTCTCGCAGAGCGAGGACGCGCCGTGCCAGCAGGTGCTGGCCAGGCAGTTGCTGGACGATTGTCTGTACATTCTCGACACCGCCTCGGTGTGCCTGGACCGCGGCGAGCTGTGGCGGCGCACCGAGGAGCGCACCATCATGCGCAAGGTCAGCGAATGGGCGGCGGATTCGCCGGAGGAGTCATTGAACCTGGTGCAACTGGCGCAGGTGGCCGGCAGTTCGGTGCGTCAGTTGCAGCATGCGTTCAAGGCGTACACCGGCATCACGCCCAGCCACTGGCTGCGCCTGCGCCGCCTCAATGGCGCGCACCGCGAGCTGCTGACCGCGCGCGGCCACACCGTGGCGGAAGTGGCGATGCGCTGGTCGTTCTGGCACCTGGGGCGGTTTTCCAGCAGTTATCAGGCGCTGTTCAAGGAGTTGCCCAGTGAAACCCTCAAACGACGCAAGGAGACACGGTATGGCTTTTGACTGGCATGGCGGGGTGATTACCCGGGATACACCGGTGGGCGAGGATTACCGCAACACGCAGAACGTGCGGCGGTTCATGCGTGAGCAGTGTGGCGAGGATTTCAGGTTCGACCGGCCGTTGATGGCATGGATAGTCGATGGTACGGCGCGGACGATGGGGGATGTGGTGGATGAGTGGGCCAGGCGTCGTAGTGCTTAGCTGAACCCGCGACATCCCTGCGCAAGTACCCACTGGCAGCCCAGGCTGGTATTGTGCCGCCCTGCAAACCCAACTGGATGACTGTGAGGAAATGACGTTGAACGCTGATGCGAACATGACCGGGGACCTGTTCGAAGTCGACAAGCGCCTGGGCCTCAAACCCGTGGTGGACTTCAACACCTACCTGCGCGCCGCATTCGCCGACGGCGCCTGCGCATGCAGCCGCTGCCTGGAAAACAAGGGCGACGAGAGCGGCTACGCCTTCGCCCATACCTTCGACTTCCAGGGCCAGGTCACCCATCGCCGCTTCGCCACCACCACCGCCAGCGATGTGCTGATGGTCCTGAAAAAAGCCTGGCTGTCCTACACCAAGGCCGAACTGGATGTCAGCGGCAACCTGGACCTGGACGCCATCAAGGCCTTCGTCGAGCCACAGCTGCACAAACGCCTGGTGCCACTGTTCGTCGCCAGCGGGCTGGTTGTCGAGGTCGACGGGCAACTGGTGCTGCAAGCCCAGGCCGCCGCCTGACGGCCATGCCTGGGGCGCGTTGCCGGCAGAGCCGGCAACGCGCCTTGGCGCAACCCGCGCGCGATTGCACCCCCGCCCAGGCTACACACAGGCATTGCGACACTGTAGTATTGAGAACTATTCACATTCACTGTCGAGTCGTTCCCGGTGCACACGCCTTCCTCCAAGCTCGGCTTCTTCTTCAGCGACCACCACCGCTGGCTGCTGCAACACATCCAGAAGCGCCTGCGCAACCGCGCCGACGCCGAAGACACGGCTGCCGAGGCGTTCTGCCAATTGCTGGTGGCGCGGGTTGATCCGGACAGCATCCAGCAACCGCGGGCCTTTCTGTCGACCATCGCACGCCGGCTGATCTTCGATCGTCACCGCCGCCGCCAACTCGAAAATGCCTACCTGGAACGCCTGTCGAGCCTGCCCGAGCAGGTAGCGCCCTCCCCGGAGGAACAACTGCTGCTGGTCGAAGCGCTGGTGGCCATCGACCGAGCGCTCACCGGCCTGCCCGCGGTGGTCAAGGCAGCCTTCCTCTACAGCCAGCTCGATGGCCTGAGCTATGTGGAGATCGGGCGCAAGCTCGCGCTGTCGGAACGCACCGTCAGCCGCTACATGAAACAGGCCCTGCGCCAGTGCTACCTGGCCGAGATGGCACCATGAGCAAGGCCCGCCTCGACCCGGCCGCGGAGCAGGCCATCGACTGGATGGTGCGCCTGAGCGCCGACCGCAACGACACCCGCCTGCACGCCCGTTTCGATACCTGGCTCAACAGCGACCCGGCCCATGCCCAGGCCTGGGGCCGGCTGCAGGAGCGCCTGGGTGGCGCGTTCGGCACCGTGCGGGCGCTGGACCAGCGCCTGCCCGGCCAGGCCGGCGAAGCCCGGCGCGTGCTGATGCAGCCCGGCACCTCCCGGCGCGATGTGCTGCGCGCCATCGGCGGGCTGGGCCTGCTGGGCGGCGGGTTGTGGCTGGCGGCGCGCAGCGAGGTCGGCACCACGCTGATGGCCGACCTGCACACCGGTACCGGCGAGCGGCGCACCCTGGAACTGGAAGACGGCAGCCAGCTGAGCCTGAACGCTAGCACTGCCGTCGACCTTCAATTCGATGCCCACCAGCGCCTGGTGCTGCTGCGCCAGGGCGAACTGGTGATTGAAGTGGCACCCGACCCGCAGCGCCCCCTGCGCGTGCGCACCGCCCAGGGCGAAATCCGCGCGCTGGGCACGCGCTTTCTGGTCAGCCAGCAGCCCGACGCCACCCGCGTGGTGGTGCTGCAGCATGCGGTTCGCGCACGCCTGCACGATGGCAGCGAACTGGACCTGCAGGAAGGCCAGGCCGCCCTGCTGCACGCCCAGCGCATCGAGCGTCTGGGCCGTGACGAGCGTCACCGCGCCGACTGGCTGAACGGGCACCTGAATGTACTGGATGACCCGCTGGATGCAGTGGTCGACGCGCTGCGCCCCTACACCCGCGGCTTCGTGCGGGTCGCGCCGCAGGTGCGCAACCTGCGCGTGCAAGGGGTGTTCCCGCTCAACGATCCGCAGCGCAGCTTCGGTGCGCTGGCCGAAACACTGCCGATCGAGGTACGACACTACGGCCCGTGGTTGACCCTGATCGGCCCGAAAAGCTGAGCCCGAGAACCCTCTGAAAAGTTTTTATGAAAAACAATCGCATTTGTGTCCGGTTTTCATTTCTCATCCCACCTATCTCCTGACTGCACACACAATCAGGAGAATTCCGTGCTCAACCCTTGGTCCCGCGCCCTCCCCGTCGCCGTTGCCCTGGCCACCCTGAGCTGCGCCGTGTCTGCCCAGCAGCAGGCACTTGCGTTCAACCTGCCGGCCGGCCCGCTCGCCGCCACGCTCAATGCCATCGCCAGCCAGAGCGGCCAGATCATCTCCCTCGACCCGGCCCTGGTGCAGGGCAAACAGGCCCCGACCGTCCGTGGGCAGATGAGCGCCGAGCAGGCCCTGCAGGCCGCACTCGCCGGCAGCGGGCTGCAACTGCTGGTGACCGGCAGCGGCCACTTCAGCGTGGTGCAAGGTGTGAGTGCCGACGGCGCACTGGAGCTGGGCGCCACCAGCATCACCGAGGTGCGCAACCTGGCCACCACCGAAGGCTCGAACTCCTACGCAGCGCGGGTCACCACCATCGGCAAGGGCGAACACACGCTCAAGGAAATCCCCCAGTCGGTCAGCGTCATGACCCGCAAGCAGATGGACGACCAGGGCCTGACCAACCTCAAGGACGCCGCCAACCAGACCACCGGCCTGGTCGGCCAGCAAGGCGTGGGCAAGGGCATGATCCTGATGTCGCGCGGCTTTCAGATCGACGACTGGCAGTACGACGGCGTACCGATTCCGCGCAACACCTACTCGCTGGGCAACTGGGCGACCCAGGACCTGATCTTCTTCGACCGCATCGAGTTCCTGCGCGGTGCCTCGGGCCTGCTGCAGGGCACCGGCAGCCCGGGCGGCGCGATCAACCTGGTGCGCAAGCGCGGGCAGGACAAACCCACCGTGACCGTCACCGGCAAGGCCGGCTCCTGGGACCACTACGGCCTGCAACTGGACGCTGGCGGCCCGCTGAACCAGCAGGGCACGATCCGCGGGCGCTTCGTCGCCGACGAAGACCAGAGCCAGTCGTTCATCGACTACGAGTGGAGCAAGACCCACTCGCTGTACGGCGCGCTGGATTTCGACCTGAGCCCGGACACCACCGTGGGTGTGGGCGTGAGCTACTCGGACAACACCTCGCGGCCCATGCTGCGTGGCCTGCCGCGCTATGCCGACGGACGCCCTGTGGACGTGCCGCGCTCGACCTATACCGGCGCGCGCTGGAACCACTCCGAAATCGACGTGACCACGGTGTTTGCCGACCTCGACCACCGCTTCAACGACGACTGGAAGGTGCATGCCGCCGCCGTGTACATGAGCGAGAGCAACGACTCGCTGCACCAGCGGGTGCAAACCACCGGCCAAGGGCTGAATCCTGACGGCAGTGGTGTCCAGTATGCCAACTGGTACACCGACTTCGACTCGACCAAGGTGGGTCTGGACGCCTACGTCAACGGCCATTTCGAGACGCTGGGGCTGCAACAGGAACTCATCCTGGGTGGCAACTATTCCCAGCTCAAGACCGACGATGTGTTCGCGCGCACCTTCATCAACGGCGGCAATATCTTCGATATCGACCACGACCGCCCCAAACCCAGCTACGACAGCCTGATGCGTGACGGCGGCCGAGCCACCGCAAGCGAATATGACGTGCGCCAGAAAGGCCTGTACGGCAGTTGGCGGGTCAAGCTGGCCGAGCCGTTGACCGTAGTGCTTGGCTCGCGCGTGAGCTGGTACGACTTCCGCTACTCCTCAGTCATCACACAGGGCAACACGGTGACGGTCGCTGACCCAAGCGTCATGACCGAAACCGGCGTGGTTACCCCCTATGCCGGCATCATCTATGACCTGACCCAGGAATGGGCGGCCTACGCCAGCTACACCGACGTGTTCCAGCCGCAGAGCGAACTCGATGCCGCACAATCGGTGCTGAAGCCGATTGTCGGCAGCAACTACGAAGTGGGCCTCAAGGGCGAACTGATGGATGGCCGGGTCAACACCTCGTTCGCCGTGTTCCGCTACGACCAGAACAACCGAGCGATCACCGACGCTTCTGCGCAATGTGGCTCCGGCGATTGCTCGAAAGCGTCCGGCAAGGTGCGCAGCCAGGGTTTCGAAGCCGAAATCAGTGGCGAAGTGATGCCCGACCTGCAGCTGTTCGCCGGGTACACCTACACCACCACCACGTACATCAAGGACCCGGAGAACGAAGGCAAGGTCTTCAACCAGTGGACCCCCAAGCACATGCTGCGGGTATGGAGCGACTACCGTTTGCCGGGCGACTGGAGCCGCGTAAGCGCGGGCCTGGGCTTCAGCAGCCAGAGCCACACACTGGGTTACGAGAGCACGTTTGATGTGCCCGGTTACACGGTGTGGAATGCACGCCTGGCCTATCAGCTGACGCCAGAGGTGAGCGTGGCAGTCAACGCCAACAACCTGTTCGACAAACACTACATTGCCTCGGGCTACAACCAGCTCGGCGGCAACAACAACTACGGCGAGCCGCGCAACATGATGTTCAGCGTCAAGTACACGCCGCAGTTCTGAGGCGCCTGCTTCGCCGGCAAGGCCGGCTCCTGCACGGCCTGTAGGAGCCTGCCTTGCCGGCGAATGCCCCGACGCGGTGTCACCTGCCCAGCGCCCTGGCCATCACGATGGTGCGTTCTTCCCCCTCCACCACCTCGCGTACCACCGCATACCCCAACCGCGCATAGAACGCCTGCGCCGTCAGCGAGGACGGTACCCGCAGCGCCTGCACCCCCGACGCACCGGCCAGCTCTTCAACATGCAGCATCAAGGCCCGACCGATGCCCAGCCCCTGCCGGTCCGGCGCCACGAACACCGTGCGCACCACGTCCCCCTCCAGGCTCGCGGTACCCACCACCTGCCCGCCCAACTGCGCCACCACCACCTGCCGGCGCGCCATCAACCCCAGCAGCGCCTCGGGGGCAAAACTCTGCTCCACCCGCGCAATCACCGCCGGCGAATAATCCTGGCTGTTGCTCGTGCGCAAGGCCTGGACAATCACCCGGCTGATTGCCGGCGCATCCGTTTCCAGTGCTTGGCGCACCTGACATGTTTCGCTCATCACCGCCCCACTCCAGCCACCCTGCATTTGAGAATGAATGCTATTATCGCCTTCCTTTTTTCGACACCCGAGCCCTGTCTTGTCCGCGCCCACCCGCTACCTGCTGAGCGACTTCCATGCCCTGGGCCAGCGCTACGACGTGCACTATAGCCTGCCCGAAGGCGACGGCGGCGAGGACGATCCGTGCCTGATGCAGGGCCATATCAGCGAACATCGCCTGGCCCCCGGCTTCAGCCTGGTGAACTCCGACGTGCAGGCCTTCCACACCTACCGTGCCGATTCGCTGGACATGCCCGACCTGACCCTCGCGCTGGTACTCCAGGGTCAGGCCTCGATCACCTACACCCGCACCCAGCCCCTGCAACCAGGCGCCTGCATCACCGCGCTGTGCGGCGATGGCCGGCCGATGTCGGCACTGCACCGCGGTGGCGCGCACCTGCGCGGGCTCAACCTGTCGCTGCGCCGCCCGCAGGATGTGGGCGAAGAGGCCTTGGCCGAGCTGATCGAGGCTCGCCTGCGCGGCCACGGCTCGGCCCTGAGTTGCTGGGCCCTGCCCGCGCACCTGCTGGCGGGCATCGAAGACATGTTGTCCGGTCGCTGGCAAGGCACCCTGCAGCACCTGTTGTGCCAGGGCCTGAGCCTGCAACTGCTCAGCCACGGCCTGGCCAGTTTCGACAGCCTGCCGGCCCCTTCGCCGGGCCTGTGCCCACGCGACCGGCTGATGCTCGAACGGGTGCGCGAGCACCTGCACCAACAGCCCGGCGACGAGCACGACCTCAACGAACTGGCGCGCCTGGCCTGCATGAGCAGCAGCTCACTGCGCAGCAAGTTCCGCGCGCTGTACGGCGAAACGGTGTTCGGCTACCTGCGCAACCGGCGCCTCGACCAGGCCCGCCAGTTGCTCGAACAGGGCTGGCAGATCCAGCAGGCCGCCCACCATGTCGGCTACCGCCACGCCAGCAATTTCGCCACCGCGTTTCGCCAGCGCTTTGGCCACGCCCCCCGCGAGACCGCCTGAAGTTCCCCACCCGACGCACGCTTTGGCAGCGCCCATAAGCAGTCTGGCATCTGCCAAACGTGGCCCCGCAAGCAACTGTGAATAATACGCAGACGATAACGATACTCTGCGGAGAACGATTCCCATGCAGCGCCGCCTTGCCCCCTCTACCCGACCGATCAGCAGCGTGCGTATCGCCCTGCTGGGCGGGGCCTTTGTCTCCCTGATGGCCAGTGCCGAGGAGTCCGCCGAAAAGCCGGTGCTGACACTGCAGGCCACCGACGTACAGGGTGAGGCGTACCGGCCGCAGACCACCGAAGGCAGCGCCAGCTACACCACCGGCGCGATGTCCACCGCCATCGGCTTGCCGATGGCGATCCGCGAAACCCCGCAGTCGGTCAGCGTGGTGACCCGCCAGCAGATCGAGGACGAGGGCCTGAGCAACACCGCGCAGATTCTCGACAGCGCGCCGGGCATTTCCCATGTGCGCAACGACAGCAATCGCCTGTCGTTCTCGGCGCGTGGTTTCACCATCGACAACTTCCAGTTCGACGGCCTGGCCTCGCCGATCAACGGCTTCTGGAACTTCGGCGCCACCGAGATGGACTCGGCCATCTATGATCGCGTCGAGATCGTGCGCGGCTCCACCGGCCTGCTGACCGGCGCCGGCAGCCCGTCGGCGGCGGTCAACTTCGTGCGCAAGCGCCCGCTGCCCGAGTTCGCCGCCAGCGGCTCGGCGGGCATCGGGCGCTGGGACGAGCGACGGGGTGATGTGGACGTGTCGGCCCCGCTGACCGAGGACGGGCGCATCGCCGCGCGGGTGGTGGCCGCCTATTCGCAGAAGGACAGCCACGTCAGCTACCTGGACTACGGCTCGCGCACCTTGTACGGCGTGGTCAGCAGCGAACTGGGCCCGCGCACCCGGCTGACCACCAGCCTGGAGTACCAGAAGAACGAAACCGACGGCATGGGCAGCGGCTTTCCGCTGTTCTACAAGGACGGTGGGCGTACCGACTTCGGCCGCTCGGCGGCCAACAACACCAAGTGGGGCTACTTCGGCACCGAGTCCACCACCGCCTTCGTCGACCTCGAGCACCAGCTGGAAAACGACTGGAAGCTGCGCGCCGCCTACAGCCGCTTCGAAGGCAACTACCGCATGCGCTACCTGTACCGCGGCGGCTACCCGGACCGCGAAACCGGGCGCGGCATGTCGGCCAGCTTCCTCAAGTACGAGGGCGAACGCACCCGTGACGACTGGCACCTGACCGCCAGCGGGCCGTTCCAGCTGCTGGGCCGCAGCCACGAGCTGGCGTTCGGTGCGATGAGCATCGACGACGACCTGACCATCGACCAGTTCAGGCCGCTGGGCACGGTGCCGGATACCGGCAACTTCATGGACTGGAACAGCAACCACATTGCCGAGCCCGCCTGGGCCAACGTGCGTGCCTCGGGCGATGCCACCCACACCCGCCAGAACGGCGGCTACGCGGTAACGCGCCTGTCGCTGGCCGACCCGCTGCACCTGATACTCGGCGCACGGGTCAGCAACTGGGAAATCGACCAGGACTACTACGGCAGCCTGCGCCAGTACCGCTACCGCAACGAAGTGACGCCCTACGCGGGGCTGGTGTATGACCTGAACTCGACCTACAGCCTGTACACCAGCTACACCAGCATCTTCAACCAGCAGAACGCGCGCGGGCCGGACGGCAGCATCCTCGACCCGGTGACCGGTGACAGCTACGAGGCCGGCATCAAGGCCGGCTACCTGGACGGTCGCCTGAACGCAGCGCTGGCGGTGTACCGCACCCAGCAGGAGGGCCTGGCCGAAGCGATCCCGGGGGTGAACGTGGAGGGGCGCCCCAATGAGCAGGCGTACAAGGCCGGCACCGGGGCGCGGGTCGACGGCTTCGACCTGGAACTGGCCGGACAGCTCACCGAGCAGTGGAACCTGTCGGCCAGCTACACCCACTTCATTGCCCGCAATGCCGACGACAAGGCGATCAACACCAACCACCCGCGCACCCAGGCCAAGCTGTTCACCACCTACCGTCTGGGCGGTGTGCTGGACAAGCTGACCGTGGGCGGTGGCGCGACGTGGCGCAGTGGCGTGTCACGCAGCGACGTGGCGATGCCGGGCGGTTTCACCGACCTGGAGCAAGGCGGCTACACGCTGGTCAGCCTGATGAGCCGTTACGCCCTCAACGACCATCTGAGTGTCAGTGCGCATGTCGACAACCTGTTCGACAAGCGTTACTACGAGCAGATCGGCTTCTACAGCCAGGGCTGGTACGGCGAGCCGCGCAACCTGCGCCTGAGCGTGCGCGCCACCTTCTGACCGCATCGCGGGTCAAGCCCGCTCCCACAAGTACTGCGCCGGCCCCAGGAACATCGCAATACCTGTGGGAGCGGGCTTGACCCGCGATGGGCTGCAAGGCAGCCCCGCCTCAATCATCCCTCAACCCTGCGCTCGAATATCCAGGTGTCATGCACCCCATGCCACGGTGTATCGCGCACACCCTCCACCACCCGCACCACCTCGAACCCAAGCGCCCTGGCCAACCCATGGCTGGCGCCGTTCACCGACGCCGCGGTCAGGCGCAAGGTGCCGAAATCCTGCGCCGCCAGCAGCGCGCCGATGCCTTCGCTCATCAACCCCTGCCCGCTGTACCCGACGTTGGCCCAGTACCCCAGCACATGCGCATGCTCGCCCGCAGGGTCCGGGTGCAGTCCCGCACAGCCAATCACCGCGGTCTGATCGGCCGTGAGAATGAAGTAACGTTTCTCGGCCGCCACCCGCGCGTGGTCCAGCAACGCCTGGCGCAGGTTGTTGCGCGTGTCCTGCAACGCCGGTGCGGCCTTGGCCCACGGCAAAAACGGCTGGTGCAGCACAAAGCTGTCGATCAACGCCTGGTTCACCCACGGCGCCAACACCGCATCCGGCATCACCACCACCGTCCTGGGCGTACTCGCCACCACCTGCAACACCATGTCTGCACTCCCCTTGCTGTTCATCCTGATCCCGATGATTGTCACAAAAAATTTCACCGGTGCGACATTTTGTCTTTCATTGCCGCCTGAACAGGTTCAAAATAAAACTGTACCGTACAGTACTAAACATGAATCCACGCCCCCATGCCCGCGCAGCTGGGGTCGTGTCATGGACAAACAGGAATGAAAAACACAGATAACCCGGGGGCCCCTGCCCCTGCTTCAACTCGCCTTGCCTTTTACATCTTCGGTACCCTGCTCGGCCTCAGCGGCCTGGCCCTGGCGGTCGGCGGTGTGCGCCTGGCCACCCTCGGCGGCTCGTGGTACTACCTGCTGGCCGGCCTGGGCATGCTGCTGGCCGGTGTGCTCTATGCCCGGCGCAAGCCGCTGGGCGCCGGCCTGATGGCGCTGGTGTTCGGCGCCACCGTCACCTGGTCGCTGTGGGAAGTCGGCCTGCGCTTCTGGCCACTGGTGCCGCGCCTGGCGCCGTTCCTGGTGATCGGCCTGGTGGCGGCGGTGTTGCACCCGTACCTGGCCGGCGGCCGTCAGCGTGGCCTCAGCCATGCCTGCGCCGCCCTGTTCGGGCTGGCCCTGGTGGCCGGCGGCGCCTCGACCTTCGTGCCGCACGGGGTCATGCACGCCACCACGGAACCTGTGCTCGACACCCCGGCCACCACGGCCGGCGCCCCCCAGGACTGGCAGCACTACAGCAACGGCCCGCAGGGCACGCGCTTCACGCCGCTGGACCAGATCAACAAGGGCAACATCGACAAGCTCCAGGTGGCCTGGACCTACCGCACCGGCGAGATCGCCGAAGGCGCCTCCGAGTCGCAGAACACGCCGATCCAGATCGCCGACACGGTGTACACCTGCACCCCGTTGAGCAAGGTCATCGCGCTGGATGCCGACACCGGCAAGGAGCGCTGGACCTTCGACTCCAAGCCCGCCAACGACAAGACCTGGAACCGCTGCCGCGGCCTTGGCTACTACGAGCCGGCCAAGGTCCAGAAGCCGTTCCAGTTCGCTGACCTGGCACCCGCCCCACGCGCCACGGGTGGTGTGTGCGCCAAGCGCATCGTGCAGGTCACCATGGATGCACGGCTGATCGAGATCGACGCCGACACCGGCAAGCCGTGCGAAGACTTCGGCGACAAGGGCTCGGTCGACCTGACCCAGGGCCTGGGCCTGGTGGATGAAGGCGTGCCGTACTACGCCTACACCTCCGCGCCCACCGTGGCACGCAACCTGATCATCCTCGGCGGCTGGGTCTTCGATGGCCGCTCCACCGACGAACCGTCAGGCGTGGTGCGTGCCTTCAGCGCCGACACCGGCGAACTGGTGTGGGCGTGGGACCTGGGCAACCCGGCCATCACCAAGCTGCCACCGGAGGGCGAAACCTATACCCGCAGCACGCCGAACATGTGGTCTACCCCGGCGTTCGATGACGAACTGGGCCTGGTCTACCTGCCTACCGGCAACCAGCAGCCCGATTTCTGGGGTGGCGATCGCCCGGCGCTGACCGAGAAATACTCGTCTGCCGTGGTTGCCCTGGACATGGCCACCGGCCGCGAGCGCTGGACCTTCCAGACCGTGCACCACGACATCTGGGACTACGACGTGGCTGCCCAGCCGGCGCTGTACGACGTGCCGGACGGCAAGGGCGGCAAGATCCCCGCGCTGATCCAGCTGACCAAGCGCGGGCAGATCTTCCTGCTCGACCGTCGCACCGGCAAGCCGATTGCCGACGTGGTCGAAAAACCCGTGCCCCAGGCCCATGCCGAAGGCGACTGGGTAGCCAAGACCCAACCCTACTCGGTAGGCATGCCGGCGCTGGGCGCCGAACCGCTGACCGAACAGGACATGTGGGGCGCGACCTTCTTCGACCAGCTGATGTGCCGCATCAACTTCCGCGAACTCAACTACGAGGGTGAGTTCACCGCACCGAGCACCCGCGACACCCTGATCTACCCGGGCTACTACGGTGGCTTCAACTGGGGCGGCGCGGCCATCGACGAGCGCAACGGCTACCTGTTCCTCAACGACATCCGCATCCCGCAGGTGGTCAAGCTGGTCAAGCGTGAAAACGTCGACCTGTCGCACCTCAAGTCCGGGCACGGCGTGGGCAGTACCTACCCGATGGACGGCACGCCGTTCGTGATCGACCACAAGGCCTTCAACTCGCCACTGGGCATCCCCTGCCAGAGCCCGCCATGGGGCGTGTTCGCCGCCATCGACCTGAAAACCCGCAAGCAGGTCTGGGAACGTCCGGCCGGTACGGTGCAGGACGCGGTGATCAATGGCGTGCGTGCCAACCTGCCGATCCCGCTGGGCATGCCCACCCTGGGCGGCGGCGTGAGCACCGGTGCCGGGCTGGTGTTCTATGCCGGTACCCAGGACTACTACCTGCGGGCACTGGACATCGCCACGGGCGAGGAAGTGTGGAAGGGTCGCCTGCCGGTCGGCGGCCAGGCCACGCCGATGAGCTACGTGTCGCCGCGCTCGGGCCGTCAGTACGTGGTGGTGGTGGCCGGCGGTGCGCGCCAGTCTCCAGATCGCGGGGATTACGTGATAGCGTACGCGCTCCCTGACAAAGAGTAGCGCCCATGACCCCGTTGCACCGTGCCCCGACTTCCCCTACGAGCCGAAGTGTGGAGCGCAGGCGCAACCTGCTGGTGACCGCCAGCGAGCTGTTTCTGGAGCACGGCTACGATGGCGTCAGCATGGACGCCATCGTCGCCGCGGCAGGCGGTTCCAAGGCCACCATCTACCGCTACTTCGGCAGCAAGAACGAGCTGCTGGTGGCGGTGGTGGAGTACTTGTGCGACGACTTCATCATCGACCTGCGCCAGCTGGACACCAGCACCGTGGGGCTGGCCGAGGGGCTGCGGCTGATCCTCGACCAGTTGGTGGCGGTGGTCACCAGCCCGCGGCACGTGGCGTTCTACCGCCTGGTGGTCAATGGCACGGCGCATGTGCCCGAAGTGGGCCAGACCTGGTACGAGCATGGCCCGCAGGTGTGGCATTCGCTGATTCTGCGCTTGCTCGAAGGCCAGCGCGGGCAAGGGGCAGTGGCCGCGGATGCATCGCTGTCGGAACTGCCGCACGTGCTGTTCGATGCGCTGTTCTCGCACCTCACCACACGCACCGTGATGCTCGGGCAGCACTGCACGGCCGAAGCGTTCCGGCCGATGATCGATGAGCTGACCGGGTTGGTGCTCAGGCGCTTGCAGCAGAATTGAACACCGCGTCGCCGGCGATCGCGGGTCAAGCCCGCTCCCACAGGATCATCTGCCACCTGTGTGAGCGGGCTTGACCCGCGATAGGCCTTAACTCACCACGCGGTAGCACGGCTCATACGCCGCCCCACCCGGCAGCTTCATCCGATGCTGCTCCACGAACGCCTGCAACAGCTTGTCCAGTGGCTGCATGATCGCGGTATCGCCATGGATCTCGTACGGCCCATGCTCCTCGATCAGGCGAATGCCCTTGTCCTTCACGTTGCCCGCCACGATCCCGGAGAACGCCCGGCGCAGGTTCGCCGCCAGCTCGTGTGCCGGCAAGTCGCGGCTCAGCTGCAGGCTGGCCATGTTGGCGTGGGTCGGGTCGAACGGGCGCTGGAAGCCCTCTTCGATCTTCAGCATCCAGTTGAAGTGGAACGCATCGTTGCGCTCGCGGCGGAACTGCTTGACCTGCCTGAGCCCCTCGGTCATCTGCCGCGCCACCTGGGCCGGGTCGTCGATGATGATCTCGTACAGCGCATGGGCCGCCTCGCCCAGGGTGGCGCCGACAAAATCATGCAGCTGCTGCAGGTACGCCTCGGCGCTGCGCGGGCCGGTGAGGATCACCGGGAACGGCAGGTCGCGGTTTTCCGGGTGCATCAGGATGCCCAGCAGGTACAGGAACTCCTCGGCCGTGCCTGCGCCACCAGGGAAGATGATGATGCCGTGGCCCACGCGCACGAAGGCTTCCAGGCGCTTTTCGATGTCCGGCAGAATCACCAGCTCGTTGACGATCGGGTTCGGCGCCTCGGCGGCGATGATGCCCGGCTCGGTCAGGCCCAGGTAGCGACCGATGCTCATGCGCTGCTTGGCGTGGGCGATGGTGGCGCCCTTCATCGGCCCCTTCATCACGCCCGGGCCGCAGCCGGTGCAGATGTCCAGCTTGCGCAGGCCCAGCTCGTGGCCGACCTTCTTGGTGTACTGGTATTCCTCGGTGCTGATCGAGTGGCCGCCCCAGCACACCACCATCTTCGGCTCCACGCCCGGGCGCAGGGTGCGCGCGTTGCGCAGCAGCTGGAAGACGTAGTCGGTGATGCCCTGGGAGCTTTCCAGGTCGATGCCCATGCGGTCCAGTTCGCTTTCGGTGTAGACGATGTCGCGCAGGGCGCTGAACAGCATTTCGCGGGTGCTGGCGATCATTTCGCCATCGACGAAGGCGTCGGCCGGCGCGTTCAGCAGCTCAAGGCGCACGCCGCGGTCCTGCTGGTGGATACGGACTTCGAAGTCCTTGTAGGCGTCGAGAATGGTCTTGGCGTTGTCGACGTGGGCGCCGGTATTGAGGATGGCCAGGGCGCACTGGCGGAACAGGGTGTAGATGCTGCCGGAACCGGCTTCGCTCAGTTGCTGCACTTCACGTTGGGAGAGTGTCTCCAGGCTGCCTTTGGGGCTGACAGATGCGTTGATTACGTGTCTTGGGGTCATTCTGGATTCCATATGTACGACGCCAGCGAACGGCTGTGGCATCGGGGTATTAACGCCTGACGCAATGCTGCATACAGGTTTTATCAGGTGGCCGGTCGCAATGGCAAACGGTCTGCCTGAAAGAGTAGGCGCGATCCCCCGGCGATGCCTCAGATTCCGTGCGCCGCCCAGCACTGCGCCACCTGCTCGGGCTGCTGCGCCTCGACCCCGCGCAGATCCCTCGGGTAGGTGACCCCCGCCTGCTCCTCGAAGCGCGTGGCCACGAACTGCCCGTTGCTGGCGCGCAGCACCTGCCCCGTCACCTGGCATGCGTCCGACACCAGGTACACCACCCCCGGCACCACCCACTCGGGCTTGAGGTCATCCGGCTCGCCCTCCTCGCCCCACATGCGCGTGCGCGCCACCGGCGAAACCGCGTTGACCAGAATGCCGTGTGCGGCGCCCTCTTCACTCAAGGCATTCATGATGCCCAGCTGCGCCATCTTGCCGGCGGCATAGGCCGCCAGCCCGGTTTGCGCGTAGCACGCATACATCGCCCGGTCGGAGGTCGTCAGTACCACACGCGGCGCGGCGCTGGCCTTCAGGTGCGGCCAGGCGTGCTTGCACAGCCACAAGGGCGCCTGCACGTTGATCGCCAGGGCGCGCTCGACAAAGCCTGCATCCACCTGCTCGATCGGCTGGTACCCCACCCAGCCGGCGTTGTGGATCACCGCGTCGAGGCCGCCGAACTGCTCCACAGTGCGTGCCACCAGCGCCTCACAGGCCGATTCATCGGCCAGCTCGGCGCAGTGCCCGAGTACCTGGTGCCCCGCCGCCCGCAGGGCCTGGGCCGCCTGTTCGACCGGGCCGGGGTCGGTGCCGCAGCCGGCGCGGTCGGCGCCGCGGTCGGTAATGACCACCCGCGCGCCGCGCTCGGCCAGGGCCCTGGCGTAGGCAAGCCCCAGGCCGCGGGCGGCGCCGGTGACGAGAAAGGTGCGATGGGTGAAGTTCATGGGCGCTCTCCTGTAAAGTCGTCGAGCCTATCGAGCGCGCCGCGCAAAGTTGAATATTATCGAAGGCCGGTTCCGATACCCGTCAGATATCACACCGCGCCAGGGACGCCGCCATGATCGAGACCCGCCTGTTACGCCAGTTCATCGTCGTTGCCGAAGAACTGCACATCCACCGCGCCGCCGAACGCCTGCACATGGCCCAGCCACCGCTGAGCCAGGCGATTGCGCGGCTGGAACAGAAGCTCGGTTGCACGCTGCTGGTACGTCACTCGCGCGGGGTGTGCCTGACCGGCGCCGGCCAGGCCTTCGTCGAGACCGCGCGCGCCACCCTGAGCCTGCTGGACCAGGGCGCCGAACACGCCCGCGAGGTGGCCGACGGGGTCAGCGGGCACCTGCGCATCGGCAGCCTGGCACTGGCCGGCTACCCGCCGCTGCTCGAGGCCCTGCGCCGGTTTCGCGCGCAGTGGCCCAAGGTGCGCCTGAGCCTGCAGCAGCAACCCTCGGCGCAACTGGCCGAGGGCGTGCTGGGTGGTGAACTGGACGTGGCCTTCATGCGCCAGTTGCCGGGGCTGAGCGAGCGCCTGCACAGCCGGCTGATCCTCGACGAGCCGCTGCTGCTGGCGGTGCCTGCCGGGCACCGACTGGCCCACGGTGGCCCGGTGCACCTGGGCGAGGCCGCAGACGAAGACTTCGTGTTCACCCCGCCGGCCCTGGGCAGCGGCTTTCACCAGCAGATGCTGAGCCTGTGCGAACGCGCTGGCTTCACCCCGCGCATCAGCCAGCAGGCGGCGCAGATGCAGACACTGGTCAGCCTGGTGGGCTGCGGGTTCGGCGTGGCCCTGGTGCCGCAGGCGGCGGCGCGGGCCAACCGTCAGGACGGCGTGCACTTCTGTGCCCTGCACGACACCCCGCCGCTGGGCCTGTACATGGTGTGCCCGGGGGAGCAGAGTACCCCGCAGGCACGCCACTTCATGGACCTGTTCGCACCCGCTACAGGGCAATCCCCAGTGCCTGGCGCAACTGCGCGGCACGCGGCTCTGCTGCCGGGCTGACCAGCGCGTAGTTGTAGGCGCCCTGCGACCAGTAGCGGGCCTGCAACTCGCCGTCCACCCGCTCGCCACTGGGCATGCGCGCATAGTGCTCGCCGGGCGAGCGCAGGAACAGGCTGACCCGCTCGCCGCTGGCATCCTGGAACAGCAGCAGCGCCGCCGGCCCCTGCTCGTTGCTGAGCAACCGCGCGCCCACCGGCGTGAAGCCATAGGCCGAGAGGTCCGGCAACTGCCCTGCCTGGGCAAAGTGCTCGCCCAGCCAGGCCTGCAATTGCCCCGGCCGCTGCACGTTCAGGTCCAATGTGCCCGACTGGGCAAACAGGCGGTGCGCCTGCACGGCATCGGCCATCGGTGCGAGGCCCGCCTGCAGGCTCGACTCGCGCGCCTGCCAGCCGCCCAGGCCACCGATGCCCAGTGCCACCAGCAGCATCGCCGCGCTGGCCCATTGGCGGCGATGGCGCTGGCGCACGGCGCGGCGCACGGCTGCCGGGTCGAGCCGCGGGTTCGCGGGCTGCTCGGCCAGCCCGGCCAGGGCGGTGCGCAGCAGGCGTGCATCGGCGCGCCAGCCCTCGACCCGCGCCGCCTGCTCGGGGTGGGCTGCCAGGTACAGTTCCACCTCGCGGCGGCGCGCCGTCTCGAGGCGTTCGTCGACATAGGCGTGCAACTCGTCTTCGGACGGGATCAGCCGGCTCATTTCAACCTCCGCAATGCCGGGGGCGGCGTATTGCCCTCGGCCAGTTCTCGCATTGCCGCACGCGCCCGTGACAGGCGCGACATCACCGTGCCGATGGGCACGTCCAGGGCCTGGGCGGCCTCCTTGTAGCTCAGACCCTCGACACTCACCAGCAGCAACAGCGCCCGTTGCTCGGTGGGCAGGCGCGCGAATGCGGCCAGGCCCGACTCGGCGAGCACGATATCCTCGGTGCTGCTGCCCACCGCCTCGTCGCGCCCGAACCACGCCAGCCAACGGGCATGCCGGCGCTCGCGGCGCTTGGCGTCGATGAACAGCCGGTACAGGATCGCGAACAGCCAGGCGCGCAGGCTGTCATCGCCACGCTGCTGGCCGCGCCGGCTCAGGGCGCGCTCCACCGTGGCCTGCACCAGGTCGTCGGCGCTGCTGGCCTCACGGGTCAGCCACAAGGCAAAGCGGCGCAGGCGCTGGAGCATGTCGCGCAACTGGTCGTCATCAAGATCGTTCATGGTCGGGGTTCTGGGCGGCTGGCAGTCAGTGTACGAGGCAGACGCTCGCCGCCGAAATTTATTCCCGCCGGCGTGGAATAAAACCTGGTGCGGTGCGTCGTACCGGCTCATTCACTGACCGGATCGCCGCCATGAGCACTCCGTTAAACGGTCGCGCCCGCACCCTGCGCCTGGCCGTCATCGGCCTGGGTATCGCCGCCCTGGGCGCAAGCTTTGCCTACGCTGCCGGCTGGATCGGCCCGCAGCGCCTGACCCCGCAACGTATCATCGACACCTTCGAGGCCCAGGCCGGGCACTACCCCGGCTATCGAAAGAACCACGCCAAGGGCCTGTGCGTGAGCGGCTATTTCGACAGCAGCGGCCAGGCTGCCAGTTGGTCGCGGGCCCGGGTGTTCAGCCAATCCAGAGTGCCGGTGATCGGACGTTTCGCCATCGGCGGCGCCAACCCGTTCAGCGCCGACGCCAGTGTCGCCACCCGCAGCCTGGCGCTGCAGTTCAGCAGCGACGACGGTCAGCGCTGGCGTACCGGCATGAACACCCCGCCAGTGCTGGCCGTCAGCGATGCCGCAGGGTTCTACGAACAGGTGCTGGCCTCGACGCCCGACCCGGCCACCGGCAAGCCGGACCCGGCGGCCCTGCAGGCGTTTTTCGCCAGGCATCCCGAAAGCGCCGCCTTCCGCCAGTGGGCCAGGGACTACAAGCCCTCCGACAGCTTTGCCAGCTCGGCCTTCAACAGCATCAACGCGTTTCGCCTGGTGGATGCGGCGGGCAAGGTGCAGTACGTGCGCTGGAGCCTGCAGCCGCACAGCGACTTCGCCCCGTTGCCAGCCCAGGTCGACGACAGGAACTTCCTTCAGCACGACCTGCAGCAACGCCTGGCCAAGGGCCCGCTGCGCTGGACCCTGCGCCTGACCCTGGCCGGCGCCGACGACCCGGTGGACGACCCCGCGCGCCCCTGGCCCGTCACCCGCCAGCAGGTCGATGCCGGCACCCTGGTGATCGACCACATCGATGCGCCCGAGCAGGGCGAATGCCGTGACCTGAACTTCGACCCGCTGATACTGCCCGACGGCATCCAGGCCTCGGCCGACCCGATCCTGGCCGCCCGCTCGGCCGCCTATGCCGAATCCTTCAACCGGCGCAGCCGCGAAACCGCCCTGAGGGCCCACCCATGAACCTGCACCCGTCCACCCGCTTCCACCCGCTGGCGCGCCTGCTGCACTGGCTGATGGCCGTGTTGATCCTGACGATGCTGTTTGTCGGCGTGAGCATGGTCGCCGACCTCTCGCCCCGCCACCCCTGGCTGGTCAGCCTGCACAAGGCCATCGGCCTGGCCCTGCTGGTGCTGGTGGTGCTGCGCATCGCCACACGCCTGCGTTACGCCACCCCGCCCCTGCCCAGCGACCTGCCACGCCTGCAGCAGTGGGCCGCCAAGGCTTCGCACCTGCTGCTGTACGGGTTGATGCTGGGCATGCCGCTGATCGGCTGGGGCATGCAATCGGCCGGTGGCTACCCGCTGCCGTGGCAACTGCCGGCCATCGCGCCCCACGACCTGCGCCTGTACGCCCTGCTGCGCGCCCTGCACGGCTGGCTGGCGTACCTGCTGTTTGCCACGGTGCTGGTGCATATCGCCGCCGCACTGGTACACGGTTTTGTCCGCCGCGATGGCGTGTTGCGCAGCATGTGGCCGGGGCGCTGAGCGCGGCGGCGCAGCAACAGGCAACCTACCTGGCAACGGGCATAACGTTAACACGTTAACTTTTTTCGCTCGCAAGCCTGCAAAGGCTTTCGGAGCAAAAAGATAATATGTTAATTATATGCCCGCACCGCAGCAGCGGCTGCCGCCAGAACAACAACAAAAGGTAGATTGCATGTCGTTTTCCCGCCGTCCCCTGACGGCCAGCGCCGGCCTGTGCGCCGCGCTTGCGCCGTTGCTTGTGCAGGCCGATTTCATCCAGGACAGCAAGGCCAGCCTGGAGGCCCGCAACTTCTATTTCAACCGCGACTTTCGCCAGCACGCCGCGCCCCAGAGCCAGGCGCGGGAGTGGGCCCAGGGCTTCATCCTGCGCATGGAGTCGGGTTACACCGAAGGCACCCTGGGTGTTGGCCTGGATGCGCTGGGCGAGCTGGGCCTGAAGCTCGACTCCAGCAAGGCGCACCGGGGCACCGGCCTGCTGCCGTTCGGCGCCAGCCAGGAGCCGGCGCACGACTACAGCGAACTGGGCCTGACCGCCAAGTTGCGCCTGGGCAAGAGCGTGCTCAAGCTCGGCACCTTGCAGCCCACCTTGCCGGTTGCCTCGATCAACGACGTGCGCCTGCTGCCCTCAACCTACAACGGCAGCCTGCTGACCTCGCAGGACATCGACGGCCTGACCCTGAACGTGGGCCGTCTGGAAAAACAGAACCTGCGCGACTCCTCGAGCAACGACCAGATGAGCTATGCCGGTGTCCAGAGCAGCCACCTGGACCTGGCAGGCGGCACCTACGCGCTGCGCCCCAACCTGGCGCTGAGCTACTACTACGCACAGATGCACGACCTCTACCGCCAGCAGTACGCCGGGCTGGTGCATGACCTGCCGCTGGCCGAAGGCGTGAGCCTGCGCAGCGACCTGCGCTACTTCGACACCCGCGAACAAGGCAACGCCAACCTGCGTTCCGCTGCGCGGGTGGACGGCGGGCGCATCGACAACCGCTTCTTCAACGGCATGCTGACCCTGGGCGTGGGCGCGCACAAATTCGGCCTGGGCTACCAGAACCTCTCGGGGGACGGCGACTTCGCCTACCCGGGGCTGGACCCGTACTCGGTCAACCTGGTGACGGTGAATGTGTTCACCAAGGCCGAAACCGATGCGTGGCAGGCGCGCTACGACTACAACTTCGCCGCGCTGGGGCTGCCGGGGCTGAGCTTCATGACCCGCTATGTGAATGGCAACCATATCCAGACCGCGACGGTGAGCGGCGGCAAGGAATGGGAGCGCGACACCGACATCGCCTATGTGGTGCAGAGCGGGCCGCTGAAGAACGTGAGCGTGCGATTGCGCAATGCGACGTTCCGTTCCAGTGGCGGGTTGACCAGCGATATCGACGAGAACCGCTTGATCGTGGGGTATACGCTGGCGTTGTGGTAATCGCCGAGGGGCCGCGTGGCGGCCCTTTCGCGGGGGCAAGCCCGCCCACAGCCAAACCGCTGCCTTGCAGGACGGTGCAGACCCCGTGGGAGCGGGCTTGACCCGCGATGCGCCCAGCGCTATTTCACCTGCCCTCTTCCTAACATTCTTGGGAATGCTTATCATCTGCATCCTTTTTCCCCGGAAGTCGCCAGGATGAGCGCCCCCACCTCACCCGCCAACGCCGAAGTCGGCCAGCTCTACCAGCACCATCACCTGTGGTTGCAGCACTGGCTGCGCAGGCGCCTGAGCTGCCCGCAGCGCGCCGCCGACCTGATGCAGGACACCTTCGTGCGCATCCTCGCCTCGTCCGAGTCGCTGGAGCTGGTGCGCCTGCTGCGTGAGCCGCGCAGCTACCTGGCGACCGTGGCGCGGCGGGTGATGATCGACCACTTCCGGCGCCAGAAGCTTGAACAGGCCTACCTCGAGGCCCTGGCCGCCCAGCCGGTGTACGAGGAGATCTCGCTGGAAGAGCGCCTGCTGATTCTCGAGACCCTGCGCGAAGTCGACCGCCTGCTGGCCGGGTGCGGCGCCAAGG
Source organism: Pseudomonas sp. VE 267-6A (assembly GCF_024126555.1). Classification (NCBI taxonomy): domain Bacteria; kingdom Pseudomonadati; phylum Pseudomonadota; class Gammaproteobacteria; order Pseudomonadales; family Pseudomonadaceae; genus Pseudomonas; species Pseudomonas sp. VE 267-6A. The sequence continues at coordinate 54,616 of NZ_JAMYBY010000020.1, forward strand.
CGCGCCAGGCGTTCCTGATGGCCAACTGGCTGGGCATGACCTATGGCGAAATCGCCACGGCGCTGGGCGTTTCGCTCAGTTCGGTGAAGAAGTACATGTACAAGACCACCGAGCGCTGCCTGCTGCTCGCCTTCGACGAGCAGCCATGAGCAACGACCGCGAAGCGCAGCGCCAGGCGCTCAAGGAAGCCGCCCGCTGGCATGTGCAGCGCATGGCCGGCGATGCCAGCCCCGGCCTGGAACGGGCCTGGCGGGCATGGTTGGACAGTGCCCCGCAGAACGGCTGGGCCTGGGCCCGGGTCGAGCAGTTGCATGGGCAACTGGCCAGTGTGCCGGGTGGGCTGGCGTTCGATGCCTTCAAGCGTGCCGAAGCCCATGGCCTGACCCGCCGCGGCGTGGTCAAGGGGCTGCTGCTGGCGACCGGGCTGGGGCTGGGTGGCTGGGCCAGCTACCGCAGTACTCCGGCGCAGGCGTTGCTGGCGGACGTGCACAGTGGCACGGGTGAAATTCGCAGCGTCACCCTGGCCGACGGTAGCCAGTTGGTGCTCGATACGGCGTCGGCGGTGAACATCCGCTTCGACAGCCGGCAACGGCTGATTCAGCTGGTGCGCGGGCGCATCCTGCTTACCAGTGGCAAGGATGTGCAGCAGCGGCCGTTGCGGGTGCAGACCGCGCAGGGCGTGGTGCAGGCGTTGGGCACACGCTTCAGCGTGGCGCAGCAGGCCGGGCGCAGCGAGGTCGAGGTGTTCGAGCATGCGGTGCGGGTCAGCCCCTTGCTGGGGGAGGCGCAGCGCCTGGAGAGCGGGCAGGCGTGCGGGTTCAGTGATCAGCGGGTGGATAGCCCGCAGCTGGCATCGGCGGCCCAGGCGGCGTGGAGCCTGGGGCAACTGGTGGTGGAGAACTGGCGGCTGGGTGATCTGCTCGACGAGCTGGGGCGGTACCGGCCGGGGTTGCTGACCTATGCGCCGCAGCTGGCAGAGCAGCGTGTGTCGGGCAACTTCTCGTTGACCGACAGTGATGCGGCGCTGTCGGCGCTGGCGCGCTCGTTCGATTTGCGAATCGAGCGGCATGGTCGGTACTGGGTGCGGGTGATGTAGGCGCCGGCCTTGTCTGGCCGGCTCTTGACCTGCACAGCGCAGTGTTTGATGCAGCAAAAAAAATTCCTCCCCCCGCGGTACCTTTTCTCATTCTCATCCGCCTTGTCTGAAACACCCCCTTTCGCGCATCCCTTCTGCATCCGACGAGGCCCCCATGTCACCCCGTTCCCCCCGCCTGCTCCCCGCCCACCTGCTGGCCGCCGCCATGGCCGCCAGCGTGCTGCCAGCCCCCTCGGCGATGGCCGATGAAGTCAGCAGCAGCCGCACGGCCTACAACATTCCCGCCGGTTCGCTGGCCAGCGTGCTCGGTGCCTTCGCCGCCGCCAGCAGCCTCAACCTGTCTTACGACGCCGCCCTCACCCGCGGCAAGCAGAGCCCCGGCCTGCAAGGCCAGTACGCCACCCTCGACGGCCTCAGCCGCATCCTGGCCGGCAGCGGGCTGCAAGCCTTCCCACAAGGCGACGGCAGCTACTCGTTGCGCCCGGCCCCCAGCAGCAACGGCGCCCTGGAACTGGGCGCCACCAACGTCGACGGCACCCGCACCAGCAGCACCGGCGACAGCACCGACAGCTACACCGTGCGCAGCGTCAGCATCGGCAAGGGTCAGCATTCGCTGCGCGAAACCCCGCAGTCGGTCACGGTCATCACGCGCAAGATGATGGACGAACAGAACCTCACCAGCCTCGAACAGGTGATGGAGAAAACCCCCGGCATCACCGTTCACGACTCGCCCATGGGCGGCAAGTACTTCTACTCGCGCGGCTTCATGATCGCCGGCCAGTACCAGTACGACGGCGTACCGCTGGATGTGGGCGGCAACTACGTGCAGGCCAACAGCTTCTCCAGCGACATGGCCTATTACGACCGCGTCGAGATCATGCGCGGCGCCGCCGGCATGATGAAAGGCGCCGGCAGCTCGGCCGGCGGGGTCAACTTCATTCGCAAGCGCGGCCAGGACAAGGCCGCCACCCACGTAACGCTGTCGGCCGGCACCTGGGACAACTACCGCGCCCAGGTCGACACCGGCGGCCCGCTCAACGACGCCGGCACCCTGCGCGGGCGCGCCGTGGTCGCCCAGCAGGACCGCAAGTACTTCTACGACATCGGCGAGCGCGAAGACCAGGTGGTGTACGGCGCACTGGACTACGACCTGAACGAGGACACCACCCTGGGCCTGGGCCTGGCCTACGAAAAGCTCGACGCCAAGCCCTGCTGGCAGGGCCTGCCGCGCTACAGCGACGGCAGCGACCTGAAGCTGTCGCGCTCCACCTGCCTGGGCGCGTCGTGGAACCACTGGGACAGCGAGCGAACCAGCCTGTTCGCCGACCTTACCCACCGTTTCAACGCAGACTGGGCGCTCAAGGTCGCCTCGATGTACACCCACAACGACCAGAACATGCAATACGCCATGGGCGAAGGCACCGTGCCGGTGGGCAGTACCCAGAGCGCCTCGAAGCTGTACTCCGGGCTGTTCGACTACGACCAGGACGACTACGGCTTCGACGCCAACCTGGACGGCCATTTCCAGGCCTGGGGCCTGGAGCACGAGATCATCGTCGGCGCCAACGCCAGCCGCTCCAAGGGCCGCGACCGCTACGAACTGATCAACCTGACCGAGCTGTACGGCGTTACCCAGAACCCGTTCAACCCCAACCCGCACATCCCCAAGCCGGGTGACTCGGTTTACGAGAAGGAGTCCTACCGCGGCGGGCCGATTCCGGTGACCTCCGACACCCGTCAGTTCGGCACCTACGCCACCCTGCGCCTGAAGCTGGCCGAGCCCCTCACCGCCGTACTCGGCAGCCGCGTCAGCTGGTACCGCAACAGCAGCGACAGCTACACCCGATACTGGAACTACTGGCAGCCCAACCGCAGCCAGGAAAACGGCCAGGTGACGCCGTTCGCCGCGTTGATCTACGACCTGGACGACACCTGGTCCGTTTACGCCAGCTACGCCGACATCTTCCAGCCGCAAAGCACCTACGCCAAGGCCGACGGCAGCTCGCTCAAGCCCAAGACCGGTGCCAGCTATGAGGTGGGGGTCAAGGCCGAGTGGTACCAGGGTCGCCTCAATGGCGCCTTCAACCTGTTCCGCAACACCGAGCAGGGTCGCGCCGAGGCTGACTACAGCACGGTATGCGATAGGTCGTCCGACGGTTACTGCTACACCGACAGCGGCAAGGTGCGCGCCCAGGGCTTCGAAGCCGAGCTGAGCGGTGAACTGATCGAGCGCCTGCAGGTGCTGGCCGGCTACACCTACACCCAGGTCGAATACCTCAAGCGCATCGACGACACCCGCCAGGACGCCACCTTCACCGCCAGCTACGTGCCCAGGCACATGGCGCGTGTATGGACCAACTACGACCTGGACGGCGCCCTGCAGCGCTGGAGCGTGGGCGGCGGGGTCAGCGCGCAGAGTGCCAACCACTTCGTGGACCGCAACACCAAGATGGTGCAGCCCGGCTACGCCCTGTGGAGCGCCCGCATCGGCTATCGCCTGGATGACAACTGGAGCCTGGCCCTCAACGGCAACAACCTGTTCGACAAGCACTACTACAGCAGCGTCGGCGCCGCTGGCTGGGGCAACTTCTATGGCGAGCCGCGCAACCTGATGGTGACCCTGCAAGGCGACTTCTAACCCACAGCAACAAGGCTGAAGTCAATTAAATGATTATTACTATCGTTTACAGGCTTTAGCCTTGGGGGCAGCTGCGGCACAATGGCCGCCTTGCTCCTCTGCCTTGGATAGCCATGAACACCGCCCAGCAACCCCCGCTGCTCAAAACCCCCGCCTTCGACCTGCGTCCGCTGATGGTGGTCAACATGGCCTGCACCATGGCGATGATGGCCTTCGTCGCCCTGATCGGCCCCATCGCCCGCGTGCTGGGCCTGGCAGCCTGGCAGGCGGGCGCAGCGGTCACGGTAGCCGGGGTGGTGTGGATGCTGCTGGCGCGCCCCTGGGGCCGGGCCAGCGACCGCTTCGGTCGCCGCCGGGTGCTGCTGGTGGGCACTGCGGGGTTCACCCTGGCCTATTGGGCCCTGTGCCTGTTCATCGATGGCGCGCTGCGCTACCTGCCGGCCACCTCCCTGGCCTTTGCCGCGCTGGTGATCGGCCGCGGCCTGATCGGTGCGTTCTATGCCGCCCTGCCAGTCGGCTGCGCCGCGCTGATTGCCGACAACATGCAACCGCAACAGCGCGCCCGCGCCATGGCCTCGCTGGGTGCGGCGAACGCCGTGGGCCTGGTGATGGGCCCGGCACTGGCCGCGCTGCTGGCGCGCCACAGCCTGAGCCTGCCGTTCTATGCGATGTCGGTGCTGCCACTGCTGGCATTGCTGGTCCTGCAGTTCAAGCTCAAGGGTCAGGAGCTGCACCTGAGGCAACCGCCCCGCCCCGTCAGCCTGACCGACCCGCGCCTGCTTCGCCCGCTCACGGTGGCCTTCGTGGCGATGCTGTGCGTGTCGCTGGCGCAGATCACCGTAGGCTTCTTTGCCCTTGACCGCCTGGGCCTGGCGCCTGCCGATGCCGCCCAGGCGGCGGGCATTGCCCTGACCATGGTGGGTGCGGCGCTGATCTTCTCGCAGGTGCTGGTGAGCAAGCTGCAATGGCCGCCGCTGCGCATGATCCGTGTGGGCGGCTGCATCAGTGCGCTGGGTTTTGCCAGCGGCGCCCTGGCCGACAGCGTAGGCATGCTGTGGGCGTGCTACTTCGTCGCTGCGGCCGGCATGGGCTGGGTGTTCCCGGCGTTCCAGGCGCTGGCGGCGAACGCGGTGGATGCCGGTGAACAGGGCGCGACCGCAGGCTCTGTGGGCGCGGCACAGGCGCTGGGCACGGTGATCGGACCGCTGGCCGGCACCCTGATCTACGCCCTGGACCCGCGCCTGCCGTACCTGATGGCCGCCTTGCTGCTGCTGTTGATCGCCTTGTGGCCGGTGCCTGCACGCCAGTAGGCGGGTTCGGCGACGGAATGTGTTTTAATGCGTCGCCCATTATTTTTGACATCAAGGCGGCTATGGACACGGGGACACGACTCAAACTGGTACGTGAACGCACCAAGCTCTCGCAACGGGAGCTGGCCAGGCGCAGCGGCCTGACCAACTCGACGATTTCACAGATCGAGCAGAACCGCGTCAGCCCATCGGTGAGCTCGTTGAAAAAGCTGCTGGAAGGCATCCCGATGTCGTTGGCGGAGTTCTTCAGTTTCGACGAACCGCCGCGCGAAGAACGCTTCGTGTTCCGCGCCAACGAGCAGCCCGACCTGGGCAGTGGTGGCTTGCGCATGCTGCTGGTCGGCGCCAGTGTCGAAGGTCGGCAGATGCGCATGCTGCGCGAGCTGTATGCGCCGGGCGCCGACTCCGGCGAAGAGCCGATCGTGCACACCGAGGGCGAGGAATGCGGCCTGGTGACCCGTGGCACCATCGAGTTGCGGGTAGACGGCCAGGTCAGCGTGCTGAACTCCGGCGACGGCTACTACTTCCCCACCACCCTGCCCCACAGCTTCAAGAACATCGGCCAGGACGAAGCCGAGATCATCAGCGCCAACACCCCGGCGAACTTCTGATGAGCATCGCTGCAAGCGGCAAGCTGGCTCGGCCTCGCTTGCCGCTTGCCGCTTGCAACGGCCCCTCTACATCCAGCCCAGCCAGTGCCACCATGTTGCGGCGAACACCAGCATCAACCCGTACCCCACCAGCGTCACCACGATTCCGACCTTGGCAAACTGCCGCGCGTTGAAGGTTTCGGTACCCAGGCACACCATGTTCTGCGGTGCGTTGATCGGCAGGATGAACCCGTAGCTGACCACAAACCCCAGCACCATGGTCATGCCCAGGCGGCTGAAATCCCCCGGCAAGGTCTGCAGCACCGCGATCAGTATCGGCAGCAGCGCCGAGGTCAGCGCCGTGGCACTGGCAAAGCCCAGATGGATCACGATCAGAAACGCCGCCAGAATCGAGAACACCCCCAGCGTGCCCAATTGATCCAGCCCGGTATTGGCCACCACCTGCCCGCCCAGCCATTGCCCGGCCTGGGTGGTCAACAGGGTGGTGCCCAGGCTGATGCCGACGCCGAACACGATCACCGTGCCCCACGGAATACGCGCCTGCACATCCTTCCAGGTCATCACCCCGAAGCGCGGCAGCAACAGCAGCACCAACCCGGCGTAGGTGGTCGAGGTGGTGTCGAAGTGATGCAGCTTGCCCTCGGTGGCCCAGGCCAGCAGCAACAGCAGCGACACCCCCAGCAGACGCTTCTGCGCCCCGCTCATCGGCCCCAGCGCCTGCAACTGCTCGGCTACCGCCGCCTTGCCGCCGGGAATGCTGTCGCTCTCGGGGGGCAGCATCCTGAGCACCAGCACGATCAGCACCACCGACATGATCAACGCCCACGGCGCCCCGGCGATCAGCCAGTCGATCCATGACACCCGTGCACCGAGCATCTTGTCCATGAAGCCGACCGTCAGCAGGTTCTGCGCGGCTGCGGTCTGGATGCCGATGTTCCAGATGCTGGTGCCCTGGGCCACGATGATCATGATGCCGGCGGCGATGTTGGAGCGCTTGTTCACGCCGAACGCGGCGATCACGCCCATCATGATCGGCACCACGCAGGCACTGCGCGCCGTGGCACTGGGCACCACCAGGCTGAGCAGGATGATCACCACCATCGCCCCCAGCAGAATGCGTCGGGTGCTCACGCCCACACGGTTGAGCGTGACCAGCGCGATGCGCCGGTCCAGCCCGGTGTGGGTCATCGCCGCTGCGATGAACAGGGCCCCCACCACCAGTGCCAATGCCGGGTTGGCAAAGCCCGTCAGGGCCATGCTCACGGCTGCCGACGAGCCGTAGATCACCGACGGGTCGGCAAGGGTCGGTGCGGTGCCCAGCAAAAATGCCAGCAGCGAGGTGATCATGATCGCACTGGCTTCGTACGACACCGCCTCGGTGATCCAGATCACCACCGCAAAGGCCAGGATCGCCAGCACGCGGTGACCGGCCACCGGCAGGTCGGCCGGCAGCGGCAACAGCAGCACGCCGACCAGCGCGACGATGCCCAGCAGCAGGCCCACGGGCAACAGGGGTTGAGCGCCAGGCGCTGCGGGAGGATTGGCGGGGGTACTCATGGGCAGGACTTCTTTGGCAACAAAACAGGCCCCTATCATCCCCAGCGCCTGGCCGGTACGCGCTGACGCGGGTCAATACATGGCCAAGACGCCCTGACCAGAGCGCTTTGTAGGACATTCCAACAGCCTGTGGCGCGGCGACCCGTAAGCTCGAAAAAGACTGACCGGTCATTTGTAGTGAATAAAAAAAATCACTACAAAACCTATTGACGGCATTCGTTGCCCCTTGCATGATGAGGCCGTCTCCCTGATCGGGAGCGCTGGCAAAGGGTGTTCCAGACAGTTCGAGCGGTTTCGGGCTGTCCGTGGAGAGGGACTGTCCAAAAGGCAGAGTGAAGAAAGCCCCTGTTGCGACGCTGCTGTAGCAGCCTTGGTAGATCGCTACATGAAGTAGCGCAGGTTTGAACTCACCAACGACGAATAGGTAATAGGGGGCTTTATGATCAACTTGAACAACCAACCCACCATCGACCAATTGGCTCAGCTGTTCGCTGCCCGCAAGGACAGCCTCGATGACCACCTGCTGTGGGTCAGTGCCACAGGTGACGTGCACATCGACAAGATGCCGCCGCACACTGTCGAAGAGGCGATCGATGCGAAGCGTGAAATGCGCGCCCGTTTCAGGATGTTCCGCCGTGGCAAGGGCTACGTCGGCAAGAAGGCAGCGGCAGACACCGCGTTTGTCGCCAAGGTGCTGGAGACCCTGCAACAGGAATGGCCCGCCATCCGCGAGCGCCAGGACGTGAAGGTGATCGACCGGCTGTGCTGAGCCAGGCGAATTGAAAAAGGCGACCTTCGGGTCGCCTTTTTTATGCGTGCCTTATCGCCTCATCGCGGCTCCGGCTCGCCCCACCGTCTGCGCACATTCCCTGTGCGCCACGACAGGGCGTAACCGCAGGCATCAGGCCTGACGACGAAACCGCGGGTGCTCCATCGGCACGGCGTCGGTGGCCAACGCCCGGGCCCGGTCCACACCGCGCACCAGCGCACGGCTCATGGTTTCACCCGGGCACGAGGGGTAGTACTCCTCGAACAGCGCCTTGCCCCGGCGCCCGTACACCCCCAGGAACATCTGCGTGGCACCGGTGCGCGACAACCGCACCTGCACGTCGATGCTGGTGCCATCGCTGAGTTCTTCGTCATGGCTGCGGCTGTGCAGCTGAGAGTCGGCCCACGCCCAATAAGTCTCTTCCCTGATGCGCATCGCACTGCTCCTTGTTCGTTCGAACCGACAGTAAGGCATACAACCGCCAAGGGGGCTAGCGACAGCCGTCGCCCCATTGAGCGAGGTCAAGAAAGCCGCATAAAACGGCAGATTCAGCGTACCGGTCGTCTGTTTGCGAAATAGCCTACAACCTACATGAAAAAGCCCCACACACCGCAGCACAGGCTGGATGGCGGGGCCTCTTCGGCGTCGTGGCTACTTCTTGCGCAGGCCCGGCAGAAACCGGCGGCGCTCGCTGCGCGGTGGCACCGTGGAGCGCACACGTACCGGCGCGTCTTCCAGGGTCATGTTGGCAAACCCCAGCTGGAACGCTGCTTGCCCGCAACGCACCTGGCTGTTGATGGGAAACTCGTCACCATCGTCTTCGAAATACGATTCCTTCATACCCGGCTCCCCTGCTGTGGATCACTACCGGCACGCAGATGAATGCCTAGGAAATAGTGACCTGTTGCTTTCAGAGACTAGCCGGACATTTGAAGACTGCCTGGTCACTTATTGTCGCACCCGACCAGTGGCCTATGGCTACCTGAGTTTGACCGCGGTGCCGGTGACGAACACCACCACCATGCCGCCACGGGCCGACGGCATGCTGATTTCGTAATCCAGGCCGATCACTGCATCGGCCTGCAGGCTGCGGGCGCGCTGGCGGATTTCGTCGGTGGCCTGGATGCGCGCTTCTTTCAGGGCGCTTTCCAGGGTTTGCGAACGGCCGCCGAAAAAGTCGCGAAAGCTGGTGAAGATGTCGCGTACCACGTTGATGCCCTGCACCGATTCGGCGCTGACTACATCCAGGTAGGCCGCGACTTCGCGCCCTTCGACAGTGCCAGTGGTGGTGAGGATCATTGCATACTCCTGAGCGTTGTCGGGACATGCCCCGACCCAAAAGAACGCGATGGTAACAAACCCGCACTTTCGCCGCCCGTCACTTGCGGCCCGCCCAAGTGCGGCTATTTTCATTGGAACGTTGTTACAGCGTATTAATACTTCGGACGGAGTCGAAGCATGTCGATACCACGTTGCATGAGCGTTCTTGCATTGGGCCTGGTGCTGGCCGGGCTGGCGGGCTGCAGCAGCATCGATGCCCGCACCACACAATACGTAGGGGCGCCCCATCCTTCGCCCACCGCTGCGGCTACGGTCGAGGTACTGCGCAGCGAACCGACCCGCCCCCATGTCCGCCTGGGCGAGATCGTGGTCGATGCCAGCGTGTCGCCGCCGCCACCGATCACCGACGTGGAGCAGAAGCTGCGCGAACAGGCCGCCAGTATCGGCGGCGACGCCGTCGTGGTGGTCTACGACCGCATCCAGCCGGTTTCGGCCTATGTCAGTGGCCCGCTCTGGGACCGCGATATCCGTTCCATCGACGGACGCAAGCTCAAGGGCATCGTCATCAAGTATCAGTGACCCTGTGGTCGCCGGTGGTGCCGGCGCCAGCGTACGCGCCCATTCGCCCCCTAGGGCCCCTGCCTCGCTGGCAAGGCCGGCCCCTGCCCAGAAGCGCAACATTGAACAGGCACCACCGTCATGCAAAGGACCACCGCCACTTGTCTCGTACTGCCCTGCGCCCTGCTGTTCCTGCAGCACGCCCTGGCGGACAACGCCGAAACCGCCAACAAGAGCAACAACCCGCTCAACCTGGCACCGGGCCTGAACCTGCAGGACTACTACACCCCCTCGGTGTACGACAGCAACGTGCACACCAACGATTTTCTGGTGCGCGGCACCCTGCCGGTCGCCCCTGGCGAACTGCTGCCGGTACCGCAACTGCTGCGCGCCACCCTGCCCATCAGCACCCGACCCGACCCCCACGGCGGCTACAGCACCGGCATCGGCGACCTCAACCTGTTCGACATCTTCCTGCTCAAGACCGAAGGCGTGCAGCTGGGCATCGGCCCGCAGCTCACCGCCCCCACTGCCGAGCACGACGAGCTGGGCACCGGCAAGTGGCAGGCGGGGCTGGCGGCGGTGGCCATCGACGCCTCGCCACGCGGGCTGCTCGGGGCGCTGGTGCAGTACCAGAGCTCGTTTGCCGGCGACCATGACCGCGCCCACGTCGAAACCGCCACCCTGCAGCCATTCATCATCCACAACCTGCCCAAGGGCTGGTACCTGCGCTCCACCGGCACCTGGACCTTCGACCTGAAGAACGACACCCACTACATCCCGCTGGGCCTGGGCGTGGGCAAGGCCTGGAAGGCCGGCAGCAACATCCTCAACGCCTTCATCGAGCCGCAGTGGACGGTGGAAAAGAAAGGTGACGGCCTGCCGCAGTTCACCGTGTTCGCCGGCCTCAACGTGACCTTCGGCAAGTAGCCAGCCCATGACCGGACCCTCCGGCAGCCAGCACCCTGTGCGTTCAATTGAAGGAGCACCACCATGCATACCCGACCTGTCCTGCGTTACCTGCCGGTGCTCGTGCTCAGTGGCGCGCCGCTGCTGGTGCAGGCCGACAACGCGCGTGACTGGCAGAACATCCCGATCGACCTGAACATGGTGTTCGGCTACTACAACCGCATCGACACCAACACCCCGATCGACACCGCCCTGCCCATCGACGGCCTGTCCCTGGATGCCGACCTCTACATCCTGCGCCTGGCGCGCTCGTTCAGCATCGACGGACGCAACAGCGCGATCCAGCTGGTGCAGCCGTACGCCGACGTGTCGGCCTCGTTCGACGATGCACGTTTCTTCAATGGCACCAAGCACAACGGCGGCATGGGCGACACCCAGATCGTGTTCGCCCACAACTTCTTCGGCGGCCCGGCGCTGACCGCCGAGGAGTTCGCCAGCTGGACCCCGGAAACCTTCATGACCGGCGCCGTATGGCTCACCGTGCCCAATGGCGACTACGCCAAGAACCGCGTCATCAACATCGGCGCCAACCGCTGGGTGGTCAAACCCGAAATCGGCTTCGGCCACCCCATCGGCCCCACCTGGCTGGAGGTCAACACCTGGGTTTCGCTGTTCGGCGACAACGACGACTACCTGGGCGACAACAAGCTGGAGCAGAAACCGCTGTATGCCGTCGAAGGCCACTACAGCTACACCATCAACCGCGGCCTGTGGGCTTCCCTCGACGCCACCTACAGCTTCGGCGGCGAAACCCGCATCAACGGCGAAAACCAGGACAACAAGCAGGCCAACACCCTGGTCGGTGCCAGCCTGGGCTTCATGCTCTCGCCGCAGTTCGGTGGCCTGATCGCCTACACCGACACCGTGTCCGAACGTACCGGCTCACCCGATGTGAACACCTGGACCTTGCGCCTGAACTACGCCTGGTAGCCATGGGAGGCCTGATGAAGCGTTCGCACCGACTCACCTGCATGGCCCTGCTGGCCCTGTTGCCGGCCCTGGCAAAGGCTGCCGACCCGCTCGACCCCAGGGCCCTGGCCGCGCTGTCGAACATGGGCAGTTACCTGCACCGCCTGCAGGCCTTCAGCCTGAGCACCCGCAGCGAAACCGACCAGCAGCTCGACAGCGGCCCCACGGTGACCTTCACCCACCACACCCAGGTGCTCGCCCGCCAGCCCGACAAGCTGTTCGTCAGCGTCGACCAGGGCTCGGCGGCGCGCCAGTTCTTCTACGACGGCAAGCAGTTCACCCTGTATGACGGTCGTCATGGCTACTACAGCAAAGGCGCGGCGCCGGCGACCATCGAGCAACTGCTCGGACAACTGAGCGAGCGCTACGCCATCACCCTGCCGCTGGCCGACCTGTTCCGCTGGAACGCCCAGACCGCGAAACAGGTCGGCATCACCCAGGCCACGCTGATCGGCAGCGAATCCCTCGACGGCCAGGCCTGTACCCACTACGTGTTCCGCCAGCCCGACATCGACTGGCAACTGTGGCTACGCGAAGGCGCGCAGCCGTTGCCGTGCAAGCTGATGATCACCCGCCGCGACGACCCCGAGCGCCCGCGCCATAGCGTGACCTTCGACTGGGACCTGAGCACGCCCATCAACCCGGCAGCCTTCGACTTCACCCCGCCGGCCAAGGCCGTGGCGGTACCGCTGCGCGAACCGAACGAGGGCCGCCAGCCATGACGCCACTGCGTACCTGCCTGCACCTGGGCCTGATCGCCTGCCTGCTGACACCGCTGATGGCCGACGCCTGGCAACTGCGCGGCGGCGGTGGCGGGCGCACCTTCGTGGTGCCCTATCACGCCGGGGGCGGCCACTTCGCCCCCCCGCCGCCGCATTACCAGCCGATGCCGCACCCGATGCCCCCGCATCCGCAGCCGATGCCGCCCCACCCGACGCCGCCTCCGCATCCGCAGCCCGGCCCTGGGCCGCACCCACCGGGCCCGCCACCGCATCCACCGGGCCCGGGCCCTCACCCGCCCGGCCCCGGCCCGATGCCGCCACCACCGCCACCGCCGCACCCGGACGACTGGTATCACCCCTGGGCCGCCGCTGCCGTGGTCGGTGCCACCACTGCCACGGCCATAGCCATCGGCACCCAGGTGGCCGAAGTACCGCCGGACTGCGTGTCGGTGGTCGCCAACGGCGTGGCCTACCAGCACTGCGGCGCCACCTGGTACCAGCCGCAATACGTCGGCAGCAACGTGCAGTTCATCGTGGTGCCTGCGCCATGGTGAAACCACCCGACCCAAAGGAATGCCCATGAGCGCCCTCACCGACATCAATGCCCTGCACGCCGCCATCGCCGCCTCGGTGCTGGGCCAGGACCAGGTGATCCGCCAGATCCTGGTGGGCCTGCTGGCCAACGGGCACGTGCTGCTCGAGAGCCTGCCGGGCCTGGCCAAGACCCGCACGGTCAAGGCCCTGGCCCGGCACCTGGATGCACGCATGAGCCGCATCCAGTTCACCCCCGACCTGCTGCCCTCCGACATCACCGGCGCCGAGGTGCTGCAACAGGTCGAGGGCCAGCACCAGGTGCGCTTCCAGCCCGGCCCGCTGTTCGGCAACCTGATCCTGGCCGACGAGATCAACCGCGCCCCGGCCAAGGTGCAGGCGGCGCTGCTCGAAGCCATGGAGGAGCGCCAGATCACCGTGGCCGGCACCAGTCACAGGCTGCCCGACCTGTTCATGGTGATCGCCACCCAGAACCCCATCGAGCAGGAAGGCACCTACCCGCTGCCCGAGGCGCAGATGGACCGCTTCCTGATGAAGGTGCTGCTGGATTACCCCGCGCCAGCCGATGAAGGCCAGGTGTTGCAACTGCTGCGCCAGGAGGAACAGCGGGCGGCGGCCAAGGCGGCCAGCGACAGCTTCAGCCTCGGCCAGGAGGTGATCTTCCAGGCCCGCCGGGAAGTGGCGGCCATTCACGTGGCCCCGGCCATCGACAGCTACCTGATCGCACTGGTCAACGCCACCCGCCACCCCGCCGACTACGACGCCGACCTGGCGCGCTGGCTGCAGCTGGGCGCCAGCCCGCGCGGCGGCATCGGGCTGGACCGCTGCGCGCGCGCCGATGCCTGGTTGCAGGGCCAGGACTTCGTCTCGCCCGACAACGTGCGCGCCATGCTCCACCCGGTGCTGCGCCATCGCCTGCAACTGAGCTACGACGCGGTGGCCGACGGCGTGACCAGCAGCGAGGTACTCGACCGCCTGCTCGACAAGGTGGCCATCCCGGCCTGAGGACCGCATATGCCAGCACCGGCGCAGCAACCCGACGGGCACGTCTACGTATCGCTGGCGCAGCTGATGGCGCTGGCGTTCGATGCCCGTGGCCTGAGCTTTCTGGCGCGCCAGCCCAGGGCCAGCGTGCTGGCCGGCAGCCACGCCTCGCGCCTGCGCGGGCGCGGCCTGAACTTCGACGAGCTGCGCCGCTACCAGCCCGGCGACGACCTGCGCCATCTCGACTGCAGGGCCAGCCTGCGCACCGGCACGCCGGTGGTACGCACCTTCACCGAAGAACGCGACCGCCCGGTGCTGGTGGTGCTCGATCAGCGCATGTCGATGTTCTTCGGCTCGCAGGTCAGCTTCAAGTCGGCGCTGGCCGCGCAACTGGCCGCGCTGTGCGCGTGGATCGCGCTGGCGGCAGGCGACCGGGTCGGCGCCCTGCTGTTCGACGACACCCGCATCGAATACCTGGCGCCGCTGCGCAGCCGCAGCCGGGTCCAGGCGATCTGCGCCAGGGCCGCACAGTTCAACCAGGCGCTGTCGGCGGATGTACCCGATGGCGATGCTGCGCACGGCCTCGACACAGTCCTGCAGCGCTGCCTGGCGCTGGCCGCGCACGACTGCCTGATCTGCTTCATCAGCGACTTCGCCGGTGCCGGCGAACGCACCCTGCATCAGTTGCGCCAGTTGCGTACCCACAACGACGTGATCGCGTTGCAGGTCTACGACCCGCTGGCCCTCGACCTGCCACGCCAGGGGCGCCTGCTGGTGACCCAGGGCCAGTTGCAGGTGGAGCTGGCGGTGGAGCGGCGTCAGGTGCACAAACCCTTGAGCGAGTTTCTCAGTGGCCGCCTGCACGACGTGGCGCAGATGCTGCGCCGCAGCCAGGTGCCGCTGCTGATGTTCAGCACCGCCCTGCCTGCCGCCCAACAGCTGCGCATGGAACTGGGCAAGCTGCGCAGGCCACCGGCATGACCGCGCCAGTGCCCAGCGTCGACCAGCTCAAGGAGCTGGCGCTGCCGCCCGCCGTCAGCTACTGGCCACAAACCTGGGGCTGGGCGCTGCTGGCGGCATTGCTGCTGGCCGGGCTGGTGCTGTGGGCGGCGCTGCGCCTGCGCCGCTGGCAGCGCGACCGCTACCGCCGCCAAGCCCTGGCACGCCTGCGCCAGCTGGAACAGGCAATGGCAGATCAGACCCGGCGCGTGCAGGCCCTGCGCGAAGTGCCCGAGCTGCTCAAGCGCGTGGCCCTGTCGATGCCCGAGGCTCCGGCCGTGGCCCCGCTGCATGCCGCCGACTGGCAGGCATTTCTGGTGAGCCATTCAAGCACCCCGCTGCCCGCCGACTTCGCCTGGCAACTGGCGCAGCTGGCCTATGCCCCCGACAGCCGCCTGCACGAAATCGATGCGTCAGCGCTGTTGGGCTACAGCCGCGACTGGGTGGAGCATCATCATGTGGCAGCTTGATTACCCCTGGCTGTTGCTGATGCTGGCGCTGCCCTTGCTCGGCTACCGCTACCTGCCGCCCTATCAGGAAGCCCGCAGCGCCTTGCGCGTACCGTTCTTCGAGGCCATCAGCCAGGCCACCGGGCAGCGTCCGCGCCTGCCCGGCACCCGGGCCAATCGCTGGCAGCTGCTGTTGCATTGGCTGGTGTGGGCACTGCTGTGCCTGGCCGTGGCACGCCCGGTGCTGGTCGAGCCCCCCATCGAGCGCCAGGCACCGGTACGCGACCTGATGCTGGCCATCGACATCTCCCAGTCGATGCAGACCGTCGACCTCGAGAACGCCGACGGCAAACCGGTTTCGCGCATCAGCGCGGTCAAGGCGGTGGTCGCCGACTTCATCGCCAGGCGCCAGCAGGACCGTCTCGGCCTGGTGGTGTTCGGCAGCGGCGCCTACGCCCAGGCTCCGCTGACCCTGGACCACGCCAGCCTGTCGATCCTGCTGCAGCAGACCGACGTCGGCATGGCCGGGCCCAACACCGCCATCGGCGATGCCATCGGCCTGAGCCTCAAGCTGCTCGAGCAGGCTCACGAGCCGCAGAAGGTGCTGATCCTGCTGACCGACGGCAACGACACCAGCAGCGCCATCACCCCCGCCCACGCCGCCCAGATCGCCGCGGCCCGCGGGGTGGTGATCCATACCATCGGTATCGGCGACCCGCAGGCCGAAGCCGAGGCCAAGGTCGACCTGCCGACCTTGCAGCAGATCGCCACCGTCACCGGCGGGCAGTTCTTCCGGGCCCAGGACCGCGATGCCCTGCAACAGGTGTACGCCATCCTCGACACGCTCACCCCGCACGCGGTGAAGACCTACAGCCACCAACCCAAGCGCGACCTGTTCTGGCTGCCGCTGGGCGCGGCCCTGTTGCTGCTGACGCTGTACCACCTGCTCGCCCTGGCGGCAGCGTGGTGGCGCAGGCGCCTGCCAGTGGAGGCGCCCGCGCATGGACATTGACCTGAACAACCTGCATTTTCTGCGCCCGCTGTGGCTGTGGCTCTGGCTGCCCGCCGTGCTGCTGGTGCTGGCCTGGCGCCGCCAGCGCGGCCAGGCGCTGAACGTGAGTATCGCCCCGCAACTGCTGGCGCACCTGCGCATGGACGGCCACGACCGGCACCGCATTCGCCCCATACACCTGCTGGCGGCCCTGCTCGCACTCGGCGCACTGGCCGCTGCCGGCCCCACCTGGGAGCAGGACCGCCCGCAGTTTCTCGACAACCGCGCGCCGTTGATCCTGGCCCTGGACCTGTCCGGCTCGATGGACGCCAGCGACCTCTCGCCCACCCGTCTGGAGGCCGCCAAGCACAAGCTGCACAGCCTGGTGCAACGCCGCCAGGGCGCAGCCACCGGGCTGATCGCCTATGCCGGCAGCGCACACCTGGTGCTGCCCCCCACCCGCGACCCGGCGCTGCTCGACAGCTTCATCCAGGCGCTGGGCAGCGACCTGATCGAACAGCCTGGCAAGAACGTTTTGGCCGTGGTGGCGCTGGCCCGCCAACTGATCGCCGCCGAGCCCGGCCCCGCCACCCTGGTGCTGCTCACCGACGGTGCCGACACCACGCAACTGGCCCCGCTGGGCAAGGCCCTGGACGCCAGCCTGCTACAGGTACTGGTGCTGGCCGTAGGCAGCAGCGATGGCGGCCTGGTCAGGGGCGCCGACGGTCAGCCGCGCACCGACAGCAACGGCCGGCCGCAACTGGGCCGCTTCGACAAGGCCGGCCTCGAAGAGCTGGCCAGGGCGGTGGATGCACCACTGGGCAGCCTGACCATGGACGATGACGACCTGGACTGGATCGAGGCCCATGCCCAGCAGCACTTCGCCGACGCCGACCCGGCCAGCCAGCAGCTGCGCTGGAAAGACGCCGGCTACTGGCTGTGCTGGCCGTTGCTGCTGATCGCCCTGTTGTGCATCCGCCGCGGCTGGAGCCTGAACTGGAGCGCGTGCCTGCTGCTGGGCCTGGTGCTGGCCCCGGACGGGGCGCGCGCCAATGCCCTGGTGGATGCATTCATGACCCCCGATCAGCAGGGTCGCTGGGCCTTCGAACACCACCACCTGCCCGCCGCGGCGGCGCACTTTCAGGACCCTTACTGGAAGGGCATTGCCGCCTACCAAGGGGCCGACTACGACCTGGCGCTGGCCAGTTTCGCGCGCCTGCACACCGCACCGGCCTATTTCTACCTGGGCAATATCTACACCCGCCGCTTCAAGTTCGACCAGGCCATCGCCGCCTATCGCCAGGCACTGGCCCTGCAGCCGGGGTTTGCCGAGGCCCAGGCCAACCTCGCCCTGGCCATCGCCCTGCAGAGGGACACCGAGTCGGCGCAGCAGAACGCCCCAGAGGTGCAGGCCGACCAGGTGGCCTTCGACAAGCCGGCCGGCAAGGGCCCGAGCAAGCAGGTGCAGACCCCGCAGGCGACCTCGGACGCCCTGTGGCTGCAGAACCTCACCACCTCGCCCGCGCAGTTTCTCAAGCGCAAGTTCAGCCTGCAGGACCAGGCTGCCAGGGGGGCGCCATGAGGCTTGTCGGCCTGCTCCTGGCCTGGCTGCTGTGCAGCTGTGCGCTTGCCGCCGACCCGCAGTTGCGGGTGCAGGCGCAACTGCTGGGGGGCGACAGCGTGGTGGTGGGTGAAACCGTGCAGTTGCAGCTGGACGTGCTCACCGACACCTGGTTCACCGGCGCCCCGCAGTTGCCGACGCTGAGCGTGCCCAGCGCACTGGTCACCCCGCCCGGCGACCAGGCCCAGCACCTGACCCTGAACCTGGACGGCAGCACCTGGTTCGGCATGCGCTACCTGTACCCGATCACCGTGCAGCAGGCCGGCACCCTGGACATTCCCGCACTGACCGTGACGGCCCGGCCGGGCAATGCCGCGGCCGCCCTGAGCGCCACCACGGCGGCGCTGCACCTGCGCGTACAACTGCCGGCCGGGGTCGAGCCGGGCCAGGCGGTGCTGGTGGCCAGCGCCCTGAGCCTGACCCAGCAGGTGAACCCGGCAAGCAGAACACTCAAGGTGGGTGACAGCCTTACCCGCAGCGTGACCCTGCAGGCCCAGGGCGCGCCGAGCCTGATGCTGCCGGTGACGTCGCTGCAGGCCGTGCCGGGCCTGAGCCTCTACCTCAAGTCGCCCCAGGTGCAGGCCCTCGACGATGGCCGTGGCCACGTCGTGGGCGGCCAGCGCATCGACACCGCCAGCTACCGCATCGAGCAGCCCGGCAGCTACCAGCTGCCCGCCGTGCAGGTGCACTGGTGGAGCACCACCGAAAAGGCCCTGCGCAGCACAACGCTGCCCGCCGTGCCCTTCACCGCCAGCGCCGGCCCTGCCTACACCCCGGTGTTCTCGGTGGCCGACGATCTGCAGCGTCTTGGCCAGCAGGGCCGCCTGCACCTGTCGCGGCACTGGCTCGGCGCCGCCCTGGTGCTCGCGGCACTGGGCCTGGCGTGGCAGGTGTGGCGTAGCCGCGGGCCGACCTGGCTGGCCCGCTGGCGGCACTGGCAGGCCCGACGCCAGGCCCGTCGCCTCGCCTCTGCCGAGCATGCATGGCAACAGGTGCCCGTTGATCTGGCCAGGCATCCGCCGCAGCTCACTGCGCTATACCTGTGGTTCAGGCGCAGCCAGGGCAGCGTGCGCCTGGCCACGGCCGACGACACCACCCTGCTGGCGCTGCTGCGACGCTGCTACGGCGCAGACGGCGCGCCCGATACGCTGCTCGCTGCGCTCAAGGCCGAACTTGCACAGCTTCATGCACGGCATTCACCGCGCCAGCCTGCCGCGCCCGCGCGCCACGGCCTGCGCCCGCTCAATCCAATGCAGAACAGGGAGTCGCGATGAAATCCAGTCCGAGTGTTCGTGGGCGGCTGCTGCTGGTGTTGCTGCTGCACTGGCCATTGTCGGCCCAGGCCGATGCGCCGCTGCCCTCATGGCACCAGGGCGCCGCCAGGGCCGCCCTCGTGCAGTTCGTCGAAAGCGTCACCCGCGAGGGCGACCCGCAGTTCGTGGCCCCCGCGCAACGCATCGCGGTGTTCGACAACGACGGCACCCTGTGGAGCGAACAGCCCGCCTACTTCCAGGTGCTGTTCGCCTTCGACGAGATCCGCCGCATGGCCCCCGAGCACCCCGAGTGGAAGGCCACCCAGCCGTTCAAGGCGGTGCTGGAAAACGACCAGAAGGCCCTGGCCGCCGCCGGCATGGACGGCCTGCTGAAAATCATCGGCGTGACCCACACCGGGGTCAGCACCGAAGCCTTCATCGGCCATGCCAGGGCCTGGCTGGCCAAGGCCCGTCACCCCACCCACCAGCGCCCCTACACCGA
Organism: Pseudomonas sp. VE 267-6A; assembly: GCF_024126555.1. Taxonomy (NCBI): domain Bacteria; kingdom Pseudomonadati; phylum Pseudomonadota; class Gammaproteobacteria; order Pseudomonadales; family Pseudomonadaceae; genus Pseudomonas; species Pseudomonas sp. VE 267-6A. The sequence goes on from NZ_JAMYBY010000020.1 coordinate 74,447, forward strand.
GATGATCTACCAGCCCATGCACGAGCTGCTCGACTACCTGCGCAGCCAGGGCTTCAAGGTGTACATCGTCTCCGGGGGCGACACCGCGTTCATGCGCGCCTTCGCCGACGAGGTGTACGGCGTGCCGCCCGAGCAGGTGATCGGCTCCAGCTTCGTCACCGAATACCAGCTGGTCGACGGCGTGCCGGCCCTGCTGCGTACCGCCAGGATCGCGCACAACGACGACGGCCCGGGCAAGCCCGAAAGCATCGACGCGATCATCGGGCGTCGGCCGATCCTGGCCTTCGGCAACTCCGACGGCGACCTGCAGATGCTGCAATGGACCGCCGCCGGCAAGGGCCCGCGCTTCATGGGCCTGGTGCACCACACCGACGCGAAACGTGAATGGGCCTACGACCGCCAGTCGCAGGTCGGACGGCTGGACAAGGCGCTGGACGAAGCGCGCCGCCAGCAATGGACAATCGTGGACATGGCGGCCGACTGGGCCCGGGTATTCCCGTTCGAGCCTGCCTCCACCCCGCAATCGCAGTGACGCGGTAACGAGCAAAGCAGTGATGCAACCGACATGTCGCCTGCGGGCGGCTCGAATCGCGAAAGGGAGGCAAGTCAGATGACTCGCATACGCAGATGGGCACCGCAGCTCGCGCTGGTCGCGGCCACGGTGATGGGGCTCGCGACAGGGGCGGCAAGTGCCGCCGACAAGCCGAATATCCTGGTGATATTCGGCGACGACATCGGCCAGACCAATATCAGTGCCTACTCGATGGGGGTGGTCGGCTACCAGACCCCCAACATCGACCGCATTGCCAAGGAAGGCATGCTGTTCACCGACTACTACGCGGAAAACAGCTGCACCGCCGGCCGCTCCAGCTTCATCACCGGGCAGACGCCACTGCGCACCGGCCTGTCCAAGGTCGGCGCACCGGGGGCGCCGGTGGGCCTGCAGGACCGCGACATCACCATCGCCCAGGCACTCAAGTCGCTGGGCTACGCCACCGGGCAGTTCGGCAAGAACCACCTGGGCGACAAGGACGAGTACCTGCCGACCAAGCACGGCTTCGACGAGTTCTTCGGCAACCTCTACCACCTCAACGCCGAAGAGGAGCCCGAGCGCCCCTACTGGCCCAAGGACCCGAACGACCCCTACGTGAAGAACTTCAGCCCGCGCGGGGTGATCCACGCCTTCGCCGACGGCAAGATCGAGGACACCGGTTCGCTCAACAAGAAGCGCATGGAAACCATCGACGATGAAACCACCGGCGCGGCCGAGGAGTTCATCAAGAAGCAGGTGGCCGCCGACAAGCCGTTCTTCGTGTGGATGAACACCACGCGCATGCACGTGTACACCCATGTGCGCGACTCGATGAAGGGCCAGAGCGGCATGCCCGGCAACGAATACGCCGACGGCATGCTCGAGCACGATGGCGACGTGGGCAAGCTGCTCAAGACCCTCGACGACCTGAAGATCGCCGACAACACCATCGTGATCTACACCACCGACAACGGGCCCAACCAGTTCTCCTGGCCGGACGCGGCGACCACGCCGTTTCGCAGCGAGAAGGACTCCAACTGGGAAGGCGCCTTCCGCGTGCCGGCGATCATCCGCTGGCCGGGCAAGATCAAGGAAGGCACGGTGTCCAACGAGATGTTCTCGGGCCTGGACTGGTTCCCCACCCTGCTAGCGGCTGCCGGTGACACCGGCGTGAAGGACAAGCTGCTCAAGGGCTGGGCACCGACTGCCGGTGGCAAGAACTTCAAGGTGCACCTGGACGGCTACAACCAGCTGCCCTACCTCACCGGCCAGCAACCCAAGGGCGCACGTGACGAGTTCTACTACTTCAACGACGACGGCGACCTGGTGGCGATGCGCTTCGGCGACTGGAAGGCGGTGTTCTGCGAACAGCGTCGCCCCGGCGGCTTCGAAGTGTGGCAGGACCCCTTCGTGTGCCTGCGCGTGCCGAAGATCTTCAACCTGCGCATGGACCCGTATGAGCGCGCCGACGTGGTCTCTGACCAGTACAACGACTGGCTGGCGAAGAACGTCTACCTGACCGGCATCGCCACCATGAAGGCCTCGGTGTTTCTGGAAACCTTCATCGACTACCCACCCAGCCAGCACCCGGCCAGCTTCAGCGTCGACCAGGTGCGCAAGCAGGTGGACGCGAAGATCGAGGAGAAGATGAAGCAAGGCAAGCAATAGGCGGCAAGCTGCACACGGATGCCTCGTCCCTGACGGGGCATTTTGCCGACTGCGATACCCGCCCAACCCGCCAATCTGCTGCTAGGCTCAAGCACTGGTTGTCCCTCCCGCGAGGGCGTATTCCCAGCACTCACCACAAGGCCCCTTGCCCTGATGCCGGTCGCCAGCCGCTCCTCCCGACACGCCAAAGCCCCCGCCGCCTGCGCTCCACCCCGCACACTGCCCCTGGCAGCGACCCTGCTGCTGGTCTCCGGCAGCGCGGCGCTGATCTATCAGGTGCTGTGGATCAAGCAGCTGTCACTGGTGGTGGGGGTGGAAGTGCATGCGATCACCACCGGCATCAGCGCATTCTTCGCCGGGCTGGCGCTGGGCGGCTGGTGGCTGGGGCGTCACGCCGATCGGCTGCGCCAGCCGCTGCGCCTGTATGCGCTGCTCGAACTGGCCGTGGCCGTGGTCGGCATCGCGGCCACCCTGGCCCTGGGCAGCAGCGCCGGGTTGTTCGCCCGCCTGCAGGGCAGCATCGGGCTGCTGGCCTGGGCGCTGCCGTTCAGCCTGGTTGCCCTGCCGGCGCTGCTGATGGGCGGCACCCTGCCGGTGCTGGTGCGTGCCGTGACCGCGCAAGGGGCAACGGCCGGACGCGCCGGCGGGCAGCTGTACGCGGCCAACACGGCCGGGGCGATTGTCGGCACCCTGCTCGCAGCCTTTGTGCTGATCCCGCTGCTGGGGGTACGCGGCAGTGCCTGTGCCGCCGCCGTGCTCAACCTGCTGGCCGGGGCCGGCGCACTGTGGCTGCTGCGCCTGACACCGGACGTCGAAGCCGACACCGTGGTAACCGCCAGCGCCCCGCGCAGCCCGGCGGCGCGCCTGGCCCTGGCCCTGTACGCGGTGGCCGGGGGCATTGCGCTGGGCTATGAGGTGATCTGGTCGCAGGCCCTGGTGCAGTTCATGAGCACCCGCACCTTCGCCTTTGCGGTGATGCTGGCCACCTACCTGGCCGGGCTGATGCTGGGCAGCGCACTGATTGCCCGGCGCGTGGAGCGGCTGCGCGACCCGTGGGCCACCTTTGCCATGCTGATCGGTGCGGCGGGGCTGCTGGCGCTGCTGGAAATCGCCGGGCTGGGGCGCTGGCTGATCAGTGCGCAGACCCAGGCCGAAGCGCTGGTACTGGGCCTGGGCGGCAGCGCACTGGCGGGCATGAGTGCCCGCTTTGCGGTGGTGGCGGTGAGCGTCGTGCTGCTGCCCACCACGCTGCTGGGGGCGGCGTTCCCGGTGGCGCTGCGCCTGGCCTGCACGCCGGGCCATGCGGGGCGCGACGTGGGCGCGGTGGTGGCGCTCAACACCCTGGGCGGGATTGCCGGGGTGATGCTGTGCGGGTTCGTACTGGTGCCCGCGCTGGGGCTGGTGCGCAGCCTGGGGGTGCTGGCGGTGCTGGCGGTAGGGGTCGGGGTAATCGCGGTCGTGGTGGGGGCGGGCCTGGCCGCTTCGCCGGCAAGGCCGGCGCCTGCAGGTACAGGCTCAGGATCTGCTCGAACCCTGTGGGAGCGGGCTTGCCAGCGAACAGGCGCGCTCAGTCAACCCAGATTCATCGCCCTCTACGCCATTGCCCTGGCCAGCCTCCTGACCGCCCTGCTCACCCCACCCCAGCGCCTGGCCAACCTGCTGCCCGGTGCGCGCAGCGGCGAGCTGGTGTTCTATCAGGAAGGCCGTGGCGCCACGGTCGCCGTGGTCGAACAGCACAAGCCCCAGGGCAGCTTTCGTCGCCTGTACATCCAGGGCGTGTCCAACACCGGCGATGCCATGCCGTCGCTGCGCTACATGCGCCTGCAGGCCCTGCTGCCGCTGTTGATCCACAACGGCGAGCCGCGCTCGGCGCTGGTGATCGGGCTGGGCACCGGCATCACCGCCGGCGCCCTGCTGCGCTACCCGGGCCTGGAGCAACGCGTGGTGGCCGAACTGCTGCCGGCGGTGGTGCACGCCTCGACGCTGTTCCAGGGCAACTACCACGCCGCCGACGATGCGCGCCTGGACATCCGCCTGCGCGACGGGCGCCGTGAACTGCTGGCCAGCCCGCAGCCCTACGACCTGATCACCCTGGAGCCACCGCCCCCTTCGGCAGCCGGCGTGGTCAACCTGTACTCGCGTGACTTCTACCAGCTGGCCGCCAGCCGCCTCAACCCCCAGGGCCTGGTCGCCCAGTGGCTGCCGCTGCCCACCCAGAACATCGACGACAGCCGTGCCCTGGTGCGCAGCTTCATCGACGTGTTCCCGCATGCCTCGCTGTGGACCACCGAGTTCCATGAAATGCTGCTGGTCGGCTCGCTGCAGCCGGTGCGCCTGGACCTGCCGCGCATCAGCGCGCGCCTGGCGCAACCCCACGTGCAACGCACCCTGGCCGAGGTGGGCGTGGACTCGCCGGCCGCACTGCTGGCCACCTGGGTCACCGACCGCGCCGGCCTGGAGCGCTTTGCCGCACAGGCCCCGGCCGTCACCGACGACCAGCCACGCATCGAGTACGCCCCCTGGGTGCGCAGCGACGAGATCACCCGGGTGTTGCCGGCCCTGCTGGCGCTGGGCAGCCCGGTGCCGCTGGAAGGCGCCGATGCCCTGGCCAGCCTGCGCCTGAACGACCAGCGCCAGCGCCTGCAGCGCTTCTACCAGGTGGGCCTGAGCGCCTACCGCGGCCAGCGCGACACCTGGGCGCGACAGGTTCAGGGCGTGATGCGAGAAGATGGCAGCAACCCGTACTACCGTTGGTTCCTGGGCATGCCGTGAAGCGCGCCGCCTGATTGAAGCGCCCCTTACCCCAACAGCATGGACGTCTGCATGTCGAAAAAGCGCGCCGTTACGCCGCCCCAACAGCCCCCCGTGCGCGGCACCAGCCTGCTCTGGCCGGTGCTGGCCGGGGCGGTCCTGCTGGCCCTGCTGGGCACCTGGTTCGCCCTCGACCGTGCCCCGGCACGCCTGCCGGTGGCCGCGCAGAGCACGCCACCAGCCCCGCCAGCGCCAAGCAGCTCCGCCCCGGCGCTGGTCGACGAAGCCACCTGCCAGGGTTGCCATGGCGAACAGGTTCGCCAGTGGCAAGGTTCCCATCACCAGCTGGCGATGCAGCCGGCCACCGCCCAGACCGTGCTGGGCAATTTCGCCGACGTGCAGTTCAAGAGCGACCGCGAGACCACGCGCTTCTTTCGCCAGGGCGACCGCTTCTGGGTCAACACCCCAGGCGCCGACGGCCAGCCCCAGGATTTCGAGGTGGCCTATGCCTTCGGCATCGAGCCCCTGCAGCAGTACCTGATCGACACCGGCGGCGGGCACCTGCAGGCGCTCGGGGTGGCCTGGGATACGCGCCAGCAGCAGTGGTTTCACCTGTACCCCGGCCAGGGCGTGGACTTCAAGAACCCGCTGCACTGGAGCAAGCCGCAGCAGAATGCCAACTTCATGTGCGTGGAGTGCCATACCACCGGCTTCAAGCGCAATTTCAACGCTGCCAGCGCCACCTTCGACAGCCACTGGAACAGCCTGGGCGTGGGGTGCCAGGCGTGCCACGGCCCGGCCTCCGGGCACCTGGCGTGGGCGGCGCAAAAGCCGGCCAGGCAGGTTGCCCATGCCGGCTTCCAGCAGAGCCTGGTGGAGGGTGGCAACCTGGCCGAAGTCGAAACCTGTGCCCGCTGCCATGCGCGCCGCGCGCCGCTGGGCGATGGCTTTCACAACGAGCGCCGCCTGATGGACGACTACCTGCCCAGCCGCCTGACCCGCGAGCTGTATGAGCTGGACGGCAAGATCAAGGACGAGGTGTTCGAGTACGGCGCCTTCACCCAGAGCAAGATGTTCGCCAAGGGCGTGCGCTGCAGCAATTGCCACGAGCCCCACAGCACCCAGCTCAAGGCACCGGGCGACGGGGTGTGCCTGCAGTGCCACAACCCTGCGGGCAAGACCGGCGTGGCCGGGGTCGACGGCGCTGGGCTCAAGGCCCGCGACTATACCGCCACCGAGCACCATCACCATGCCCCCGGCAGCCCCGCGGCGCAGTGCGTCAGCTGCCACATGCCCGGCAAGTTCTACATGGTCAACGACTATCGCCACGACCACGGCTTCAGCATTCCGGCACCGGCCCAGGCACTGGCGCTGGGCACGCCGGATGCCTGCCTGGGGTGTCACAAGGGCAGTGCCGGGCAGCGCGTCAGCGAGCAGTTCGCGCTGTGGTACGCCGACCGGCCCTCAGACACACCGGCCTACGCCGCCAGCCTGGACCTGCTGCGCAGCGGCAAACCCGGTGCCGCCCAGGCGCTGCTGACGCAACTGGCCAACCGCGAACTGCCGGCGATCCGCCGCGCCACCCTGCTTGCCGAATTGCCCAACTACCCGAGCGAACGTGCCCTGCAGGCGGCGCGCAGCGCCCTGGGCGACAGCGCACCGCAGGTACGCGCCGCGGCGGTGGAAGCCCTGGCCGCGCTGCTGCCCCCGCAACAGCGGAGCATGCCGCTGGCCCCCTTGCTGCGTGACCCGGTGCTGGCCGTGCGCATCGCGGCCGCCTACGCCCTGCTGCCGGCACGGGCAGCCGGGCTGGGCGCGGCGCAGGCGGCGTTCGAGCAGGCGCTGGGCGAATACGAAAGCGTGCAGCTGAGCCTGCTCGAACGCGCCGAAGCCAACCTCAACCTGGCCCTGCTGTACCAGGCCAACGGACGCACCGATGCGGTCGAGCCGTACCTGCGCAGCGCGGTGCTGCGCGACGCCGACTTCCTGCCGGCCCGTGTGGCCCTGGTGCAGTGGCTGGACAGCCATGGCCGCCAGGACGAAGCACGCACGCTGCTGGAAGACAGCCTGCGCCAGCACCCCGACTCGGCGCTGTTGCAGCAGGCCCACGGCCTGGCCCTGATTCGCCAGGGCCGTCGCGACCAAGCGCTGGTGGCGCTGCGCAAGGCCGTGCAGCTGGCCCCGCAGAACGCCGGCTACGGGTATGTGCTGGCGGTGGCCCTGCACGATCAGGGGCAGCGCGAGCCGGCAATGCAACAACTGTGGAGCAGCCTGCAACAACAACCGTTTAACCGTGATGTTCGGCTGGCCTTGATGCATTATCTGCAACAGGCCCGGCAGGTGGACACAGCCAATGCCCTGCTCGAGTCGCTGCGCCAGCTCAACCCCTACGACCCGATGCTGCAACCGCGCCCCGCCAGCGGGAGCTGAGGGCCTGCAAAAAATTTGATGAAGGCAATATCGAACTAGAATCAGGCCTGCACACTCAGATGCGCATGTGCCTTACCTACCCTGCTCAGGAGCTTGTCCAAATGGCTGCACTGCAACCTGTCACCCTCACCGCCATCCGCACCCACCAGGCCTCCCTGGTAGCCGAATGGCTGGCCGGGCTGGACGCGTCGGGTGCCACGCGCAACCTCAAGGCCGACGACCTCAAGCGCCAGACCGAAGAGTTTCTCGACCTGCTGCACGCCGGCCTGCAGAACGGCGATGCCAGCAACCTCAACGCCGGTGCCTGGGACGAGGTGCGCCTGTTCCTGGAAAAGCTATCCCATAGCCGCGCCCTGCTCGGCCAGGACTCGCAGCAGACCGCCACCTTCATCTTCTCCCTCAAGGGCCCGCTGTTCGCCCTGCTGCAGCGCGAGTACAGCGAGCAGCCGGCGCAACTGGCCAACCAGCTGCTGCAGGTGTCCGAACTGCTCGATGCCCTGGGCCTGCACACCATCCGCACCTTCCAGAAATCCCGCGAGGCGGTGATCAAGCGCCAGCAGGAAGAACTGCTGGAGCTGTCCACCCCGGTGGTCAAGCTGTGGGACGGCGTACTGGCACTGCCGATGATCGGCACCCTGGACTCGCAACGCACCCAGGTGGTGATGGAATCGCTGCTGCAGCGCATCGTCGACACCGGCTCTGAAATCGCCATCATCGACATCACCGGTGTGCCCACCGTCGATACCCTGGTGGCCCAGCACCTGCTCAAGACCGTGACCGCCATCCGCCTGATGGGCGCCGACTGCATCATCAGCGGTGTACGCCCGCAGATCGCCCAGACCATCGTGCACCTGGGCCTGGACCTGCAGGGCGTGGTGACCAAGGCCAACCTGGCCGACGCCCTGAAGCTGGCCCTGCATCGCCTGGGCCTGTCCGTCGCCAAGGCGGGCTGAAGCCATGGAGCGCATCCCGATTCTGCAAATCGGCGAATTCCTGCTGGTGACCATCCAGGTCGACATGCATGACCAGCTGGCCATGACCCTGCAGGACGACCTGTCCGAGCGCATCAGCGCGACCTCGGCCAAAGGCGTGCTGATCGACATCTCGGCGCTGGACATGGTCGACTCCTTCATTGGCCGCATGATCGGCACCATCTCCGGGGTGTCGCGCATCATGGACACGCAGACCGTGCTGGTGGGCATGCAGCCGGCCGTGGCGATCACCCTGGTCGAACTGGGCCTGACCCTGCCCGGCGTGCGTACCGCGCTCAACGCCGAGCGCGGCATGCGCCTGCTCAACAACTCGGCTGCACCGCAATGAGCGCCGAGCAAAGCGGCACCCAGCCCATCCTGCTGGAGCAGGATGTGGTACGTGCACGGCAACTGGCGCGCACCCTGGCCCAGGGCTGCGGCATGAGCCTGATCAACCTGACCAAGCTGGTCACGGCGGTCAGCGAGCTGGCCCGCAACGCCGTGGTGTATGGCGGCGGTGGCCACATGGACTGGCAGGTGGTCGAGAAGGACCATCGCAAGGGCCTGCGCCTGACCTTTCGCGACGAAGGGCCGGGCATCCCCGACATCAAGCTGGCCATGACCGATGGCTGGACCAGCGGCGGCGGCCTGGGCCTGGGCCTGACCGGGGCCAAGCGCCTGGTGGACGAGTTCGAACTGGATACCGCCCCCGGGGCCGGCACGCGCGTGACGATTCTGCGATGGGCCTGAGTATCCTGGGCAGCCTGACCCAGGTGCTGCCGATAGAAGACGAGAGCCAGGTCGGTCATGCCCGGCGCTGCGTGCAACGCCTGGCCGAACAGCAGGGTTTCGATGCCACCGACGCCGGGCGCGCCGCGCTGCTGGCCACCGAGCTTGCGAGCAACCTGCTCAAGCATGCCGGGCGCGGTGAACTGCACCTGCGGGTGCTGCCCAACAGCGGCTACAGCGGGCTGGAACTGATCGCCATCGACCGTGGTGCAGGCTTCGACCTGCACCACTGCCTGGCCGACGGGTTCTCCACCGGCGGTACCCAGGGCATCGGCCTGGGCGCGATCAAGCGCCTGGCCGATGTGTTCGATGTGTACGCCGACAGCCGTGGCGCCGCCGTGCTGGCGCGCCTGTACCCACGCAGCAGCGCGGCCTGCGACCTGCGCTGGGGCGCCAGCCAGCACAGCCTGCATCACGACCCGGCCTGTGGCGATGCCTGGTACCTGGCCTACGACGGCCAGCGCATCAGTGCCCTGGTGGTCGACGGGCTGGGCCACGGCGAGCTCGCCGAACGGGCCGCCCACGCCGGCACCCAGGCCTTTGCCCAGGCCCCGTTCGCCGACCCCGCGCAGGTGCTCGAGGCGATGCACGTCAACATGCAGGGCACCCGTGGCGGCGCCGCGGCCTTCGCCCAGTACGACAACGGCGCGCTGCGTTTCAGCGGCGTCGGCAACATCGGCGCGCACCTGCTCGCACCCGGTAGCAGTCGTGGCCTGGCCTCGCACCCGGGTATCGTCGGCGGGCAATTCCGTCGCGTGCGCCCCTTTGACTATGCTGATGTGCATGCCAACCTGCTGGTGCTCTACAGCGACGGGCTGCAATCGCGCTGGGACCTGCAGCAGTATCCTGGCCTCATGCATCAGCACCCGGCACTGATCGCCGCCGTGCTGCATCGCGACTTCTGCCGAGGCCGCGATGATGTCACCGTGCTGGTTGTTGCCCTGGAGACCCTAAGTGGCTGATTCCCCTACCCTTGCCGACACCGAGGCGCAGGCGCTGATCGCGCGGCTGCGTGAAGAGGGCGACGCCCTGCGCGCCGAACTCGAAGAAACCAACCAGGGCGTGCTGGCCCTGTATGCCGAGCTGGATATCCAGGCCGAGCAACTGCGCCAGGCCTCGGACCTCAAGAGCCGCTTCCTGTCGTACATGAGCCACGAGTTTCGCACGCCGCTGGGTTCGATCCTGAGCATCGCCCGCCTGCTCAGCGACGAGCTGGACGGCCCGCTGAGCCCCGAGCAGCACAAGCAGGTGACCTTCGTCAGCAATTCGGCGCGCGAACTGAGCGACATGGTCGACGACCTGCTCGACCTGGCCAAGATCGAGGCCGGGCGCATCACCATCTCGCCGGCCTGGTTCGACATGCTCGACCTGTTCGCGGCCCTGCGCGGCATGTTCCGGCCGATCGTCGATGCCTCGGCGGTCGACCTGATCTTCGAAGAGCCCCAGGGCCTGCCGCGCCTGTACAGCGACGACAAGAAGCTGGCGCAGATCCTGCGCAACTTCATTTCCAACGCGCTGAAATTCACCGCCCGCGGCGAAGTGCGGGTGTCGTCGCAACTGGAAGACGACGGCCAGATCCGCTTTGCGGTGCACGACACCGGCATCGGCATCCCGGGCGAGTTGCACGACACGCTGTTCGAGGACTTCGCACAGATCGACTCGCCGCTGCAGAAGCGCCTGCGCGGCACCGGCCTGGGCCTGTCGCTGTGCAAGCGCTTCGCGGCGCTGCTGGGTGGCCGGGTCGGGGTCGAGAGTACGCCCGGGGTCGGCTCGACCTTCTACGTAGTGATCCCCTTGGCGCTGGCCCAGGAGCCTGGTGATGAAGCCTGACATCCGCCTGCTGATCGTCGACGACAACATCGTCACCCGCTATGCCCTGCGCCGGCGCCTGGAATGCCATGGCTACCGCATCGACGAGGCCGGCACCGGTGGCGAGGGCCTGGAGCTGATTGCCAGCCAGACCTACGACGCGCTGATCCTGGATGTACACCTGCCGGACATGAGCGGCTTCGATATCGTGCGCATCCTGCGCGCCACCCCGGCCACCGCGTTGCTGCCGGTGATCCACGTATCGGCGGCCGCCATCGGTACCGGCGACATCATCACCGGGCTGGACGCCGGGGCCGACGCCTACCTGATCCACCCGGTCGACCCCGAGGTGTTGCTGGCCACCCTGCGCACGCTGCTGCGGGTACGCGACACCGAGCAGGCGCTGCGCGAGAGCGAGGCGCGCTTTCGCGAGATCTTCGTCAGCACCGCCGCGCCCATCGCGCTGCTGGGCACCGGGCTCAAGGTGCACGAATGCAACCAGGCGTTCGCCCAGCTGATCCAGGACAACCTGAGCCCCGACACCCTGGTCGAGTGCTTTGCCGACGACCAGCAGCCGGTGATCGACGAGCTGCTGCGCAGGCTCGGCACCCGGGACCGCTGGAAGGGCCTGCTGCACATGCGCGTCAACGGCCAGCTGCGCGAGACCCAGTGGCAGGTGTCGCCCTACCGCAGCGGCGAGTCGAGCCTGATCTTCGTCGAGGACGTGACCGAACAGCGCCACCGCGAACGCACCCAGCGCGCCGAACTGGACAGCGCGACCACCCTGCTGGCCCAGGAAGTGGCCGAGCGCGCCCGTACAGAGGCGCAGTTGCTGCAGGTGCAGAAGATGGACGCACTGGGCAAGCTTACCGGCGGCATCGCCCATGACTTCAACAACATGCTCACCGGCATCATCACCAGCCTGGAGCTGATCAAGAAACGCATCGAGCAGGGCCGCGTCGACAAGGTGCAGTCCTACGCCGACGCTGCACTGGGCGCCGCCATGGGGGCCGCCACCCTGACCCACCGCCTGCTCGCCTTTGCCCGCCAGCAACCGCTGGACCCCCGCCCGGCCGACATCAACCAGCACATCCGCTCGCTGGAGGAACTGCTGCGACGCACCATCGGCGAACACATCAGCCTGCACCTGAACCTGAGCGAGCACCTCAGCGTGGCCCTGGTAGACCCGATCCAGCTGGAGAACGCCGTGCTCAACCTGGTGATCAACGCGCGCGACGCGCTGCCCCAGGGTGGCAACATCTGGATCAGCACCTACGCGGCGCACACCCAGGACGACCTCAAGCTGGCCGATGGCGCCTACGTGGCATTGTCGGTGCGCGACGACGGCAGCGGCATCGCCCCCGAGGTGATCGGCAAGGTCTTCGACCCGTTCTTCACCACCAAGCCCATCGGCCAGGGCACCGGGCTGGGGCTGTCGACCATCTACGGCTTCGCCCGCCAGTCGGCCGGCGACGTGCAGATCCGCAGCACCGGCGGGCGCGGTACCGAAGTGACGCTGCTGCTGCCGGCCAGCCAGAGCCCGCTGTTGAGCATCACCGAACCCACACCCGACACCGTGATCAGTACCGCCGGCGAGCATGTGCTGGTGGTGGAGGACATGTCGGTGGTGCGCAGTTTCGTCTGCGAGGTGCTGACCGATGCCGGTTACCGCTGCACCCCGGCGCCGGACGTCGAAAGCGCCCTGCAGAAACTGCATGCCGACCCGAGCATCGCCCTGCTGCTCAGCGACGTGGGCCTGCCGCACATGAACGGGCGCGAGCTGGCCAATGTCGCGCGCATGCTGCGCCCGAGCCTGCCGGTGCTGTTCATGACCGGCTACGCCGAGAACGCCATCGACCGGCAGCATTTTCTCGGTGAGCGCATGGACATCGTCACCAAGCCGTTCCAGATCCACGAACTGCTGGACAAGGTTCGGCGCAGCCTCGACGCCTGAGCCGCCTCAGCCCAGTGCCCGGGCCAGAAACGGCGCGGTACGGCTGTGGGCACTGGCCGCCACCTGCTGCGGCGTGCCGCAGGCCACCAGCGTGCCGCCCTGGTCCCCCGCCCCCGGGCCGATGTCGATCACCCAGTCGCTCTGGGCCACCACGCGCATGTCGTGCTCCACCACGATCACCGTATGCCCGGCATCCACCAGGCGCCCCAACTGCAGCATCAGCCGGTCGATATCCTGCGGATGCAGGCCGTTGGTGGGTTCGTCGAGCACATACAGGGTGGCCCCGCGGGCCATGCGCTGCAGTTCGGTGGCCAGCTTGATGCGCTGCGCCTCACCGCCCGACAGCTCGGTGGCCGGCTGGCCCAGGCGCAGGTAGCCCAGCCCGATTTCGTGCAGCACCGCCAGGGCACGCTGCACCGCCGGCTGCTGCTCGAACACCGCCAGTGCCTGGGTCACCGTCAGCTGCAGCACCTGGGCGATGTTCAGGCCCTGCCAGGTGACCGCCAGGGTCTGCGGGTTGTAGCGGGCGCCATGGCAGGTGGGGCATGGTGCGTAGACGCTGGGCATGAACAGCAGCTCGACGCTGACAAAGCCTTCGCCTTCGCAGGTTTCGCAACGGCCCTTGGCCACGTTGAACGAGAAGCGCCCGGCGTCGAAGCCCTGTTCGCGGGCCGCATCGGTGGCGGCGAACAGTTTGCGCACGTGGTCGAACAGGCCGGTGTAGGTCGCAAGGTTCGAGCGCGGGGTACGGCCGATGGGCTTCTGGTCCACCTGCACCAGCCGGCGGATGTGCTCCAGGCCCGCCGTGACCTGGCCGCCGCTGGCCTGCGCCACGTCATCCTCCAGGCTCTGCTCCTGGGGCTCGCTGGGCGCAGTGGCCTGGCCCAGGTGCGCGCCCACCAGCTCCAGCAGCGCCTGGCTGACCAGGCTGGACTTGCCCGAGCCGGAAATCCCGGTGACGGCCGTGAAGCACCCAAGGGGGAAGGCCGCATCGAGGTTGTGCAGGTTGTTGCGCGTCACGCCCTCCAGGCGCAGCCAGCCGCCGGGTTCACGCGGGGTGCGCGGCACGGCGGCCTGGGCGCCGAACAGGTAGCTGCGGGTCTGCGAGGCCTCGACCTCGGCCAACCCGGCCGGGGGCCCGCTGTACAGCACCTGGCCGCCCTGCTCGCCCGCCGCCGGGCCCACGTCCACCAGCCAGTCGGCGCGGCGCATGGTGTCCAGGTCGTGCTCGACCACGAACACCGAATTGCCCGCGGCCTTGAGGCGCAGCAGGGCCTCGTACAGCGCCTCGCCATCGGCCGGGTGCAGGCCGGCCGAGGGTTCGTCCAGTACATAGATCACGCCGAACAGCTGCGAGTTGAGCTGGGTGGCCAGGCGCAGGCGCTGCAGCTCGCCCGAGGACAGGGTCGGCGTGCTGCGCTCCAGGGCCAGGTAACCCAGGCCCAGGTCGATCAGGGTGGCCACCCGTTCGAGCAGGTCCTGGGCGATGCGCTGCGCGGCCAGGCGTTTTTCCAGCGAGAGGTTGGGCGTGTGGCGCACGTCCGGGCCGCCGGCATGGGCGTTGTCGCCCCTGGCCGCGCGCTGCTGGCGGGCGTCACGGGTTTGCGCGTGGGTCAGCACCGCACCCTGCGCGTCGCCATGCTCGACATAGGTGGCGCTGGCCACCGGCTTGAGCACCTCGGCCAGCTGCAGCAAGGGCAACTGCGCCAGCTCGGCAATGTCCAGCCCGGCGAAGGTCACGGTCAGGGCCTCGCGCTTGAGCCGCTTGCCCGCGCACAACGGGCAGGCGCTGGCCCGCATGAACTGGCTGACGCGCTTGCGCATCAGCGCGCTCTGCGAATGGGTGAAGGTGTGCAGCACATAGCGCCGCGCGCCGCTGAAGGTGCCCTGATAGCTGGGTTCGAGCTTGCGCTTGAGGGCGTCGCGGGTCTGGGCCGGGGTCATGCCGGCATACACCGGCACAGTGGGGGTTTCCTCGGTGAACAGGATCCAGTCGCGCTGCTGCTGGGGCAGGTCGCGCCACGGAATGTCGACGTCATAGCCCAGGGTCACGAGGATGTCGCGCTGGTTCTGGCCCTGCCACGCCAGCGGCCACGAGGCCACCGCACGCTCGCGGATGGTCAGCGACGGGTCGGGCACCATCGAGGCCTCGTCCACCTCGTAGACCCGGCCCAGGCCGTGGCACTCGGGGCATGCGCCCTGGGGCGTATTGGGCGAGAAGTCCTCGGCATACAGCATCGGCTGGCCGTCCGGGTAACTGCCGGCGCGCGAATAGAGCATGCGAATCAGGCTCGACAGCGTGGTCACGCTGCCCACCGAGGAGCGCGCGCTGGGGGTGCCGCGCTGCTGTTGCAGGGCCACCGCCGGCGGCAGGCCTTCGATGGCGTCCACATCCGGCACCCCGACCTGGTCGATCAGGCGTCGCGCATAGGGCGCCACCGACTCGAAATAGCGGCGCTGGGCCTCGGCATACAGGGTCGAGAACGCCAGCGACGACTTGCCCGAGCCGGACACGCCGGTGAACACCACCAGCGCATCGCGGGGGATGTCCACATCCACGTTCTTCAGGTTGTGTTCGCGCGCGCCGCGCACCTTGACCATGCCGGCCGGGCCGGCATGGGGCGTGGTGGATCGAGGTGAATTCATGGTCGGACCTTCGTCGGCGAGGGTCTGGAATTGGAGCGGCGTGCGCGGCGGATCGTTCCACCGCCGCCCTGGGGCCTCAGCTCAGCGCGGCCCGCAGGCGTTGACGCAGGCGCGAGCCGAACACGTTGATCAGCAACCCCACCATCACCAGCACCCCACCCCAGCATTGCAGGGTACTCAGGCGTTCACCCAGCAGCAACGCCGAGGAGCTCAGCCCCACCACTGGCACCAGCAGCGAAAACGGTGCGACCTTGCCCGCCGGGTAGCGCGACAGCAGGCCGCTCCACAGGCTGTAGCCGAGCATGGTGGCGATGAAGGCCAGGTACGCCAGGGCCAGGATCGAGTTCAGGCCGATGCCGCGCAGCGAGCTTTCGATCAGCGCCGGCCCTTCGAGCCACCACGACAGGGCGAAGAATGGCAACGGCGGAATCAGCGCGCCCCAGATCACCAGCGCCACCAGGTCGATGTTGCCGAAGCGGCGCGTGATGATGTTGCCCATGGCCCAGCATGCGGCGGCGCACAGGGTCAGCAACAGCGCCAAAAATGGCACGTGGCTGCCGTTCTCGCTGCCGATCAGCGCCAGGCCCCCGGCGGCCACCAGCAGCCCCAGCAGGCTGGCGGCGCGCAGCCGCTCACCGAGAAACATCGCGGCAAAGAACAGCGTGAAGAAGGCCTGCGACTGCAGCACCAGCGACGCCAGGCCCGGCGGCATGCCGTTGCCCATGGCCTCGAACAGAAAGGCGAACTGGCCCAGCGAGATGGTGGTGCCGTAGGCCAGCAACCAGCGCCACGGCAGTTGCGGGCGCTTGATGAAGAGGATCGCCGGAAACAGCACCAGCACGAAGCGCAGGCCACCCAGCAGCATGGGCGGCAGGCCGTCGAGGCCGACCTTGATCACCACGAAATTCAGGCCCCAGGCGACGATCACCACCAGCGCCAGCAACAGGTCCTTTAACGGCATTCTGCCCTCACCAATTTGTAATATTTCGAAACAGCATATCCTTATTCCCGGGTTCAGTTATACCCGTCGGCGGCGCATGCCTGTGTGACCAGCAGCTGCCCGGCAGCCCACACCACAAAAAACGCCGCGCAACCTGCAGAACCGTCGTATAAATACCGGCCCGGTGCCTAACGCCCCGTCCTGCCAGAGGCCAGTATCCATGCCCCTCAAACCCTTCTGCGGTGCCAAACTCGCCCTGCTGTTCCACGACCACCTGCTGACCTACAAGCGCGACGTGAAAAGCACCATCCCCTTCCCCGGCTGCTGGGACTTTGCCGGCGGGGGGCGCGAAGGTAATGAGACCCCGGTGGAATGCGCGCTGCGCGAGCTGGACGAAGAGTTCGCCCTGCGCCTGCCCCCCGAACGCATCGAATGGCGCCGCAACTACCCCAGCCTGGCCAGACCCGGCTGGGAGTCCTGGTTTCTGGTGGGGCACATCACGCAGGGGGAAATCGATGCCATCGAATTTGGCGACGAAGGCCAGTACTGGCAGATGATGCCGATCAGCGATTACCTGAAACACGCTGAAGGTGTGTGGTATCTGCAGGATCGGCTGCGGGACTATCTGGCGCAGGCCAGTTGAACCCGTTGGGTGGCGAACCACCCGGCAGGAACGGATTGCGCCGGCGCAAGGGCCGGCGCGGCGGGTACTTACATGTGGCTGTGGTCGTGCATCGAGTGCTCGCCGTGACCGTCGGTGGCGGTCAGCGAACGCACCGGGGCGTCGACCTTGATCGACTCCTTCTGGCCCTTGGCGTCTTCGACGATCAGGGTCAGCGGCACCGTGTCGCCTTCCTTCACCTGCTTGACCAGGCCCATCAGCATCACGTGGTAGCCATTGGTGTCGAGCACCACCGGCTTGCCGGCGGGCAGGTCCAGCGCCTTGACTTCACTCATGCTCATCACGTCGTTGTGCATCTGCATCTGGTGCACCTGCACGGTCTTGGCCACCGGCGACTCGACGCCCACCAGCTTGCTGTCGGTGCTGGCAGTAAGGGTCATGAACGCACCGGTCGACTGCTGCTGCGGCACGCTGGCGCGCACCCAGGGCTCGCCCACGGTGGTCTGGGCAACGGCGGGCAGCGCCGCACCGAACAGGGACAGCAACGCCATCGCGCCAAGCGCGTGTTTCACGGGAGAACGCATTAACAAACCTCCATTACGGTAAGCAGGTCTTCGGTGCATTCCTTGGCATTGAGGGAATGCGAGAGGCCAAGGCGCAGCACGCCACGCGAGTCGAACACGTAGCTGGTCGAGCTGTGGGAAATGGTATAGGTGTCGCCGGCCGGCACCTTCTCGTAGAACACGCCGAATTCCTTGGCCACTGCGGCCGTCTCTTCCAGGGTACCGGACAGCGCCACGAACGAGGGATCGAAGGCCTTGACGTAGGCGTCCAGCACTTCGGGGGTGTCGCGCTCGGGGTCCAGGCTGATGAACACCACCTGCAGGAAGTCGGCGTCGCGGCCCATCAGCTTCTTGATCTGCACCGCGCGGGCCAGGGTGGTGGGGCACACCGCCGGGCATTGGGTGAAGCCGAAGAATACCATCGGCATCGAGCCCTGGAAGCTCGACAGGGTCATCACGTTGCCTTGCGGGTCCTTGAGCTTGAAGGTGCGGCCGAGGATCTTATTGCTCAGGTCCTTGCCGTATTTGAAGTCCAGCGCGCCGGAGTTGTTGCAACCTGCCAGGGCACCGAGGCCGAGCAGGCCGAGCCCGGCGATCACCGTGCGCCGGGTCAGTAAATCGTTCATGTAACCATCCTTTTGGGAAGGTGCCGGCCCCGAGAGCGGGAGCCTTGTGCAAGGGTTTTGCGAGGCGGCATTTTGTCACGCAGGGTCGACGGGTTCCAGCGCGCAGCGCCAGATGGGTGCGGTCTGATGTCGCAGCATGGCAGTCAAGATTGTAAGGAAGATTTACCGAGCGAATAGAAATGTTATACAGTAACCATTCAATTCGCCCCCTCTGCCTGCGACCTTTCAATGACTAGCGCTACTGCCCTCCCCGCCGCCAGCAAACCGAGCCAACGCCTGCTGTCCATCGATGCCCTCAGGGGCCTGGTGATCCTGTTCATGCTGCTGGACCACGTGCGCGAAACCTTCTTCCTGCACCGCCAGGTCAGCGACCCGATGGCCATCGACAGCACCGAACCTGCGCTGTTCGTCAGCCGTACGCTGGCCCACCTGTGCGCCCCGGTGTTCGTGCTGCTGACCGGTCTGTCGGCCTGGCTGTATGGCCAGAAGCACCAGGGCCGGGGCGATGTGTCGGCCTTTCTGTTCAAGCGCGGGCTGTTTCTGGTGGTGCTGGAGTTCACCCTGGTGAACGTCGCCTGGACCTTCCAACTGCCACCCAGCGTGATCTACCTGCAGGTGATCTGGGCCATCGGCATCAGCATGATCGCCCTGGCGGCCCTGGTGTGGTTGCCGCGCCCGCTGTTGCTGGTGCTGGGCGCCGCGATCGTGGCCGGTCACAACCTGCTCGACGGCCTGCACTTTGCGCAGGGCTCTGCGCTGCACGTGCCGTGGGCGATCCTGCATGACCGCGGCTGGCTCGAGTTCTCCGACAGCCTGCGCCTGCGTACCTCGTACCCGGTGCTGCCGTGGGTCGGCGTGATCGCGCTGGGCTACGGCCTGGGCCCCTGGTTCGCCCACTCGATGCCGGCCGCCACGCGCCAGCGCCGTCTGCTGCTGGCAGGCCTGGCAACCCTGCTCGGCTTTGTCGCCCTGCGCCTGCTCAACGGCTACGGCGAGGCGCCATGGACGGTTCAGGCCGACACCGCGCACACCCTGATGAGCTTCTTCAACATCACCAAGTACCCGCCCTCGCTGCTGTTCCTGGCCCTGACCCTGGGGGCTGGCCTGCTGTTGCTGCTGGGCCTGGAGCGCGCCGGGCAGCGCCGGTGGATCAGCACCCTGGCGGTGTTCGGCGCCGCACCGATGTTCTTCTACCTGCTGCACCTGTATGTGCTGAAAGTGGCGTACCTGGCCTGCGTTGCACTGCTGGGCCTGAACCAGGGCAATTACTTCGGCTTCGATGGTATCTGGGCGGTGTGGCTGACCGCCGTGCTGCTGGCCGTGGCGCTGTTCCCGCCGGTGCGCTGGTTTGCCGCGTTCAAGGCCCGCCGTCGCGACATTGCCTGGCTCAAGTACCTCTGAGGCTGGCGGGGTTTTGTTTCCCTGCGGGCGGCGTGATCGACTACCATGCCGCCCGCCGGTTTCCACACGGAATCAATAGGGAATCCGAGACGCCACTGCATGGCGTCAAACGGAACTGCCCCCGCAACTGTAAGTGCCGAGCCTGCTCCTGAAATGCCACTGGGTGACCCCCGGGAAGGCCGGAGCCAGGTGACGACGCACCAGTCAGGAGACCTGCCGGCACAGCAACAATCACTAACCGGCGGGGTGTCCGGGGAGTACATCTGTGCCGCGAGCGCCCCGCGCGCCGAACGGCCTTGCCCTGCCCTCGCGGCAGCGCCTGTCGATGTGTTTCCAGGTTGTACACCCCTGCCCGTGTACGGTTCGAATGGAGATCGCATCATGCAGTTGCCCCGCCTTGTCACCCTGCTCGCGGGCCTGGGTCTGTCGACCCTGGCCCAGGCCGCCCCGACCCACTACCCGCTCACGCTGCAGAACTGCGGCATGCCGCTGACCTTCCAGCACGCGCCCGACAGCGCCGTGACCATCGGCCAGGCCGGCACCGAGATGTTCTACGCACTGGGCCTGGGCGACAGGCTGGTCGGCACCTCGCTGTGGTTCAACGATGTGCTGGCGCAGTACAAGGTGCAGAACGACAAGGTCGAGCGCCTGGCCGACAACGACCCCAGCTTCGAGGCGGTGATCGGCAAGCGCCCGCAACTGGTGGCGGTGCAGCTGGAGTGGATGGTCGGCCCGCAGGGCGTGGTCGGCACCCGCGAGCAGTTCCATGAGCTGAACATCCCCACCTATCTGATGCCGTCCGACTGCGAAGGCAAGGACAACCTGGTCGGCGCCGACGGCACCCGCCTGGAGCCGTTTCGCATCGACAGCATCTACAACAGCATCAGCCAGCTGGCCGAGATCTTCGACGTGCAGGCGCGTGGCGAGCGGTTGAACAGCGAGCTCAAGGCACGCCTGGCCAAGGCTGCCGCCACCGTGAAGGGCAAGGATCTGAAGGACACCAGCGCCCTGTTCTGGTTCTCCAGCGCAGACCTGGACATCGACCCGTACGTGGCCGGGCGCAAGGGTATCCCCGACTACATGCTGCAGACCCTGGGCGTGCGCAACGTGGTGCAGTCCGATGAGGAATGGCCGACCGTGGGCTGGGAAACCATCGCCAAGGCCAACCCCACCTTCCTGGTGATCGCGCGCATGGACCGTCGTCGCTTCCCGGCCGATGACTACCAGAAGAAACTCGAATTCCTGCGCAGCGACCCGGTCACGCGCAACATGGACGCGGTCAGACACAACCGCATCGTGATTCTCGATGCACATGCCATGCAGGCCAGCACGCGCCTGTTCAGCGGCATGGAGACCCTGGCCTCGGCCATCAACGGCTTCGACCTGGCGCCATGACAGGCAGCGTTGTGCGCGGCCTGCTCGCGTGCCTGGCCCTGCTGCTGGCGATACTGGCAGGGGTGGCGATTGGCGAAACGCCGATCGCCCCCTCGGTGGTGCTGCAGGTGCTGGCCAACAAGCTATGGGCCGCCGGGCACCTGCTGGACCCGATGGATGAAGGCATCGTGTGGAACTATCGCCTGACCCGTGCGCTGGTGGCCGCCGCCTGCGGCGCGGGGCTGGCCACCTGCGGGGTGGTACTGCAGTCGCTGCTGCGCAACCCGCTGGCCGACCCGTACCTGCTCGGCATCTCGGCCGGCGCCTCCACCGGCGCGGTGCTGGTGGCGCTGCTGGGGCTGGGCGCGGGGGCGATCACGCTGTCGCTGGGCGCCTTCGTCGGGGCCATCGCGGCCTTCGCGCTGGTGGCGCTGCTGGCCCGTGCCAGCGGGCCGTCCAACAGCACGGGGCAGATCATCCTCGCCGGGATTGCCGGCTCGCAGCTGTTCAACGCGCTCACCGCCTTTCTGATCACCCGGTCGGCCAGTGCCGAGCAGGCGCGCGGCATCCTGTTCTGGCTGCTGGGCAACCTCAGTGGCGTGCGCTGGCCATCGGTGTGGCTGGCAGTGCCGGTGGCGCTGGCCGGCCTTGCGGTGTGCGTGTGGCATCGGCGGGCGCTGGACGCCTTCACCTTCGGCAGCGACTCGGCCGCCTCGCTGGGCATCCCGGTACGCCGCGTGCAGGTGCTGCTGATCAGCTGCGCGGCACTGGTGACGGCAGTGATGGTGTCGATCGTGGGCGCCATCGGCTTTGTCGGGCTGGTGATTCCGCATGCGATGCGGCTGCTGTTCGGTACCCCCCATGCGCGCCTGCTGCCGGCCAGCGCGCTGGGTGGCGCGCTGTTCCTGATTGCCGCCGACGTGCTCTCGCGCACCCTGATCAAGGGCCAGGTGATTCCGGTGGGGGTGATCACGGCGCTGGTCGGCGCACCGGTGTTCGCATTGATACTGATTGGCCGCAGGAGCGCCCGATGAACGCTGTCACCCACCCGCTGGATGAAGCTGCACTGCGCTGCACCGGGCTGGGTTTGAAGGTGCGCGATGCCGTGCTGCTGGACGCGGTCGACCTTGAGGTGCGCCGTGGCGAGACCCTGGGTATCGTCGGCCCCAACGGCTCGGGCAAGTCCACCCTGCTCAAGCTGCTGGCCGGGCTGCGCACGCCCACCTGCGGCGAGGTGCAGCTGGGCAGCAACGCGCTCAGGCAACTGCCACGCCGCGAGGTGGCGCGGCGGTTGGCAGTGGTCGAGCAACAGGCCGACACCAGCGATGCGATCAATGTGTTCGATGCCGTGGCCCTGGGCCGCACGCCGTGGTTGTCGGCGTTGCGCCCGTGGTCGGCAGACGATCACGCCATCGTGCAGCAGGCCCTGGCCGACGTGGATGCCACCCACCTGGCAACACGCAGCTGGCGCAGCCTCTCCGGTGGCGAGCGCCAGCGCGTGCACATCGCCCGGGCCCTGGCGCAACGCCCGCAGCTGCTGTTGCTCGACGAGCCGACCAACCACCTCGACATCCAGCACCAGCTGGGCATTCTGCGCCTGGTTCAGGCGCTGCCGGTGACCACCCTGATCGCCCTGCACGACCTCAACCAGGCCCTCACCTGCGATCGCCTGGCCGTGCTCGAGCGCGGGCGCCTGGTGGATGTCGGCCCGCCGTTGCAGGTGCTGACCCCGCAACGCCTGCAGGCCACCTTCGGGGTGCAGGCGCACTACCTGACTGACCCCTTCGACGGCGCGCAGATCCTGCGCGTTCGTTCCCCTTGACCTGAAATGGATAGCCCGCCCATGCGCCTTGCCGCCTTGCCCCTGCTGCTCGCCAGCGCCCTGCTCGCCCCTTCGGTATCGGCCGAGGTGCACGAAGTGAAAATGCTCAACCGTGGTGCGACCGGCAGCATGGTGTACGAGCCGGACTACCTGCGCATCGCCCCCGGCGATTCGGTGAAGTTCATCGCCACCCAGAGCGGGCACAATGCCGCCTCGCTGCCCGGCCTGCTGCCCGAAGGCGCCGAGGCGTTCAAGGGCAGGATCAACCAGCAAATCGAGCAGACCTTCAACGTGCCGGGCCTGTACGGCATCCAGTGCATCCCGCACCTGTCGATGGGCATGGTGATGCTGATCCAGGTCGGTGAGCCCGCCGCCACGCCACCAAGCCTGCCGAGCACCTTGCCCAGGCGTGCAGCAGATCGTCTTGCCGCCCTGCTGCAACGCGAGGCCGCACAATGATCGCACTGCGCACCCGTTCGGCCCTGCTGCTGGCATTGGCCGGGCCGGCGCCCCTGGTGCTGGCCGAATCGGCCCAGGAGCAGGCCAACGGCCTTATCGAAGACAGCACCTGGAGCCTGCTCAACCGCAGCGTGTACGACAACCGCGAATACCGCCACGGCATGCGCAACAGCGGCGCACGCAATGCCTACAAGCCCCGTGCCGAGCGCAACGGTTATGCCGAGGAATGGGCCTATGGCCTGATGGGCACGTTGCAGTCGGGCTTCACCCAGGGCCTGATCGGCGTGGGCGTGGATGCCCATGCCTACCTTGGCGTGCAACTGGACAGCGGCGGCGGACGCGCCGGCAAGGCGCGCCTGCTGGGGCTGGACAACCACGGCCACCCCAAGAACGAGTTCAGCCGCGGCGGCGCGGCGGTCAAGCTTCGGGCCTCCTCCACCGTGCTGTCGTATGGCGAACAGCGGGTCAAGACCCCGGTGTTCAGCTCGTCCGACAGCCGCCTGCTGCCCGAAACCGCCACCGGGGTGCTGGTCACCAGCACCGAATTCGATGGGGTGAAACTGGTAGGCGGGCACTTCACCGAGAGCACCGACCGCAACGCCAGCAGCCATGACCAGGGGTTCGTGGTGAACTACTCCAACGCAGCAAAGGGCGATGCCTTCGACCTGGCCGGGGTGGTCTACAGCGCAAGCCCGAGTCTCAGCGCCAGCCTGTACACCTCGCGCTACGAAGATACCTGGAACCAGCACTACCTGGGCGGCACCTTCAGCCATGCACTGGACGCCAACCGCTCGCTCACCTTCAACCTCAACCTGTACCGCACCACCGACACCGGCAAGGCGTTGTCCGGGCAGATCGACAACACCACCTGGAGCCTGCTCTCGACCTACGCCCAGGGCCCGCACAGCTTCAGCCTGGGCTACCAGAAGGTCGATGGCGACACACCGTTCGACTATGTGACCCGTGGCGCGATCTTCATCAGCAACGCCGTGCAATTGTCGGACTTCAACGCCCCCAACGAGCAGTCGTGGCAGGCCCGCTACGACCTGGCAATGACCCCGTGGGGCCTGCCCGGGCTGGTGCTGAGTGCGGCGTATGTGCGCGGCAGCCGCATCGATGGCAGCCACGTCGACCCGCGTGGCGGCTATGCGTACCTGGGCTACGGCGAAGGCGGCAAGCACTGGGAGCGCGACCTGGAGGCGCGCTACGTGGTGCAGGGCGGCGTGGCCAAGGGCACCACCGTGTCGCTGCGGCACAACGTGCACCGGGGCAACACTGCCCAGGCCGAGCTGGATGCCGACCAGATCCGTTTGGCGGTGGAATACCCGCTCAACGGGCGCTTCTGAGGTTCAGCCGGCGGGCAGGCGACATTGCATGTGGGTGGTCTGCCACACCGGGTCGGCTTCCACATCGATGATCTCGAAGCCATGTTTTTGCCAGAAACCAATGGCGCCTGGCAGAAACGGATGGGTGTGCAGGTACAGCACCTGCACCTGGTCCTGCAGCGCCAGCTCACGCAATGCGCGGTACAACTCGCCGGCCAGCCCGCTGCGGCGATAGGCCGGCAACACGAACAGGCGCACCACTTCCACCACCTTCTGCCCACGGTAGTCGAGCTGGCGGAAGCGGTGATCGTAAGGCAGGTAGCCGATGGCCGCGACGATCTGGCCATTGCAGCGGGCCAGCAGGAAACGCCCCGCGCCGTGCAGGTAGACCTGTTCGAACTGCTGCAGGTCTGCCGGCATCCCGGTGGCGGCGAGCTTGGGGAACAGCGCGGCGCGGGCCTGCATCACGAAGGCGACGGCCGCCTGCCTGTCGTCGGCGCCGGCCTGGTGCAGCATGATCGGCTCAGGGCGCATAGCGCAGCGGCAGGCGGGTGGAGTACTTGATCTGCTCCATGGAGAAGCTGGAGCTGATGTCGGACAGGCCCGGAATGCGGATCAACTGCTTGTACACCGCGTCGTAGGCGGCCACGTCCGGCACCACCACGCGCAGCAAGTAGTCGGTGTCGCCGGCCATGCGGTACACCTCCAGCACTTCGTCGATACCGGCCACGGCGGCATGAAAGCCGGCCAGCCAGTCGGCGTTGTGCTGGGTGGTCTTGATCGAGACGAACACCACCACGCCGACATTGAGCTTCTTGCCGTCGAGCAGGGCCACGCGGCCGCGGATGATGCCGGCCTCTTCGAGCTTCTGGATGCGCCGCCAGCAGGCGGTGGTGCCCAGGCCGATCTGCTCGGCGATATCGCCCACCGCGCGGGTGCAGTCGGTTTGCAGAAGGTCGAGTATTGCCCGGTCCAGCTTGTCCATGCAGAAGCCTTTTGGTGGGGAGAGGCGTCGGGCATTTTCCATCAGGTGGGCGGGGTGTGTCACGGGGCAGGCAGCAGTGCGGTGACGGTGGCGGCCCTTTGCAGGAGCTGGCCTTGCCAGCGAAGGGGCCGGGGAACCGTCAGACACGAAGCCCCGGGCCTGTAAAAACGTTACCGCATGCAAACGCCTACAGCGTCGCCACACTGCTCACGATGCGCAGCGAAAGGCCCTCATAGCCGTCCAGATTGATGGTCATCTCCCCCGCTTCGCTCAGCTCGCCCTCCAGCCGTTCGTTGATCATGTCCACCACCGCGCCGGGGCTTACATCCGGCAGATGCAGGGTTTCGCTCAGTGGCTCGGCACCGAAGTTGAGTGCGGTGATCTGGATGCCCTTGCCTGCCGGCAGCTCGTGCACCATCAGCAGCAAGGCCGGGTTGGCCACCTCGGGGATCAGGATCTGCCGGCTCGCCGCAATCGCATAGGCCTGGCGCACAGCGAGCATGCGTTTCAGGCTGCTGGCAAAACTGTCGGGGTGCTGCAACTGGCTGGCCAGGCTGCCATACAGCGAACGCGCACGCGGCAGGCCCTCGGCCGAGAGCTGCGCCTCCACGTCCAGGTCGGCCAGGTCATAGGCGCCGCGATGAATCCAGCGGGTGTCGCCGTCACCCATCAGCCCCTCCACCTGCTCGGGCTCCAGCGGCAAGGCGCCGACCAGGTCCCAGCCCGACAGCGCAAACACCCCCGGCTGCATGGCGTTGTACATGGCCAGCAGCAGGTGCACCTTCTGGATCAGCGCCAGCTGCTCGGCGTCGATGCTGCCCAGGTCGCGAATGCCCAGCGCGGCGGTGATGATGCTGACCGTGGTGCACGACACGCCATTGGTCACGAACTTGAGGTTGTACGGCGCGTGCTCGCCCGCCAGGCCCTCGTACATCTCGCTGCGGATATGCTCGCGCAGGATGTTGCCGGGGAAGGTCTGGCCCTTGTACAGGTAGCTGTCGTTGGCGTGCAGGGTCCAGAAATGCACCAGCTCCAGGGTCAGTTCATCGTGGTTCTGCAGGGCATGGATCAACGAGGCCGGGTCGATCTTGAACGCATGCATCTGGTGCAGCATCAGGCGCAGGAACTCGGTGTCACCGGTCAGCAGCGCGTGCTGGTAGGCCGGGCGCGTGACGAAGTCGTAGGACAGGTCGGCGCCGCCGTGGGACATGTTGGCGATGTCGTCCAGGGTCAGGTTCAGTTCCTGGAAGCTGAAACCACCGGCCTTGCGGATCATGCCGCCCAGCAACTGGTTGCCGGTGACCGACAGCGGGTGGCTCTCCGACCAGGCCGGCCCTTCGGCGCGCCGCTCCACGCCGAGAAAGCCATTGGCATCCAGACGCAGGCCACGGGCGCCGAGCACGTCGATGGCGTGCAGGGCGTCGCCGATGATCAGCTGCTGCGCGGCAAAGCTTGGGTCCAGCCAGTTCAGCGATGGCTGGCCCTCCTTGAAGTAGTGCAGGTACACCCAGCGTCGCAGCTTGCCGTCGACCCCGAGTACCGGCGGCGTGGCGCTCCAGTCGGTTTCCTTGATGCCGGGTTCGAAGAAGATCACCCGCTGCAACTGGCCAACGATGTAGTGACGGGCCTTGAGCTCGTCGCACATGGCCGGCGTGAGGTTGGCCGCATCGCGCCCGGCCGGCACCTCGGGCAGCAGGCCCCAGTCGGCTTCGCGGATCTCGATCATGTGGTACAGCCCGGGATAGTCGCCGTAGGCCATCTCGGCCAGGCGAAAATCGGCGCCCTTGCCGGTGTGCGCCGGGATCGAGTCGTCGATGGTCACCGCGTTGTGCGCCGAGGCCACCTTGCTCAGGTGCACCAGCTCGGCCTCGCTGCCGTAGCGCGGGTCGATGTCGAAGCTGATGCGGTCGAAGTTGCCGTCCACGCTGGGGGTGAACTCGCGCTGGGTGATGCCGCCCGAGCGCTTCAACGGCCCGGTGTGCACGCCCTGGATACCCAGCTCCGACAGCGCCTGCCACAGCTGCTCATGGGCCAGCGCCTGCAACACCGAACCGCCCTCCTCGACGATGATCGAGGCCGGGTACACCGTCAGCCACACCGAGGCGATGGCACTGGCGTCGCGGGCGCGGGCCTCGGCGTAAGGGTGCAGCCACATGCGCGCCTGCCCTGCATACAGCCGGGCGCGGTCGCGGGCGGCTTGCAGCATGGACTGGCCTTGCAGCCATTCGATGGTGTCCTGGCCTCGCTGGGTCATACGCTTGCTCCTTCGACGGGGGGCGTGGGGTCGTGCCCTCAAGGTGTGAGTGGGTTTGACTGCAATCGTTCGCATTTTTTGCTGCGACCAGCGGGCAGATGTGGCAGAGCTCCGCCGCACGGCGCGCCTACCCCGGCCCACACGCCCTCAAACCCACCCCTCCAGCCGCAACGTCGCGCGTACCAGCCGCTGCTCCTCCTCCTCGATCTCCTTGAGGTTCGCGCAGATGCCCTGGATATGCGCAATCGCCGCCTTGCGCGCCTGCTCCGGCATTCGCCCGGTCACGGCGTTGTACAACCGCGCATGCTGGCGGTCGATCTGGCGCTTCTGCACATCGCGGTGGTACAGGTTGTTCACCGAGGCGAACACCGAGTTCAACAGCAGGTCGGTCAGCGAGCGCAGCGTCTGCACCAGCACCGGGTTGTGCGAGGCCTCGCAGATCGCCAGGTGAAACGCATGGTCCAGGTGCGCATGCTCAGAGGCCGTCAGTGGCTGCTCATGGGCCGCCAGCAACGCCTCGTAGCTGCGCCGTATGAGCACGAAGTCCGCCTCGGTGCCGCGCAGCGCCGCCAGGCGTGCCGACTCCCCTTCCAGCAGGCTGCGCACCTCGAACAGGTCGTACAGGGTGCGCGGCTGCGAACTGAACAGGTGCATCAATGCCGAGGTGCTGCCCTGCCCCGACAACTGCGCGACATATGAACCCTTGCCATGCGCAGTCTCGATGATGCCCTTGGCGCGCAGCAGCTTGAGCCCTTCGCGCAGGGCCGTGCGCGACACGCCGAGCTTTTCGGTCAGGCGCCGCTCCGACGGCAGCGCCTGGCCGACCTTGAGCACGCCATCGACGATCAGCCGCTCGATGCGCTCGCACACCACGTCTGCCACCTGCATTGAAAGCGCTTCGCCCATCGTCCCTCCAACTGGTATGACCAGACACCATGGGCTTTATGCCCCTTGCCAGATCAATACATAACTAACTGTATTTATTGAATATTCATGAAAAAGCCGGAAAAACCGCAGCAACAAACTGGTTCGACCAGTGATTTGAGCGATAGACACTAAGCCGCCGCCGGCCAATGATGCAAGTGAGCCGTGTTCCATCGAGCTTCCATAACAACAAGACAAGGGTCGTTAGCCTGCCCATGAACATTCTCTACGACGAACGCGTCGATGGTGCGCTGCACAGCGTCGACCGGGCCGAGTTCCTGCACACCCTGCAGAGCCGCCTGCCCGACCTGGATATCCTGCACGCCGCCGAAGACCTCAAGCCCTACGAGTGCGACGGCCTCTCGGCCTACCGCACCACGCCGATGCTGGTGGTGCTGCCGCGCCATCTGGAAGAGGTGCAGAGCGTGTTGCGCCTGTGCCACGAGCGCAAGGTGCCGGTGGTGGCACGTGGCGCCGGCACCGGTTTGTCCGGCGGCGCGCTGCCGCTGGAAAAGGGCGTGCTGCTGGTAATGGCGCGCTTCAACAAGATTCTTGAAATCGACCCGGCCGGGCGCTTTGCCCGCGTGCAGCCCGGCGTACGCAACCTGGCGATTTCCCAGGCTGCCGCGCCGCATGGGCTGTACTACGCACCCGACCCCTCCTCGCAGATCGCCTGCTCGATCGGCGGCAACGTCGCCGAGAACGCCGGCGGCGTGCACTGCCTCAAGTACGGCCTGACCGTGCACAACGTGCTCAAGGTCGAGATGCTCAGCGTCGAGGGCGAACGCATGACCCTGGGCAGCGATGCCCTGGACGCCCCCGGCTTTGACCTGCTGGCGCTGTTCACAGGTTCCGAGGGCATGCTCGGCATCATCACCGAAGTCACCGTCAAGCTGCTGCCCAAGCCGCAGGTGGCCAAGGTGCTGCTGGCCGCCTTCGACTCGGTGGAAAAGGCCGGCCGCGCCGTGGGCGACATCATCGCCGCCGGTATCATCCCCGGCGGCCTGGAGATGATGGACAACCTGGCGATTCGCGCCGCCGAAGACTTCATCCACGCCGGTTACCCGGTAGAGGCCGAGGCCATCCTGCTGTGTGAACTGGACGGCGTCGAGGCCGACGTGCACGACGACTGCGAGCGCGTGCGCGTGCTGCTCGAACAGGCCGGTGCCACCGAAGTGCGCCTGGCCCGCGACGAAGCCGAGCGCGTGCGCTTCTGGGCCGGGCGCAAGAACGCCTTCCCCGCCGTGGGCAGGCTGTCGCCCGACTACTACTGCATGGACGGCACCATACCCCGGCGCGAACTGCCCCACGTGCTGGGGGCCATCGCCGACCTCTCGGCCGAGTACAACCTGCGCGTGGCCAACGTGTTCCATGCCGGCGACGGCAACATGCACCCGCTGATCCTGTTCGATGCCAACACCCCCGGCGAGCTGGAACGCGCCGAGGCGTTCGGCGGCAAGATCCTCGAGCTGTGCGTGAAGGTCGGCGGCAGCATCACCGGCGAGCACGGCGTAGGCCGCGAGAAGATCAACCAGATGTGCGCCCAGTTCAACAGCGACGAGCTGAGCCTGTTCCATGCGGTAAAGGCTGCGTTCGACCCGCTGGGCCTGCTCAACCCGGGCAAGAACATCCCCACCCTGCACCGCTGCGCCGAATTCGGCGCCATGCACGTGCACCACGGCCAACTGCCCTTCCCGGACCTGGAGCGCTTCTGATGAGCACCGTACTGTTCGACCCGGCCCACGGCAGCGACCGCAGCGCCGACCTGCTGGCCCGCGTGCAGCAGGCCATCGCCGAGCGCACCCCGCTGTTCATCCGCGGCGGTGCCAGCAAGACCTTCTACGGGCGCCCCGTCGACGCCCAGCCACTGGACCTCGCCGGGCACACCGGCATCGTCTCCTACGACCCCACCGAACTGGTGATCACCGCCCGCGCCGGCACGCCCCTGCGCGAGCTGCAGGCCGCGCTGGAGCGTGGCGGGCAGATGCTTGCCTGCGAAGTGCCGTGCTTTGGCGACAACGCCACGGTCGGCGGCATGCTCGCTGCCGGCCTGTCGGGCCCGCGTCGCCCATGGGCGGGTTCGGTACGCGACTTCGTACTGGGCACGCGCATGATCAGCGGCCTGGGCACGCACCTGCGCTTTGGCGGCGAGGTGATGAAGAACGTCGCCGGCTACGACCTGTCGCGCCTGCTGGCCGGCAGCCTGGGCTGCCTGGGGGTGATCACCGAAGCCTCGTTCAAGGTGCTGCCCAAGTACCGCTGCCGGGTCAGCCTGCGCCAGGCCATGCCGCTGCAGATGGCCCTGGACAAGCTCGGCGAATGGGGCCAGCAGCCGATCCCGCTGACCGCCGCCAGCCATGACGGCAGCACCCTGTACCTGCGCCTGGAAGGCAACGAGGGTTCGGTACGCGCCGCCGCCGAACGCCTGGGCGGCGATGCGCTGGATGACAGCTACTGGGACGACCTGCGCGAACAGCGCCTGGCGTTCTTCGACGACCCGCGCCCGCTGTGGCGCCTGTCGGTGCCGGCACTGACGGCGCCGCTGGCGATCGAGGGCGAGCAGTTGATCGACTGGGGCGGCGCGCAACGCTGGCTCAAGAGCAGCGCCGATGCCGACAGCATCCGCCAGCTCGCCGCCGCCGCCAACGGGCACGCCACCTGCTTCACCCCGGGCGTGGTGGACAGCCCGTTCCAGCCGCTGGCCGCACCGATCCTGCGGTTTCACCAGACGCTCAAGCGCAACCTGGACCCTCAGGGCATCTTCAACCCCGGCCGCCAGTACGCCGACGTCTGACCCAGGAGCCACCATGCAGACCAACCTGAGCGAAGCGGCCAAGCGCCTGCCCCACGCCGACGAAGCCGAACGCATCCTGCGCAGTTGCGTGCACTGCGGCTTCTGCAATGCCACCTGCCCCACCTACCAGGAACTGGGCGACGAGCTGGACGGCCCGCGCGGACGCATCTACCTGATCAAGCAATTCCTCGAGCAGGACACCGTCAGCGAGAAGACCCAGCAGCACCTGGACCGCTGCCTGACCTGCCGCAACTGCGAAACCACCTGCCCGTCGGGGGTGGAGTACCACAAGCTGCTGGACATCGGTCGCGACGCCATCGAGGCCCGTGTACCCCGCCCGCTGGGCCAGCGCCTGCTGCGCAGCGGCCTGCGCGCCGTGGTGCCGCGCCCGGCCCTGTTCCAGGCGCTGGTGAGTACCGGCGAGCTGCTGCGCCCAGTGCTGCCCGAGGCATTCAGGACCCACCTGCCACGCAGCGTGGCACCGGCCCGGCAACGCCCCCAGGCCACCCATGCACGGCGCGTGCTGATGCTCGAAGGCTGCGTGCAGCGCAGCCTGTCGCCCAACACCAACGCCGCCACCGCGCGCGTGCTCGACCGCCTGGGCATCAGCATCACGCCGATTGCCCAGGCCGGCTGCTGCGGCGCGGTGGACTATCACCTCAACGCGCAGGACACCGGGCTTGAACGTGCGCGGCGCAATATCGACGCCTGGTGGCCAGCCGTGGAAGCCGGCGCCGAAGCCATCGTGCAGACCGCCAGCGGCTGCGGCGCCTTCGTCAAGGAATACGCCTACCTGCTGCGCGACGACCCGGCCTACGCGGCCAAGGCCGAGCGCATCAGCGCCCTGGCGCGGGACATCGTCGAAGTGATCCGCGCCGAACCGCTGGAGCGCTTCGAGGCCTGCTGCGACCAGACCCTGGCCTTCCACTGCCCGTGTACCCTGCAGCACGCACAAAAACTTGGCGGCGCAGTTGAAGCCGTACTCAAACGCCTGGGCTTCAACCTTACCGAGGTACCCGACAGCCACCTGTGCTGCGGTTCGGCCGGCACCTATTCGCTGACCCAGCCGGTGCTGTCCAGGCAACTGCGCGACAACAAGCTCGATGCGCTGGAAAGTGGCCACCCCGACGTGATCGCCACGGCCAACATCGGCTGCCAGACCCACCTCGACGGTGCCGGGCGAACCCCCGTGCGGCACTGGATCGAACTCGTTGACCAAGCCCTCAACCCAGGAGCCTGATTTCATGCAAAGCAAACCCGTAATGACCCTGAGCGACGTGCAGCAGATTCTCGCCGCCGCCCGTGCCGAGGCCCAGGCCAACCAGTGGGCCGTGAGCATTGCCGTGGTCGACGACGGCGGCCACCCGCTGGGCTTCGAGCGCCTGGAC
Source organism: Pseudomonas sp. VE 267-6A (assembly GCF_024126555.1). Classification (NCBI taxonomy): domain Bacteria; kingdom Pseudomonadati; phylum Pseudomonadota; class Gammaproteobacteria; order Pseudomonadales; family Pseudomonadaceae; genus Pseudomonas; species Pseudomonas sp. VE 267-6A. Next base: position 107,474 of record NZ_JAMYBY010000020.1, read on the forward strand.
GGCTGCGCGCCGGTGAGTGCCTACATCGCCACCGAAAAGGCCCGCAGCGCGGCGCTGGGCCGACGTGAAACCAAGCTGTACGAAGACATGATCAATGGCGGGCGCACGGCGTTCCTGTCGGTGCCGGTGATCAGCGGCACGCTCGAAGGCGGCGTGCCGGTGATCGTCGACGGCCAGGTGGTCGGCGCGGTGGGTGTGTCGGGGGTCAAGTCCGAACAGGACGCCCAGGTGGCCAAGGCCGGCGTTGCCGCCGTTAAAGACTGATCAGGAGCAACCGAACATGAACGACCGTATTCAGCGTCAACGCCTGCAGGTCGCGAGCGCCCTGCAGCACTTCATCGAAACCGAGGCCCTGCCCGGCACCGGTGTGCCGGAGGCCAACTTCTGGCAAGGCTTCGACGCCCTGGTGCACGACCTGGCGCCGAAGAACCGCGCCCTGCTCGCCGAACGCGACCGCCTGCAGGCCGCGCTGGACACCTGGCACCGCGCCCACCCGGGCCCGGTGGCCGACATGCCGGCCTACCGCGCCTTCCTGAGCGAGATCGGCTACCTGGTGCCGGTGCCTGAACAGGTGGCGGTGAGCACCTCCAACGTCGACAGCGAGCTGTGCGAACAGGCCGGCCCGCAGCTGGTGGTGCCGGTGATGAACGCGCGCTATGCGCTCAACGCCGCAAACGCACGCTGGGGCTCGCTGTATGACGCGCTGTATGGCACCGATGCGATCAGCGACGCCGACGGCGCCGAGGCTGGCGAGGGCTACAACCCGCGCCGTGGCCAGAAGGTCATCGCCTTCGCGCGCAAGGCCCTGGACCAGGCTGCACCGCTGGCCGGCGGCTCGCACGCCGAGGCCAAGGCCTACCGCATCGAGGACGGGCAACTGCGCGTCGAGCTCATCAGCGGCATGACCACCACACTCAAAGACCCCGCCAAGTTCGTCGGTTTCCAGGGCGATGCCGCCCAGCCGAACGCGGTGCTGCTGAAGAACAACGGCCTGCACCTGGAAATCCAGATCGACCCCACCAGCGCCATCGGCCAGACCGATGCGGCCGGGGTCAAGGACGTGCTGGTCGAAGCCGCCCTGAGCACCATCCTCGACTGCGAGGACTCGGTGGCCGCGGTGGATGCCGAAGACAAGACCCTGATCTACCGCAACCTGCTGGGCCTGATGAAAGGCGACCTGAGCGAAGCGATCAGCAAGGGCGGCAAGACCCGCGTGCGCCGCCTCAACCCGGACCGCGTCTACACCGCAGCCGATGGCGCAACACTGACCCTGCATGGCCGTTCGCTGCTGTTCGTGCGCAACGTCGGCCACCTGATGACCAACCCGGCGATTCTCGATGGCGATGGCGCCGAGATTCCCGAGGGCATCATGGACGCGGTGCTCACCGGCCTGATCGCCATCCACGACCTGCAGCGGCGCGGCAACTCGCGCAGCGGCAGCGTGTACATCGTCAAGCCGAAGATGCACGGCCCTGCCGAAGTGGCGTTTGCCGCCGAACTGTTCGGGCGTGTCGAAGACCTGCTGGCGCTGCCGCGCAACACCCTGAAGATGGGCATCATGGACGAGGAGCGGCGCACCTCGGTAAACCTCAAGGCGTGCATCGGCGCAGCGCACGAGCGGGTGGTGTTCATCAACACGGGCTTTCTCGACCGTACCGGCGACGAGATGCACAGCGCCATGGAAGCCGGCCCGATGCTGCGCAAGGGCGACATGAAGTCCACGCCGTGGATCACCGCCTACGAGCGCAACAACGTGCTGGTGGGGCTGGCCTGCGGGCTCAAGGGGCGCGCGCAGATCGGCAAGGGCATGTGGGCCATGCCCGACCTGATGGCCGACATGCTGGTGCAGAAGATCGGCCACCCCAAGGCCGGTGCCACCACCGCATGGGTGCCCTCGCCCACGGCCGCCACGCTGCATGCGCTGCACTACCACCAGGTGGACGTGCAGGGGGTGCAGAGCGAATTGCAGCGCATCGACCTGGCCGGCGAGCGTGACAGCCTGCTCAACGACCTGCTGACCATTCCGGTGTCGCCGCGTCCGAACTGGAGCGATGCGGAAAAACTGCAGGAGC